>NZ_JBXWCS010000004.1:0-398281 GCF_057320385.1 Enterobacter cloacae complex sp. 394F7 | reverse complement strand
GGGATCTACAATACAGGCTCGTGGCCTAAGGCCGGGTACGGCATGTGGACTGCCTGACAGAAAGAACTGGCCGGTTCTTTCTGTACGGGAGGATAATACAAGGCCGGGTAAGCGCAGCGCCACCCGGCGAGAAAGGCGGCAAAAGTGTTGAGGGCTATTGCCGCTTTTTCGGCATCATGCGCAGCAGCGTATTATCTTTCCAGAAATAGTGATGCATCAGCGCCGCCGCTGCGTGCAGGCCAATGACAAAATAGCCGAGGTTCGCCAGCGTCTCGTGCCACTCTTTTAGCCCATCAGCCAGGTCAAAGTTGGATTCCGCCGCGTGCGGCATGGCGATGCCAAAGGCAAACCAGTCGTTTCCACGGTTATACATCATCACCAGGCCAATCAGCGGCAAAGCAATAAACAGCAGATAAATCACCAGATGCCCCAGATGCGAAAGGCCTGTGATCATCGCTTTCGGTTTCGGCTCAATCGGCGGCGCGCGGAACTTCAGGCGCACCAGCAGACGTGTTACCATCAATACCAGGATAGCGATCCCGCATGAGACGTGGATCATATTGATCAGCGGTCGGTCGGTACGCGGAAAGAAGCCTCTGAACTCCATGGCGCAGTAGGCGACGATAACTAACAGAAACACCAGCCAGTGAATGCCGATTTGCAGGCCTGTATATTTAGTGCGCATGTGATTTTCCGATAAAAAACAGTTACCGCGCCAACATAACGACCTTTCCTTAAAAATTCATTAACTTTTCTGTATGGATTTTCAAATACTTCCCGGGGCATGAAGCATCTTCAATTGCTGCCCCGCCCCTCATGGTCTAAGCCTGGATAAGTTCAAACTGTCGCATCGACACGTTTACAGGAGAAAACCATGAGTAAAATTGGCATTAACGGATTTGGACGCATTGGACGCCTGGTACTTCGTCGCCTTCTTGAAACCCAGGACAGCAACACCGTCGTCGCCATCAACGACCTCACCTCTCCCAAAGTACTGGCCTATCTGCTCCGGCATGATTCTAACTACGGCGGCTTCCCGTGGAGCGTGGATTTCACCGAAGACGCGCTGATTGTGGACGGTAAAACCATCGCGGTGTACGCCGAGAAAGAGGCCAGACATATCCCGTGGAAAGCCGCTGGGGTGGATATCGTCGTGGAATGCACCGGTTTTTATACGTCGGAAGAGAAATCCAGAGCGCATCTGGATGCTGGCGCCAAAAAAGTCCTGATCTCCGCGCCAGCAGGTGAGATGAAAACCATTGTGTTTAACGTTAACGACGACACCATTGACGCCAGTGATACCATTATCTCCGTCGCCTCCTGCACCACCAACTGCCTCGCCCCGCTGGCAAAAGCCCTGCACGATGCCTTTGACATTAAAGTGGGCACCATGACCACCATTCACGCCTACACTGGTACTCAGGCGCTGGTGGATGGTCCGCGCGGGAAAGATCTGCGCGCCTCACGCGCGGCGGCGGAGAACATCATTCCCCACACCACGGGTGCTGCCAAAGCGATTGGCCTGGTGATCCCGGCCCTTAGCGGCAAACTGAAAGGTCACGCCCAGCGCGTACCGGTGAAGACCGGCTCGGTAACGGAACTGGTCGCCATTCTGGGCAAAAAGGTCACCGCTGAAGAGGTGAATGCCGCACTGAAAAAAGCGACACAGGGAAATAAATCCTTTGGCTATACCGATGAAGAGATTGTGTCGTCAGATGTCATTGGCTCGCACTTTGGCTCGGTGTTTGACGCCACGCAGACCGAAGTGACCGAGGCGGGCGATCTGCAGCTGGTGAAAGCCGTCGCCTGGTATGACAACGAGTATGGGTTTGTGACGCAGCTGGTGCGCACGCTGGATAAGTTTGCGGCGCTGTGATTCAAAAACAGCCGCCTGAAATGCCCGTTTGCGTGAGTCTTTTCGCAAACGGGCAGCGGATCATAATAACGCGCGGCTCACCAGGGCGTCGGTCAGAACAATGTCATTGCGCAACACCTGCCACGCCGCCTCGATCTCATCAGGTATCGTCACGTGGGCAATAAAATCACGTCCTGCCGGACCGTAACCGTTAACGTCGTCACGCAGGCGCGGCAGTTCCCCCAGCACCAGCGATAAATAGCGTTCCACCGGCCAAAGCCCTTCACCGGAATCGCTGAACACCAGCCCATCGTCACCGTTTTGCAGTACGGGCGTAAAGCCCGCGTGGCTCACCCATTCCGGCGATACGGGTTCGTCCCGGCATACGCGCGCGAACGTTGCCATGGTGCGTCGCTGCATGGTTGGATCCTGCACCACCAGCACGCTTTCAGGGGCAAACTGATGGTGCGTCATTAATTCGCGGCTAAAGCGGGCGTTCTCCCCGCAGTTCGTCGATTGATCTTCCACCCAAACCCGGTCTGCCGGGATCTGCCAGAATTCACGGGCGATATCCGCCAGGATGGCCGCCTCTGCCCGGCCCGTAGTGGGAATGGTGTGATAGCGCGGATGTTTCGCAATCGCGGCATAAAGAAATGTCGTGGAGTGTCCGATGCCTCCGCTAATGATCATGGGCACCCCTTGCTCCGCCGCCAGACGGCAGGCAGCTTCGATGGTTGGCATGACGGCATTCCCCGCCAGAATCACCATATCCACGGACTGACCCGGTTGCAGGTCATCCTGCGCCAGCCACTGCCCAACCGTGTTTACGGCACTGAGCGTGCTGCCGGGCAAACAGGGAAAAAATGTCGGTATCATCGTCACCTCCTTACAGCATTTGGATTAGCGTACCGCACTTGTCGCGTCAAAACAGGCGTTGATTCCTAAAGTGCCAGAGATAAGGCCGCTCTTTTTCCTAAAACCTTTAGTTCAACATTTGATTAACATGCGTAAATCATATTCACTTGTATTATGTTTTACGGCAGACGTAGAATCGCCAGCCCGCTAATTATTTAATTTTTTCAAAGGTAAACGACGTTATGCGCCTGCCCGAACGCGATCCTTATGCTCCTCGCGAGTGGCAGCCACACGAGAAACCCGCCCTGCTGGGTTCACCCTCCACGCCGGAGCACAGCACGCCAAAGCGGATTGCCTATGGCGTTGTGGGTCTGCTGGTCTGCCTGACGGGCGCCCTGGGGAATGCGTTGGTCACCGCCAACCTGCAAAATTTGCAGGGCACCTTCGGCGCCTGGTCAACCGAGATCGCCTGGCTACCGGCGGTCTATGTGATGACCAATATCTCCATTAACCTGCTACTGGTGAAATTCCGCCAGCAGTATGGTCTGCGCGCCTTTACGGAAGGCTTTCTGGTGCTGTATGTGCTGGTCACCTTCTTCCACCTGTTCGTTAACGATCTCAGTTCGGCGCTGATGGTGCGCGCCGCGCACGGAATGGTGGCCGCCGCGCTCAGTTCGCTGGGCATTTATTATCAGATCCAGGCCTGGCCGGCGAAGCACCGTCTGAAGGCGCTGACCATTGGCATCACCGGCTCGTCACTGGCCATTCCGCTGGCGCGGCTCTTTTCAACCGAGCTGTTGCAGCTTGATGAGTGGCGCGGACTCTATTTCTTCGAGCTGGGGCTGGCCCTCATCTCGCTGGCGTGCGTGATTGCGCTGAAACTGCCGCCGGGCGATCGGCGTAAGGTCTTTGAGAAAAAAGACTTTATCACCTTCTTTTTACTGGCACCGGGGATGGCGCTGCTGTGCGCGGTGCTGTCGCTGGGCCGTCTGGACTGGTGGTTTGAAGCGCCGTGGATCGGCTGGTCGCTGGCGCTCTCGCTGGTGCTGATTGTTTCCGCCATCGTGTTTGAACATAACCGCAGTAACCCGCTGCTGAACACCCGCTGGCTGTCGAGCGGCAGTATTGTGCGCCTTGGGTTGATTATGCTGCTGATCCGCATCGTGCTGGCCGAGCAAAACACCGGCGTCATCGGCTGGCTGCAGTACGTGGGGTTACAGAACGAGCAGATGACGCACCTGGCGTGGTCCATATTTGCCGGGATCGTCTGCGGGATCGTCACCAGCTGTCTGACCATTAAGCCGACCAAACTGGCGTGGCCGATTATCACCTCCCTGGTGCTGATGATTGTCGCCTCGCTGCTGGACAGCCAGTCCAACAACCTGACGCGCCCGGATCAGTTGATGCTCAGCCAGTTCCTGCTGGGCTTTGGCAGTGCCTTCTTCCTCGCCCCCGCGATGCTGGCCGCCATTGGCGGCGTCATCGCCGACCCGCGTAATCTGGTGAGCTTCTCGGTAATGTTCGGCATGAGCCAGAACCTCGGCGGCCTGCTGGGCTCGGCTATTCTCGGTACCTTCCAGACCTGGCGCGAAAAGTATCACTCCAGCCTGCTGGCGGACCAGCTCACCACGCTCAATCCGCTGGTTAACGAGCGGATTCAGCTTTATACCCAGATGTACAAAAGCCTGATTGGCGACAGCGCCCTGCTGGGCACGCAGGCGATCACCCAGTTGCAGACGGTGACCGCGCTTGAGGCAAACATTCTGGCTTACAACGACACCTATTTACTGACCGCGAGTATTGCCGCGGCCACGCTGATCTGGATTTTATGGCGCTTGCTGCGCCTGCGCATCACTGCCCGTATGGCGCTTAAGAACGCCACCGGCAACAAATAATTGAAAATATTTCTGGAGAGTTTATGAGTCAGCAGGATGCCGCCAAAGAGCAGGCCAACACCCGCAAAAATGTGCGCATTGTTTCCGTTTTCACCGCCGCGGCAATCGGTATTGTCGGCGTGCTGGTGATCCTTTACGCGTGGCAGCTGCCGCCGTTCACCCGCCACGCGCAGTTTACCGATAACGCTTACGTGCGCGGCCAGACCACGTTCATCAGCCCGCAGGTGAATGGCTATATCACCGACGTGAAGGTGCAGGATTTTGTGCAGGTGAAAAAAGGCGACCTGCTGCTGCAGATTGATGACCGCATCTATCGCCAGCGCGTGCATCAGGCCGAGGCGCAGCTGGCGATGAAAATTGCCACCCTGAATAATAACCTGCAGCAGCGTAAAAGCGCGGAAGCGGTGATTGCCCGTAACGAGGCGGCCCTGAAAAACGCCCGCGCCCAAAGTCTGAAAACCCAGGCGGATTTAAAACGTGTAAAAGATCTGACGGCGGACGGATCGCTCTCCATCCGCGAACGCGACGCGGCGCTGGCCAGCGCGGCCCAGGGCAGCGCCGATATTGAGCAGGCCAAAGCGACGCTTGAGATGTCGCGCCAGGATCTGCATACGGTGATTGTGAACCGCGGAGCGCTGGAGGCGGATGTGGAAAACGCCAAAGCGGCGCTGGAGCTGGCACAAATCGACCTGCAAAACACCCGCATTGTGGCGCCGCGTGACGGCCAGCTGGGGCAGATCGCGGTGCGTCTGGGCGCGTACGTGACGGCCGGAACCCATCTCACCACCCTGGTACCGCCGCAGCACTGGGTGATCGCCAATATTAAAGAGACCCAGCTCGCGGAGCTGCGCGTGGGCCAGCCGGTGAAATTTACCGTCGATGCACTCAATAACAAAGCCTATCAGGGCCGCGTGGAGAGCATCTCCCCGGCGACCGGCGTCGAATTCAGCGCCATCACGCCGGATAACGCCACCGGGAACTTTGTCAAAATCGCCCAGCGTATTCCGGTGCGTATCGAAGTGCTGGGTAAACCGGAAGAGTCGGCACTGTTGCGTCCTGGCATGTCGGTACAGGTGACCATTGATACGCGGGAGGCGAAGCAATGACCCTTCGCCCGCTAGCCAGCCTGCTGGTTGCCGTTCTGCTTGCCGGATGCCAGTCGGTGGATGTAAAACCTGCCCAACCGTCACTGCACATTCCTGCCCAGTGGCGGGCGGCATCCGGCCCCGCCAGCGCGCCTGAACAGCTGTGGTGGCGAAATTTTCACGACAACAATCTCAACCGCTATGTGGATCAGGCGCTGAAAAATAACAGCGACGTGCTGATCGCCCGCGAACGGATCAATGAGTATCAGGCAAGAGTCTATACCGCTGACGGCAGCCTGTTTCCGTCGCTGGATGCGGGCGTAACCGGTACCCGCGCCCGGACGCAATCGGCCGCCACGGGGTTACCGGTATACAGTACGCTGTACAAAGGCAGCCTCACCGCCAGCTATGATGTGGATATCTGGGGCGTCAACCGCAGCACGGCCAATGCCGCGCAGGCCTCGCTGGAGGCGCAAAAAGCCGCCGCCGCTGCCGCAGATTTAACTGTCGCCTCGTCGGTGGCCTCCGGGTATGTCACCCTGCTCTCGCTTGACGAACAGCTTCGCGTCACCGAGTCCACGCTGAAATCACGCGAAGAGGCATTTAATCTTGCTAAACGGCAGTTTGAAACGGGCTACAGTTCGCGCCTGGAGCTGATGCAGTCTGACTCTGAGCTGCGGGCCACCCGGGCGCAGGTGCCGCTGCTGCAGCATCAGATCGCGCAGCAAGAGAATGCCCTGAGTCTGCTGCTGGGCAGTAACCCGGGCGAGGTGGCGCGCAGTGAAAGCTTCAGCATGCTTACCCCGCTCAGGCTGCCTTCACAGTTGCCGTCATCGTTGCTTAACCGACGACCTGACATCGTTCAGGCGGAGCGTCAGCTTATTGCGGCCGATGCCAGCCTTGCCGCCTCGCGCGCCAGCCTGTTGCCGTCGATCAACCTGACGGCGACCGGATCGATTCAGGATCGCACCCTTTCCGGACTGCTGGACAACCCTTTACAGCTCTGGAGCGCAGGCGGCAGTATTCTCGCCCCGCTGCTGAACCGCCAGGCATTGAATGCGCAGGTGGATATCTCCCAGTCGCAGCGTAATCAGGCGCTGTACGCCTATGAGAAAACCGTGCGCAACGCCTTTGCCGAAGTGAACAACAGCCTTGACGCCATTACGCGTTATCAGGAACAACTTAGCGAACTGCTGGCCCAACAGGAGGTGGCCCAGGAGACGCTGCGCATTGCGCAGAACCGCTATCGCAACGGTTATTCATCTTATCTGGATGTGCTCGACGCACAGCGAACCCTCTACTCGGTACAAACCAACGTGGTGCAGGTAAAAAATAACCTGCTGCTGGCGCAGATTGATTTGTATAAAGCGCTGGGCGGCGGTTGGGAGAGCGTGTGAACCCGGTTTGCACGCTGATGCCCTCACCCCGGCCCTCTCCCACAGGGAGAGGGAGTAAAACCCAAGGAGACAATCTATGCAACAACAGTGGTCTGCAGTTGATAATTTCATGATTTCGTCGCTTATTCCTGAAGATGACGTACTGAGCAGGGTACTGGAAAACAACCAGCGCGCCGGACTTCCCGAACACGATGTTGCGGCCAATCAGGGGCAGTTGCTGGCGCTGTTCGTGCGCATGACGCAGGCGCGGCGCGTTCTGGAGATCGGTACGCTGGGTGCTTACAGTTCAATCTGGATGGCGCGCGCCCTGCCGCCGGACGGAAAGCTGATTACGCTTGAGGCCGATTCCACGCATGCTCGCGTGGCGCGGCAGAATATTCAGCTTGCCGGTCTCAACCAACGCATTGAACTCATCGAAGGCCCGGCGCTGACTTCTCTGGAAAATTTTGGCGACGTTCCGCCGTTCGACCTGATCTTTATTGATGCTGATAAGCCAAACAATCCCGGCTACCTCGAATGGGCGCTGCACTACTCCCGCCCCGGCACGGTGATTATCGGCGATAACGTGGTGCGCGATGGCGAAGTGATTAACGGCCAAAGCGACGACTCGCGCGTGCAGGGTGTTCGCCGGTTTATCGAGATGATGGGGGACAATCCGCGCTTAACCACCACCGCGCTGCAAACGGTCGGGGTTAAGGGGTGGGATGGGTTTACGCTGGCGATGGTAAACGGCTGAGACCTGTATGGACTATCCATCAGGGTTGACAACAAAAAAGGGACGCCATGAGTCCCTTTTTTTATTGCGAATACCACTACAAAAAATTAAAGATATTTTAGCGTGATCGTAGCCTGACCATCGAGAGACGTATCATCGATAATACCCAAAGATGTCGTATCTTTAATCGCTAATGCTGTCACTAACGGGAATACCGCTGTGGTGAAGGCAACAGGTTCTAGCGTACCTGGATCCGCGACACTGACATTAGTGATCGTATCATTGCGGACGGCAGTTCCGTCATTAGCCCATGTAGAAGTATTCCAGCCTGTATTATGAATGATGACATCTTTCGATTCACCATCTACTGTAGCTTTAAAATCTTTGATAAATAAAGAGTAGTTACCGATGTTTACACCCGTGCCTGTTTTACCAACACCATATAGGAAATAACTTTCAGAAGCATCTGCACCGCCATATCGCCCATTTTTAACGGTAATATTTGCGCGAGAATCAGTACGATCGTCTGCTGCGCTCCAACTTACTTTTGTGGCCGCAGTGCAATTAATTGAAAAATTAATCTCCTTTTGCCCTAATTGGTTATTCGTGTCAGGAGACAATTCACCAAGATGAATAGTGCCATAATCAACAACTCCGCCGTTGCTCAATTCTGGCGTGCATGCGGAATTAGTGAGCGTGCCCGTTACCTTTAAAACAGCGGTTTCACCTGCATAAGCAGATGAGATACATAAAGATATAGCCGTAGCTAGAATAACTTTTTTGATCATTGACTCGTCCTTTTCGTCAATATGATAATTAAGCGCAAAACGCGTTCTCTGAGTATAATCCCCTCAATGAATGCAGATTATAATATCATACCCACAACAAGCATAATTAAATTTACTTAAACTAACTTGAAGTATAGTTCATATAGCACATCGCTTTCAGCATCTAAATTTATTACTGAAAGTTATATTCTGTGCAAAATCTTTTTTCAATGAATTATATATTAGCAATTGCCATTATTGTTCTTCACTTAAGTAGAAATAAAGTTGTTGTTGAAGTCCTTACATTGGAATCGCATGCATATATATATGAGTATTTTTTAATCTTCCCCTCCCCCACTCTGGGGAGAGAATCAGGGGGAGGGAAAACACTTTATCATTATGCTGAAATCTGCTCCATCGCCTGCAAAATACGTTTATCCGAAATCGGATACGGCGTACCGAGCTGCTGGGCAAAGAAGCTGACGCGTAACTCTTCGATCATCCAGCGGATCACCTGAACGTCTTCATCATCACGACGTGCCGGTGGCAGTTTGTTCAGCCACTGCTGCCACGCCTGCTGCACGTTTTCCACTTTCAGCATCTGGGCACGGTCACGATGCGGATCGATGGCCATTTTCTCCAGCCGTTTTTCAATCGCCTGCAGGTAACGCAGCGTGTCGCCGAGACGGTTGAAGCCATTGCCGGTGACAAAGCCTCGGTACACCAGGCCCGCCATCTGCGCTTTGACATCCGAAAGCCCCAGCGCCATGGTCATATCCACGCGCCCTTTCAGGCGTTTGTTGATATTGAACACGGTGGTGAGGATCTGCTCGACCTGTTTGGCAATATCGACCACGGTGTCGTTCAGCTCCGCGCGTACCTTTTCATGAAGCTGAGCAAAGCCCTCTTCTGACCAGACCGGACCGCCCGCCTCGTGGATCAGCTTGTCCACGCCGCAGGAGATGCAGTCGTCAATCAGATCCAGCACTTTGCCGTACGGGTTAAAGTACAGCCCCAGCTTGGCTTTGTTCGGCAGCTTCTCGTGCAGATACTTGATCGGCGACGGGATGTTGAGCAGCAACAGGCGGCGCAGCCCGCGCCACATCATCTGCTGCTGTTCCTGCGGGTTATCAAACAGCTTGATCGCCACGCTGTCGCGCTCATCCACCAGCGCAGGCCAGGCCTTCACTTTGTAGTTGCCGCGTTTTTGCTCGTAGCTTTCGGGGAGCTGACCAAAGCTCCAGATGTGCAGCCCGCTCTGCTCAATCCCATCATCCGCCACCGCGGACAAGGTCTCCTGCACTTTGCCTTTCAGCGCCTCTTTCAGCGCGGTGAGCGAACGGCCCTCCTGCAGCTTCTTGTTTTTATCGTCCACCACGCGGAAGGTGATTTTCAGGTGATCGGGCACCTGATCCCAGTTCCAGTCTTCGCGGTCAATGGTGGTACCGGTCATGCGGCGGAACTCACGCTCCAGCGCATCCAGCAGCGGCATCTCCAGCGGCGTGACGCGGCCTAAAAACGCTTCGGCGTAGTTAGGGGCCGGAACAAAGTTACGCCGCACCGGTTTCGGCAGCGATTTGATCAGCGCAATCACCAGTTCGCGGCGCAGGCCGGGAATTTGCCACTCAAATCCACTCTCATCCACCTGGTTTAGCAGTGGCAGCGGGATATGAACGGTGACTCCATCCGCGTCCGTTCCCGGCTCAAACTGATAGGTCAGCCGCAGCTTAAGGTTGCCCTGATGCCAGAAGTTCGGGTAGTCGAGCTTACTGACCGACTCCGCCCCTTCTTTAATCAGCATGCTCTTTTCAAAGTTGAGCAGGTCCGGCGTCTCTTTGCTGGCCTTCTTCCACCAGCTGTCAAAGTGACGGGCGGAAATGACATCGTGGCTGATGCGCTGGTCGTAAAATTCGAACAGCGTCTCGTCATCCACCAGAATGTCGCGACGACGGGATTTGTGCTCCAGCTCTTCCACTTCAGCACGCAGCTTGAGGTTTTCACGGAAGAAGGCGTGACGCGTCTGCCAGTCGCCCTCCACCAGCGCGTGGCGGATAAACAGCTCGCGGCACAGCGCCGGGTCAATCTGGCTGTAGTTGACCTTACGAGCGGCCACCACCGGCAGACCGTAGACGGTCACTTTTTCGGTTGCCATCACCGCCCCCTGCGCGCGCTCCCAGTGCGGTTCACTGTATGAGCGTTTCAGCAGGTGTTGCGCCACCGGCTCCACCCATTCCGGATCGATACGCGCGGCAATACGCCCCCACAGACGGCTGGTTTCCACCAGTTCAGCAACCATGGTCCACTTGGGTGGTTTCTTGAACAACCCGGAGCCGGGGAAGATGGAGAAACGGGCGTTGCGCGCGCCGGTATACTCCTGCTTTTCGGCGTCCTTCATGCCGATATGGGACAGCAGTCCGGTCAGCAATGCGATGTGAATCTCTCGGTACTCCGCCGGTTCACTGTTCACCGGAATACCGAGCTCTTTCACCACCTGGCGCAGTTGGGTGTAAATATCCTGCCACTCGCGCACGCGCAGGTAGTTGAGGAAATCCACGCGGCACTGACGGCGGAACTGGTTAGATGACAGCGCTTTCTGCTGCTCGCCGAGGTAGTTCCACAGGTTCACGAAGGCAAGGAAATCCGACTCTTTGTCGTGGAAGCGACGGTGTTTTTCATCCGACGCCTGCTGTTTGTCCATTGGGCGTTCACGCGGATCCTGAATGGAGAGCGCCGAGGTGATGATCATCGCCTCGCGCACACAGCCGTGTTTTTGCGCTTCCAGCACCATGCGCGCCAGACGCGGGTCCACCGGCAACTGGCTGAGCTGCCGTCCCAGCGGCGTCAGTTTATACGCGGTGGCCTGCTCGTCGGTGGTGATCGCCCCCAGCTCTTCCAGCAGGCGTACGCCGTCCTGAATATTGCGTTTGTCCGGCGCTTCGACAAACGGGAAAGCGGCGATATCGCCCAGCCCCAGCGCGGTCATCTGCAGGATGACGGAAGCCAGGTTGGTGCGCAGGATCTCCGGGTCGGTAAACTCCGGGCGGGAGAGGAAATCGTCTTCTGAATAGAGACGAATACAGATCCCCTCCGACACACGTCCACAGCGCCCTTTACGCTGGTTGGCCGACGCCTGTGAAACCGGCTCAATCGGCAGACGCTGTACCTTGGTGCGGTAGCTGTAGCGGCTGATACGCGCCGTACCCGGATCAATCACATACTTGATGCCCGGCACGGTCAGCGAGGTTTCCGCCACGTTGGTTGCCAGCACGATGCGGCGCCCGCTGTGTGGCTGGAACACGCGGTTCTGTTCACTGTTGGAGAGACGAGCGTAAAGCGGCAAAATTTCCGTGTGGCGCAGATCGCGCTTGCTGAGCGCGTCGGCGGTATCGCGGATCTCACGCTCGCCGCTCATAAAGATCAGAATGTCGCCCGCGCTCTCATTGCCCAGTTCGTCAACGGCGTCGAAAATTGCCTGCAACTGGTCGCGCTCGGTATCCTCCGCCTCCTCCACGATCGGGCGATAGCGCACTTCTACCGGATAGGTACGGCCGGAGACTTCAATAATCGGTGCGTTATTGAAATGTTTTGAGAAACGCTCCGGGTCGATGGTCGCGGAGGTGATGATAATTTTCAGATCCGGGCGACGCGGCAGTAGCTCTTTAAGGTAGCCGAGCAGGAAGTCGATGTTCAGACTGCGCTCGTGCGCCTCATCAATAATGATAGTGTCGTACTGCATCAGCAGACGATCCTGCTGAATTTCCGCCAGCAGGATACCGTCGGTCATCAGCTTGACCATGGTGTTATCGCTCACATGGTCGCTGAAACGCACCTTATAACCGATGCAGCCGCCCGGCTCCGTTTGCAGCTCCTCGGCAATACGGTTCGCCACGGTACGCGCCGCCAGACGACGCGGCTGGGTATGACCAATCAGGCCCTTCACCCCGCGGCCGAGCTCCATACAGATTTTCGGCAACTGTGTGGTTTTCCCCGAGCCGGTCTCCCCCGCCACGATCACCACCTGGTGGTCGCGCACGGCGTTGAGGATCTCCTGCTTCTTCTGACTGACGGGCAGATTTTCCGGATAGGTAATTGCCGGACGAGTCGCTTCGCGCAGCACAACTTTCCCTGCCGCCTGTTCAATCTCTTTCGCCATCTCCTGGAAAATGGCCTGTTGTGCATCAGGATTTTTAACCTTCTTCACCCCGTGCAAGCGGCGAGCAAAGCGCTGTTTATCGCGCAGCATCAGTGAATCAAGCTGTTGCAGGAGCATCGGGAAGGTCAGTTTTTGTTGTTCTGTCATAGCATTAACGGGCAGTGCACTGCCGGATAAAATCTCTTTGTAATGATTGCTATAGAGTACCACATCAGCGCTTTCCACGCCTTATTCAAAAAATTCGAACATAGGCTTCGATATATTGCGCTATCTCTGTGGCAGGATTGTGAATAAAGTGTCAACAAGCAACGGGGCAACCCCCTTCAATCAAATGCAAAACAGGAATCACCCATGAGCAAAGTATTAGTTTTGAAATCCAGTATTCTGGCAGGGTACTCTCAGTCTGGTCAGCTGTCTGATTACTTCGTTGAACAGTGGCGTGAACACCATTCCGCAGACCAAATCACCGTGCGTGACCTGGCTGCAAACCCAATTCCTGTGCTGGATGGCGAGCTGGTTGGCGCGCTGCGTCCAGGCGATGCACCGCTGAGCCCACGCCAGCAGGAAGCCCTGGCGCTCTCTGATGAGCTGATTGCTGAACTGCAGGCGCACGACGTTATCGTGATCAACGCCCCAATGTACAACTTCAACATCCCAACCCAGCTGAAGAACTACTTCGACCTGGTGGCTCGCGCTGGCGTTACCTTCCGTTACACCGAAAATGGCCCGGAAGGTCTGGTGAAAGGCAAGCGTGCCATCGTGCTGACCAGCCGTGGCGGTATTCATAAAGATACCCCAACCGACCTGGTTGCGCCGTACATGAGCCTGTTCCTGGGCTTCATCGGGATCACCGACGTGAACTTCGTGTTTGCAGAAGGTATCGCTTACGGTCCTGAAGTGGCGACCAAAGCACAGACCGACGCGAAAGCCGCGATCGACAGCCTGGTGGCTGCCTAAGATTTCCCCCTCTCACCGCCCGGTGAGAGGGTTTTTCTTTTCTCCCGCATTTCGTTATCATCCGCTCCCACTCTCCAGCCGGGCGGCCTGATGTCTGCGATTATTGATTCTTTTATTGCCCCACCGTGTCATGACGACATTGCGATCCTCTGGCAGGATGAACATCTGCTGCTGATCAATAAACCTTCCGGTCTGCTTAGCCTCTCGGGCAAGAATCCGCAAAATCTCGATTCGGTGCACTATCGTCTGGTTCAAAGCTTCCCTGGCTGCACGCTGGTGCATCGCCTGGATTTTGGCACGTCCGGCCTGATGGTGATTGCACGTAATAAGGCGATCAACGCCGCGCTGTGCCAGCAGTTTAGCCAGCGCAGCGTGGAAAAAGTCTACAGTGCCCTGCTTTGCGGCCACCTGGAAAACGATGAAGGGGTGATTGATGCGCCGATTGCCAAAGATCCGGCGCTGTTTCCGCTGATGTCGATCTGTGCCGTTAACGGCAAACCCGCCCGTTCCCGCTATCGGGTGGTGGAACGCCTGCATCAAAACGCGGCGATGCCGCTCACGCGGGTAGAACTGACGCCAGAAACCGGGCGAACCCACCAGTTGCGCATTCACTGTCAGCTGCTGGGCCACCCGATTTTAGGCTGCGATTTATATGGAGGACGGACGTGGCCTGGCAGCGGAACAACGCCGAGGCTGATGCTGCATGCCAGTCAGTTGAATTTTATTCATCCGGTGAGCGGCGAGCCGGTTAACGCCCGTCACGCCGCACCGTTCTGAGCCGTATTACCACATCAAATCGTCAGGGATTTTGAAATCGGCATACGGATCGTCTTCATCCTGCTCTTCCTGACTCAGGGCGCTGTTTAACACAATACTGTCGGCATCGCGCTGGGCAATTTTATCCGCCACCACCGCCGGGATAATGGCATATTCGCAGTCGCCGTTAGCGTTAATCACCAGACGTGCGATGGCCAGACGACCGTTAATCAACTGGGTCTGGGTTGCCTTATCCACCTCAATTTTTTTGATCAGATTGCCGTCGGTGAAGTTAAAGGTGATGTTGCCTTTTGCCACCGTGATGCGGTTCATCTCAATCAACTGCTTCACCTGCGCCTTAAACTCTTTGGCGAGCACGGCCTGTTTTTGCTGCTCGCTCAACTGTTTGTCACGCTCAAGCTGCGCTTTTTTGTTCTCTTCTACCGCCTCTCTGGCCTCACGCGCCTGCACGCGGGATTTCTTGGCCGTGCGCTGAACTTTGGCCATTTTCTTGCTGGAGACTAAGCCCGCTTTCAGCATCTGCTCTTGTAAGGTGAGTTTTGTCATGAGTGTGTTTAAACCGGTTGGAAATTTTGGGGATTATAGCGGGAATTGCGGAGCGTGTGTTAGAGAAGTAGGCATGGCGTTTAGTTGCCTGAGGCTGGTTCATTATTCATTCAGCATTTATTAACGTTGACGCCTAACGAGTGATTAAAAATTGTCAGGTCATTTTCTTAAAAAAAATGAGCAACTCATAAATATGATGTGAGTTCAGTATCTGTACCCTCTACAGGCGTAGGCTGCCTTTCTCTTATTATAAGGGTACGGAGAAAATATGGCCTTAAAAGGAACAATGCTGCTTAACGGTGCTGACTATGCGCCTTTTAACCTGCACGGTGTAGGCGTGTTTATGGCGCATTCCGGGCAGGGAATCTATCGAAACAATGGACTATGTGGCGCTGTTAAAGGCTCGGGACCTATTCCTCCGGGAAAATACTGGATAGTTGACAGAGGAACCGGAGGCTTCATATCAGGGTTAAAAGCTAAGTTGCAGGACCAGTGGAACAAAGTCCGATCCGGTGCAGAGTTTGGCCGTGATGAGTGGTTTGCTCTGTACAAGGATGACTGGGGTATCGACGATGGAACCTGGATTGATAACATATATCGTGGATTATTTCGTCTGCATCCGGGTACGCAATCAGAAGGATGTATCACGATTGCCCATAATTCTGATTACGCATTGATCCGTAACGCTCTGATGAGTACCGAACTTATTCAGGTTCCCTGTATGCGTTCACTTATGGCACGCGGCTGGGTTGAGGTGATTAATAGTGGCTATACCAACACCTGCCCGTAAATGGAGCATCAGGCTATTCAAAACGATCGGGTTTCTACTCATTAGCCTGATGGTAGGTCGCACGCTGGAGCCTGCTGAATTCTATCTTAATCATGACGTGGCTTCTTCCGTATGTGATTTTATTTATGGTGATGTTAATGCTGAAACACTATATGACACATATACGTATATCGATATTTTAACTGTATTTACCCTTACTACGGTTATTTACCGATTAACAATGCTGCTAATCAATAGAATAAGGAAATAAAGAATGCCAATTCCCCCCTATATGTGGCTAAAAGACGATGGCGGAGCACATATTAAAGGATCCGTAGACGTTCAGGACCGTGAAGGTAGCATTGAGATCATAGGGCTAAGTCATGGTCTAAATCTCCCGGTAGATAGTGCTAACGGTAAGATCACCGGCACGCGTCAACATTCATCCATGCGGATTGAAAAGGAAGTTGATAGCTCCACGCCCTATCTCTATAAAGCAGCTTCTACCGGGCAAGCGCTAAAAAGTGCTGAAATTAAGTTCTATCATATTAATGATGCTGGACAGGAGGTCTGTTATTACACCGTATTAATGGAGAAGGTAAAGGTCACCGGTGTTAACTGCAGCGTGCCGAACGTGAAAATCGCGGCCAACGATAAAATGAACCATGTTGAAAGCGTAAGCCTGCAGTATGAAAAAATTACCTGGCGTATCGTCGATGGGAACATCATGCACAGCGACGCCTGGAACGAACGCCCTTCAGCCTGACATCAAGGGGCGCATGCCCCTTGAGCCTTCATGAAGTTCGCTCATGTTGCTGTGAAATTAAGTCACTTCCCCTGCGCCACCGCGTCAGGCATAAATTATGCATTGATAACTTCCTGGCAACATGAACTTAGGATGCATAACCAAGATGAGTAAAGCTTTTACATTTACCCTTAAGCGCAGTTGCTTCGATGAAAATTATAACCCGTCAGAGAATACGCGTACGACCACCAACTTTGCCAACCTCGCCCGCGGGGAAAAGCGTCAGGAGAACCTGCGTAATACCCTGGTGATGATCAATAACCGCTTTAACGCCCTGGCGTGCTGGGATAACCCCAATGCCGATCGTTACGCGGTCGAGCTTGAGATTGTCTCTGTGGATCTGAATATTGGTGCGGAGAAAACCTTCCCGGCCATTGAAATATTGCAAACCACAATTGTCGATAAAAAAACCAACGAACGCATCGACGGTATTGTCGGCAATAACTTCTCCTCTTACGTACGCGATTACGATTTCAGCGTCCTGCTGCTGGAGCATAATAAAAACCAGCCCCATTTCACCATTCCGGAGAAGTTTGGTGTCTTGCACGGCAATATCTTCCGCCATTTTGTTAATTCGCCGGAATACCGTGAGAATTTCAAAAAAGCACCGGTGATTTGCCTGAGCGTGTCCAGCAAAGACACTTATCGTCGCACGGGTAACCAGCACCCGGTGCTGGGCATTGAGTACACGCCGGATGGCGAGTCATTGACGGAGCAGTACTTCGCGAAAATGGGCCTGAAGGTACGCTATTTCATGCCTGAAAACAGCGTGGCGCCGTTTGCCTTCTTCTTCACCGGCGATTTGCTCAGTGATTACACCAATCTTGAACTGATCGCCACCATCAGCACGATGGAGACGTTCCAGAAGATCTATCGCCCGGAAATTTATAACGCTAACTCGGCAGCAGGACACTGCTATCGCCCCGATCTGAATCAGCAGGATCACTCATTAACCAAAATTGTTTACGACCGTGTCGAACGCAGCCAGCTGGCCATTGAGCAGGGTAAATTCACGGAAGAACAATTTATCAAACCTTACAAACACGTACTCGAGCAGTGGTCTGATAACTACGCGCGTTAATTAATCGAATTTAAAAGGGTTATACATATGAAAACATTGCTCCCGACGTCAACCGCTGGCAGCCTGCCTAAGCCAACCTGGCTTGCACAACCTGAAACGCTGTGGTCACCGTGGAAATTACAGGATCAGGAGTTACTGGCGGGCAAACAGGATGCGCTGCGCTTATCGCTTGATGAGCAGATCCGTGCGGGGATTGATATCGTCAGCGATGGCGAACAGACGCGCCAGCACTTTGTGACCACCTTTATTGAACACCTCAGCGGCGTGGATTTTGAAAACCGTCAGACCGTGCGCATTCGTAACCGCTACGACGCGAGCGTGCCGACGGTGGTCAGCGCCGTGGCGCGTCAAAAACCGGTGTTCGTGGACGACGCAAAATACTTACGCCAGCTCACGGATAAGCCAATCAAGTGGGCCCTGCCGGGGCCGATGACCATGATCGACACTCTTTACGACGCGCACTATAAAAGCCGCGAAAAGCTGGCCTGGGAGTTCGCTAAAATCCTCAATCAGGAGGCAAGAGAGTTAGAGGCCGCAGGTGTCGATATCATTCAGTTTGATGAGCCGGCATTTAACGTCTTTTTTGATGAGGTCAACGACTGGGGGATTGCGGCGCTGGAGCGTGCCATTGAAGGGCTGAAATGCGAAACAGCGGTGCACATCTGCTACGGATACGGCATCAAGGCCAATACCGACTGGAAAAAGACCCTTGGCTCAGAATGGCGTCAGTATGAAGAGGCGTTTCCTAAGCTTCAGACATCGAATATCGACATCATCTCGCTGGAGTGTCACAACTCCCGCGTGCCGATGGATCTGCTGGAGCTGATCCGCGGCAAAAAAGTGATGGTAGGCGCCATCGACGTGGCAACCAACACCATTGAAACCGCGGAAGAAGTGGCTGACACCCTGCGTAAAGCGCTGCAGTTTGTCGATGCCGACAAGCTTTACCCGTCAACCAACTGCGGTATGGCGCCGCTTTCCCGTCAGGTTGCCAACGGTAAGCTGAAGGCGCTGAGCGCCGGAGCCGCGATCATCCGCAACGAACTTGGCGCGTAATCAGCTACCCTGCGTTTGCCAGTAGAGCGGCGTACCGAAACACCCGACGTAATGATCAATCACCGCCCTGACGTTAAGGGGCGGATGCCGCGCGTTCGGGTAGATCGCCGCAATATTCAGGGGCTCCGTATGAATGGCGCACTCCAGCCCTGGCAGGAGTGCGACCAGTTCGCCCTGCTGCACGCGGTCGCCAATCAGCCAGTCCGGAAACAGCACAATCCCCATCCCGCCCAGCGCGGCAGAAAGCAGCGATTCCGCATTATTTGACGTCATTAATGGCACCACCGGATAGTGCACCCACGCCTCCCCCGCACCGCGCAACAGCCAGCGGTTAGGACCCGACGAACCCCGGTAGACCAGGCATTGATGATGAGCCAGATCGTCCGGCCCTTGCGGTGCGCCGTGCTGTCGCAGATAGTCCGGCGAAGCGGCCAGATGGTAGCGCTGCTGACCAAATATACGCGCGTGAAAGGTGGAGTCCGTCAGCACGCCGATGCGAAAGATCACGTCGGCGGCATTCTTGTGCGGGTCGATAAAATCATCGGTCAGCGTCAGCTCGATATTCAGCCGCGGATAGCGCGCCGTCAGACCAGGCAGCCCTGGCGCAATGTGCCGCTGGCCGAAAAAGACCGGTGCATTAATGCGGATCGTGCCGGAAGGCTCCGTTGAACGTGCATCCAGCTCCCGACGAGCCTCCTCAAAACTCGTCATCATCTCCCTGGCATAGCGGATAAACAGATGACCACTTTCTGTGGGGATCACCGCCCGGGTATTGCGGTAAAAAAGCTGCTGGCCGAGTGCGTCCTCAAGCTGGTGGATAATGCGCGAAACCTGCGAGGCGGAAAGGCCCTCGCGGCGCGCGACCACGGAAAAATTTTCGGCTTCAAAAACCGCGATAAAAATCTTCAGCGAACGGAGGTTCATGCTCCCGGCGTCGTACATTCGTGCATATCCTGCAAAGGTGTTTCCTGCATTATGGCATTTTTCTCATGACCAGACCGACGTAATCTTCTCCGCCTGCAAACGGAGGAATAACAATGCAGCTTGTTTTGATTTTACTGGTGATTGCCGGGGGGATGGGGCTTTCCGTAGAGGCTGGCCTGCTGGGGCCGCTGGGTGGAAAAGTCGGTGATTTATGGGCCACGTTCAGCATTTTTGGCGTCGGCGCCGCGCTGACGTTTCTGCTGATGCTGTTCTTCAGCCCGCGCAACAGCCCGTCGTTTTTTGCCCAGCCTGGCTGGCAGTTGCTCGGCGGGGTACTTGGCCCGGTTTACGTGGTGATCCTGACCCTCGCCACCCCGGCCATCGGCATCGCCCTGACGATGATTGGCATTCTGGCGGGGCAGGTTTTTAAAAGCCTGCTGATCGACCATTACGGTCTGCTGGGCACACCGCACAGGAAGATCAACGCGAAACGGATCGTCGCGCTGGGTTTTATTATTGCGGCACTGATTCTTGTCGCACAGGGGTAACACGATGACATTGATGATGATTATTCTGGCCGTGTGCGGCGGCGCGACGCTAAGCGTTCAGGCGGCGATCAACGGGCAACTTGGCAGCCGCGTGGGCGTATTCAAAAGCGCGTTCCTGACGTTCTCCGTTGGCGCGCTGGTCACCGCCTTGCTGATTTTTTTCTTTGAACCAAAACAGACAGTCACCCTGCTGGACGTGCCGAAATGGCAGCTTCTCGGGGCGATGTTTGGCGTGCCGTACATTGTGATCATGGTCGTGGCGGTGCAGCGCATCGGCACCGCCGTCGCCACGGTCGCGGTGATTTTTGGTCAGCTCACCATGAGTATGCTGATTGATAACTTTGGCTGGCTGGGCAATGCGGCCATTCCGTTTTCGATGAGCCGACTGGCCGCTGTCCTCTGCCTGGGTATTGCGCTGTTTTTCATTTACTCAGGCAGTAAAAACGCCCCTCCCCACGAGTAACGTTACGCCTTGCGGGTAAAGAGCAGCGTCACCGTGGCGACGGTGACGCCAAATTTCTTCATCTCGGTTTTATTAAACAAGTGTGTACCATCCTGCAGGTACATCCAGTCGTCGAAGTGCAGCAGCCAGGTGCTGCCGTTGGCCTTCACGTTCATGCTGTACCGCCAGTTGAAGGCATTGCCCGCTGCCTGCCCCGTCGCCACGCCGTCAATATCGCCCGCCGTGCCCTCATAACGATCGGTCGCCACGCGGCGGATATGCCATACCCGCTGCTGTTTTTCACCATCGTCGTAGACAAAATGTTCATTCAGCGTCAGCGTGTCGCCAATCACGTCCCCGGCAATCTCCACGTGGAAGCGGCGGATCTGCTTCCCGCTGCGATCCTGCACCATCCCCCACGCTTCCGTTTTTCCCTGGAAATAGTGGAATATATCAAGCCGCGGCTGCTGCTGGCGGTACTCCGTCACGTCCGTGCTGCAGCCTGCCAGCAACATCGTCACACCCAGCGCCATGATCAAAAAACGTTTCATTGTTGTCCTCCGATTAACTGCTGACGCAGCTCAGGGTATTGCGTGCGGGGATCAAGCCAGATCCCCAGAAAACGGGTGCTGAACGCTTGCGACTGAGGCGGCCCCAGGGGTCTGAAAGTGCCCGATGCGGCAGGCGCGCGGTACCAGAACTGTCCCTGCTTATCGTTAAGCACGAACGCCAGCTGCGCTCCCGGCCCGACATCCGGCCACAGCGAGGCAAGCATCCGCAGCCAGGCTTCGCTCTGCGGTTCCTGCTGCAAAACCCCCTGTGCTCGCCACTGGTCGCGGGTTGCCTCGACCAGGTCTTCACTGTCGATGTCACGCGCGTAGGTGATAATGAGCGCCTGATCCTGCATCTTGCCGGTGTAGCGCCCTTCAGGGGTGCGCAACTGGGAGGTATAAACGGTGAAAGGCCCCCAGGTCAGCGTGGCATCCCCCACCTTACGCCAGCCAAGCCAGTCGGCTGCCTGGGCGAAAGGCGTCAGGGTGATGAGCCAGAGGAACAGGAGTGCGGCTCTCATTGTTGCCTCCCTGTCAGCAGGTGGTAAAACAGCATCAGCACCAGCCAGCCCGGCACCATCCAGCTGACGACAATAAAGGTTGGCTCCAGAAAGGCGATGGCACCGAGCCGCTCACCGATAAGATACGCCACCGGACCGCCCACGGAAGCCAGCAGCATCAGCATCCAGCCGGGTAACGTTGTGGTGCGGGTGAGCTGCGTCCAGACGGTGGCAAACATCAGCCACAGCGCCACCATCCACACGGGCATCAGCGATTCACCGGTGAAGGCGATCAGCCCCGTCAGCGCCCAGAGTGCATCCAGCAGAGTGCCCGCGAGTGCCAGCAGAATGGCATAAACGCGGTGTGCAGGCGGCAACATCAGGCAGGCGAAGATCGCCAGCGCACACCAGATAATCAGGCCACGCTCGCGAAACAGCACCACCAGCGTCCAGTAGAGATCGAACGCGATAGCCATGGCGAAAACCTGCACGTAACGTTTCATACGCGCTCGGCGGTCAGTTGCACCACGCTGATGGTGCGGGCGTTAAACCCGGCTTCGCAGTAGCCAAAGTAATAGAGCCACATCCTGCGAAACCGCTCATCAAATCCCAGTTTTTCAATCTCCTGCCAGGCATGGAGAAAACGCTGACGCCAGTGCGCCAGCGTGCACGCGTAGTCCGGCCCCATATCAAACAGGTTGCGCACCACAAAATCGGTGTGGCGCGTCATCAGCGCGTTCATCGCCGTTATGCTCGGCAAAAAGCCGCCGGGGAAGATATACCGCTGAATAAAATCCACGCTTTTGCTGTAATCGCGATACCGCTGATCCTGAATGGTGATGGCCTGAATCGCCATGCGCCCACCCGGACGCAGACGCGCCTGACAGGTGCGGAAGAACGTTGGCAGATAGCGTTGCCCGACGGCTTCAATCATCTCAATCGACACCAGCTTGTCGTACTCGCCGGTTAAATCGCGATAGTCGCAGAGCAACACCTCAACGCGGTCCTGCAGACCGGCCCGGGCAATCCGCTCTGTCGCCCAGCGATACTGCTCCTGCGACAGCGTGGTAGTGGTCACCCGGCAGCCGTAGTGACGGGCCGCGTATTCCGCCATCGCCCCCCAGCCGGTGCCAATCTCCAGCAGATGATCGCTGGGGTTCAGCGCCAGCTGTTCGCACAGACGCGCCATTTTCGCCCGCTGCGCGTCGCCAAGATCCTGCTCCTCCCCGCTAAACAGCGCGCTGGAATAGAGCAACTCCTTGTCCAGAAAATGGGCATAAAACGCGTTACCCAGATCGTAATGTGCCGCAATGTTTTCCCGCGCCTGCGCCCGGGAGTTGCGCCGCGTCCAGTGGCGAAGCCGCTCCAGCGGTCTGCCAAGCAGGCGGAACCCGTTTTCGAGCCGTCCCAGTACCTGGCTGTTTAGCGCAAGCAGTTGCAGAAGCGGCGTGAGCTGCGTGGTTTCCCATTCGCCGTCCATCCAGGCTTCCGCCGCAGCCAGGCTGCCCCCGGTCAGGACGCGCCAGTAGACGCCCGGGCTGAGGATCTGCACGTCGGCATGCAGCGCGGCAGACAGCTCACCGAAATGAAAGGTCTGCGCCCCTTCACGCAGCGTGAGCGAGCCGCCACGAAGGCCGCTCAGCACGCGAAAGAGCAGCCAGCGCGCGACGCGAACGTTGCGCGGGATATCGGGTTCAAGCGCAAAGACAGGATCGGTCATGAGCGTTCACTCCTGCTGACTGGATGGTTATACAGAGGCACGCGCTTAAGCCACAGCCGCAGCGCCTGCCAGTAAATCGCGAAAACGGTTTTGAGCGTCATCAGCGGAATACGCAGCAGCAGTCCACGCAGTGCCGGGCGGGTCAGCGGCGCGCGGCGAAGCGCCAGCGTGGCATCAAATACCTTTGACGCCTGATGATTTTCAATGTGCATATGCAGCGTGTTATCCGGGTTGTTGAAGCGCCAGTGGTAAATCATGTCCATGGGGTTAAACGGAGAAACGTGAAAGGCTTTCTCCGTGGGCTGGGCGTGCTGACCATTGACGGCGTAATAATGTCGTTCGTTCCAGGGCGTATTGCGCACTTCGGCCAGCACCCAGCGCAGCGTCTCTGCCGGGTCATAGCAGTAGTAAAAATTGACGGGATTAAAATGAAAGCCGAAGTAGCGCAGTTGCGTCAGGAGCATCACCCGCCCCTCAGGACGTTCGCCGGTCAGGCTTTCCAGCCGATTCAGCACGTTCTCTTTAAGCGGCGAACCCAGCGGATAATCCGCATCATGGAACGATGCGGCGGCAAACCGGTTGCGCCGCACGCCAACGGTGGGCAACTTCTCCAGCTCGTCGAGATCGAGCCAGGCCATGAAGACGCCATAGCTGAACTCATGCGTTTTCGGCTGGAGACGGCGGTGGCGTAATACGCCGTGATAGAGGCAACTGTTCATCGTTTTCCCTCCCCGGCTGTTATCGCATTGACGACGTCCAGCGCGCTGCGCACGCCATCTTCATGAAAGCCGTTGTACCAGTACGCGCCGCAGAACCAGCTCCGCTGGTGACCGTTGATTTCGCTGCGGCGCGCCTGTGCCTGCCAGCTTTGCGGGTTAAACAGTGGATGTTCATACACAAAGCGCCGCAGCACGAAGCGTTCGTCCACTGGCGTTTCCGGGTTTAAGGTGACGCAGAACAGCGGGCTACCGGCGGGCAGCCCCTGCAAGATATTCATGTTGTACGTTACGCAGGCGCTGGCCTGATCCTGGTCGCTCAGGCGGTAGTTCCAGCTGGCCCAGGCGCGCTGACGCACCGGCAGCCAGCGCGGATCGCTGTGCAGTACCACCTCATTACGCTGCCAGCCAATATCGCCCAGCACCTCCTGCTCAGCGGCGGAAGGTGCGTCGAGGATGGCCAGCGCCTGGGCTGAGTGACAGGCAAAAATCACCTGATCAAAACGGTGGCTCGATTCTTCAAGATGGAGGGTGCCCCCCTGTGCATCACGGCTTACCCGCTGCACCGGCGCGTTGAGGTGCAGCGTGAGCCGGTCACCCAGCTGTGCCAGAATAGCGCGGATATACTCCCGTGAGCCGCCGGGCACCACGTACCACTGCGGGCGCTGAGTGATATCCAGCAGACCGTGATTCTCAAAGAAGCGTAAAAAGAGCGGCAGCGGAAAACGTTTCATTTCCTGTAGCGACGACGACCAGATGGCCGCCCCCATCGGGAGAATATAATGACGCGCAAAGAACGGCGTAAAGCGATGCTGTTCCAGGAACGTTTGCAGCGTCGCGCCGGGCTCCACGTCCTCTTTCAGAGCCTGTTTCGCCAGGCGATTAAAACGGACAATCTCCCCAAGCAGACGCCAGAACGCCGGGTTCACCAGGTTACGACGTTGTGCAAAGAGCGTCGTCAGGGTGTGGCCGTTGTACTCCAGCCCACTTTGCGGATTGTGTACCGAGAAGCTCATCTGCGTTTTTTGCCCGCTGATGCCCAGCTCGCTAAGCAGCCCCATAAAGCGCGGATAGGTGCGGTCGTTGTAGACGATAAAACCGGTGTCGATGGCGTAGGTACCCTGTGGCGTCGGCACGTCAACCGTGGCGGTATGGCCGCCGGGGGTGGCACCGGCTTCAAACAGGGTGACCTCATGATGGCCGGCAAGGCGCCAGGCGCAGGTCAGCCCGGCGATGCCGCTGCCGATAATGGCGATCTTCATGAGCGCACCATCCTGCGCAGCAGTGCGCGCTGTAAGAACGCTGGCAGCCCGGAAAGCAGCCGCAGCGTCAGACCAAATCCCGCCGGAAACGCGATGTGGTTTTTCCCTTTTTCCAGGCCACGGCGAATGGCTTTTACCGCCTCTTCAACGCTCACCCTGCCCGGCATGGCGAAATCATTTTTGCGGGTCAACGGGGTGTCGACAAAACCGGGCGATACCACGGTGACCGCAATCCCTTTTGGCTCCCAGTCGAGACGCAGGCTCTGCGCAAACCAGGTGAGCGCGGCTTTGGATGCGCCGTACGCTTCAGCGCGTGGAAACGTCAGCCAGTGGGCCATAGAGCTCACCAGCACCACGCGGTTACCGGCCACAAGCTGTGGCTGCAGCGCGGCAAGGCAATTGACAGGCCCCTGAAAGTTAGTGGTCATCACCCGCTCTACCAGCGCGGCGTCCACCACGCCGTGTTCCAGATATTCGCAGGTTCCGGCACAGAGGATCGTCAGGTCGGCCGCGCAGCCCGTCAGCGCCTGGCGACAGGCGTCCCTGTCTGTCATATCGAACAGGCGTACCGTAATGTTTGAACTGTGCTGATGCAGGGCTTCCAGACGCGCCGGATCCCGCCCGCAGGCGATGACATGGTGACCGTCACGGGCAAAAGATTGCGCCAGCCCCGCCCCAATGCCTGAACTGGCGCCGGTGATCAGGACCGTCATCATGATTTTACCCTCCGCTTCACGCCGCGAACCGCCCAGCCAAGCAAAGGCAGATGTTCGTAGATCATCTCTCCGGCATCGTAGTAGTCCCGCTGGCGAATAATCCGATCCTTTTCCACGTCCACCACGGAGCAGCCAGGCAGTTCCAGAGGCTCGCCACCGGCAATGCGCGGGTGCGACCAGTGCATGACCCAGGTGACAACAAAGCGATGCTCGCCGATCAAAGGGGAATCAAGCGTGAAACGACAGTGTTCGACATTCGTCAGCAGATGGGTGAAATAGCGCTGCAGGGCGAACAGGCCGTTATGTTCACCAAACGGATCGATAAGCGTGGCATCGGGATGGTAAAGCCCCGCCAGCGCCGAGGGCGGCTGGGAATCCAGCGCGGTGTAGTAATCAACAAACCGACTGATGACGTCAGGCAAAAGGTTCATGGGTCACATCCTGGCGGTAAACAACGTAGCGTAAGCGCATAATTAAAACTTACACAATTCTAGTTATTTGTCCAAGTTTGTGCAGAAATATATTTTTATTATTTTAATTATCAGTTGGTTGGGTAAGTTACTTTCGTGCCGGAACTCGAGGCGCAATAAGGGCTGACCGCCATCGGGCTACTTTTTCAGGTTAACCCTAAGGTAAATTCCCCCGTTCTCTTCCAGGCTTATTCTTTTTATTCATAAGGATGACATGCCATGAGACGTTTCTTTCTCTCCCTTTTCTCCAGCCCGGAATCGTTACTTCAGGTGATGAGTCAGCAGGAAATCATTGAAGCCGTTGAGGATGGCGACCGGATTATCATCGACCAGGATGGTAATGCCTCGGTGAACTATAAAAGCAACGAGGTACGCCAGGATTTTCTGCGCCACGTCAATGCGTTAAAGAGGGCGTAATATGGGAACGGCGATATTTATGGTGCTGATGGTCTGCGGGTACTGGTACACCAGCCGCGACCTCTCTACCCGCTTCAAAATCAAGCGATCCTTCGGCTGGGATGTCTATTTTCTGGTTGCCCTTTACGGCTCGATCTTCGTTCTGCAAGGCGTGATCGCCACCGGGCTGCTCTGGCTGCTGCTGCTCGCCCTCTCCGCGGCTGACAACACCTTCCACTTTACGTCAGAGCGTTATGCCGACTGGCAGATGGACTTTATGAACTGGAGTTTCCTGGGCATCCAGGCACCCGTAGTGGTGATGCTGGCCTTCGCCATCCTGTTTTGTCTTTATCGCTCAAACTGGGCGGGCAGCGCCCGACTGGACGGTGAAGGCAGGAAAAAGCTCTATAAGCGCCTGGCGCAGGCGAGCGGGATTGAACAGCTGCTTTATCAGTGCATGGAGCAAGGCGAGCTGGCGCAGGTGACGCTACGGTCGGGGCGTATCTATGTCGGTATGATCCATACGGCGACGCTGGAATATGAGAAAACGGCCAATATCGTGCTTATTCCCATGCTGAGTGGCTATCGCGATCGCCAGACGATGAATTTTCGCATCGAAAATAACTACAGCAAATGGTATGACGGGCATGACATCACCCTCGACTCTGAGCCCAGAAGTGCGATGGATTTCAGAAAGGTGATTATGCTCAACCAGATTGAGAGCCTTGCGCTGTTCGACCCGGCAAGCGCCAGCGTGCTCGACATGGCTCAGCAGGAAAAAGCCGCGCAATGAGCTTCTCATCCATTCAGTAAGACGTGTAAACTACCTTTAGTAGTTAACTGATTTGAGGAAAAGATGGTTGTTAAGCGCTTAAGAAAAGAAGAACGCCGCGCACAGCTGCTGGAAGTCGCGCGCGGAATTGTGCGCCAGCAAGGCACTGAGGCCCTTACGCTGGGTTTCCTGGCCGAGCGCGCCAACGTCACCAAACCCATTCCTTACGATCATTTTGGCGATCGTGAAGGGCTGCTGATGGCACTCTACCAGGACTTCAGCGACAGGCAGCTCAAGAAATTTCGCGAGACGTTGAACAGAGACAATAAAACGCTGGCACAGACGATCCGTTTTTTCAGCGCCGCGTATATCGACTGCGCGATCTCTGCGGGCCCCGAAACGGGCCCCATTGCGGCGGCTCTGTCCGGCTCGCGGGCGCTGCAGATTTTCCGCGAGGCCTGCGTGGCCGACTGCGCAGACTGCCTGCGGATGGCGCTTTCCCCTTTTATTGTGCTGCAAGGGGTAACAGGTGAAGCGGCCCTGACGGCCATTATTGGGGCCGCGGATGCGCTCAGTACGGCTGCCGGAAATGGGATCCTCGCGCGTAACGTTGCTGAAGAGATGCTCAGCGGCGCGATGACCGGCGTCCTCAATACCTATCTGGACAGCACAAAATGAGTGCCCTGCCAGATTGACAGTTAAGTTACCAATAGTAATATAGAGGCATCTTCACTCACCCTGTTGAGGTCTCTATGTCTGCATCAAACGTCATCAATACTGCCCTGATCGTGACGGCTCACCCGGTCGAAAATTCGTTATCCCAATCCCTCGCGCAGCGAATTGCCGGGAAGTTACAGGAACAGGGTACGCAGGTTGAAATAGCCGATCTGCATGCCGAAGGTTTTTCCCCGACCATGATTCGACCCGACCTTGACCTCTACCACGGCGATGTCAGTGCGCTGCCGGACGAGGTGCTGCGCGAGCAGCAGCGTGTCGAGCGCGCGGATATGCTGGTATTTGTCTTCCCGATATACTGGTGGTCCGTTCCCGCCCTTCTGAAAGGCTGGTTTGATCGGGTGCTGACCGTGAACTGGGCCTATAAAGTGGCTGAAGATGGTCGCATCGTGGGTAATTTACGTGATGTGCCCGTGCGCCTGGTCGCAACGGCGGGCAGCGATCTGGCCGGGTTCGATAAGCACGGTTATTCCGGAGCTATTCAGACCCAGATTGTTGAAGGGGTGTTTGGCTTCTGTGGCCTTAAAAACGTGACGCTCGATATCCTCTATCAGGCCGATTCAGCCACTCCTCAGCAGGTGGACGAATTCCTGCAAAGCCTCACTAAGATCTGAATCGTACGGCGCAGCCATTCCCGAGGTTTGGCTGCGCACGCAAAGCCGTAATTAGCGCGGTATCAGCGCTTCAAGTCCCCTTCGCAACTGACTGACCACCTCTTTGGTATCCATACCCATTTGCGCATGTATGATGGCACCGTCTATCAGCATTAAAATCTGCGTGTTAATAGCCTCATCGGCAATACCGGTGAGGGAGGCAATTTTTTCCCGGGTTTCAGATTTATGGTTGCGGCAAATGGCTTTTATTTCACTTTCATTGTCTTCTGATTTTGCTTCTGCGCTGGCATTAATAAACGCACAGCCATGAAACAACGGGGAAATAAACCACCCGTTAAGCGTTGCAGCTAATGCGTCCGATGCAGCCCGCCCCTCTTCGAGATATTGTCGAAGCGTGGTTTCAAACCAGGTAATCCACAGCTCGTGCCGATATTGCAGATAGGCAAGAATAAGCAAACTCTTACTCGGGAAATGGCGATAAAACGTCACTTTAGTCACTTTTGCCTGTTTGATAAGCGTATCAACGCCCGTTGCTCTGAACCCGGTGGAATAAAAGAGTTCGTGCGCGGTGAGTAATATTTTATCTCTGACGCTGACTTTTTGATCGTTATTCGTAGTGAGAGTATTCACGCTTATCTGGCCTCAAACAGTGTGTTGACAGACGGTATTTACAGGCATAGATTAACGCAAGTAGACAGACCTGTCTACATACTATCAACCCGAGGTAGCCGAGATGAACACACGCCCCCCTTTACCGCCGTTTACCCGTGAAAGCGCCATTGAAAAAGTCAGGCTGGCAGAAGATGGCTGGAATAGCCGCGACCCGGCAAAAATCGCACTGGCCTATTCGCTGGACACGCAGTGGCGTAACCGTACGGAGTTCGCCACGAATCGCGCGGAGGCGCAGGCGTTCCTTGAGCGGAAATGGAAGAAAGAGCTGGATTATCGCCTGATAAAAGAGCTTTGGGCATTTACCGACAACCGCATCGCCGTGCGCTATGCCTATGAATGGCATGATGATTCAGGGAACTGGTTCCGCTCTTACGGCAATGAAAACTGGGAGTTCGAGCCGGACGGCCTCATGAAGCGGCGTTTTGCCTGTATCAACGATATGCCCATCAAGGAATCTGAACGGCTCTTTCACTGGCCGCTGGGCAGACGCCCGGACGATCACCCGTCACTGAGCGATCTGGGGTTATAGGATTTTTCATCTCTCCGGGCTTCTGTCGGTTACCCGGAGAGGTGAATTTATAACACCCCTAACTGTTTCATCAGCGTCAGGTTGTCTTCTAAATGCCAGTTGGCGACTATTTTTCCTTCACGGATTTGATAAATATCCGTGGCGATAAAATCTATTTTTTGCCCCTGTCCTTTCAGTTTGCCAAATGTGCCTGTGAAGCTTCCGCGAAAATGCAGATGCGAAACGACGCGGTCGCCGGTAATAATCATCTGCTCCACTTCACAGCGTAAATCCGGTACCGCCGTGCGAAACGCCATGAAGTGCTGGTGGAAGTGCAGATGCCTTATGGCATCTCAATTGAGCAGACCAGCGCCGCAACGGCGAAGATCGACGGGTTTACCCTGGTTGGCAGTGCGGGACAGCGGGTGCCGCTGTCGCAAATCGGTCAGATTGAGGTCAAAATGGAAGACCCGCTCCTGCGTCGTCGCGACCGCACGCCCACCATTACCGTGCGCGGAGATATCGCCGACAATCTTCAGCCACCGGATGTGTCGGTGGCGATCATGAAACAGCTAAAACCGATCATTGATACGCTCCCGCCCGGATACCGCATTGAGATGGCAGGCTCAATTGAGGAATCAGGTAAAGCCACACAGGCCATGGTGCCGTTGTTCCCGATAATGATTGCCCTGACGTTACTGATCATCATTGTGCAGGTGCGATCTCTCTCCGCGATGGTGATGGTCTTTCTGACTGCCCCGCTGGGTCTGGTCGGCGTGGTTCCCACGCTGCTGCTGTTCAATCAACCTTTTGGGATCAATGCGCTCGTCGGGTTGATTGCGCTTTCGGGCATTCTTATGCGAAATACATTGATCCTTATCGGGCAGATTACGCATAACCAGAAGGAAGGTCTCGCCCCGTTCGATGCGGTGGTCGAAGCAACCGTCCAGCGGGCACGGCCGGTGTTACTGACAGCCCTGGCCGCCGTGCTGGCATTCATACCGCTGACCCATTCCGTATTCTGGGGGACGCTGGGCGGAACGATCATCACCCTGGTGTTCCTGCCGGCGATGTATGCGATCTGGTTCAGGATCCGTCCTGCGAGGAGCGTTTCAAATTAACAGGGAGAATGCGTTAAGTTTATTACATCCGGGAGTGCATTTTTAATTACCGACAGCTATTTTGCACCGACTCAATGTTTATTCATCCCACCTTTCGCCGCCTCACTGAGGCGGCCCAAAGTTAAATATCGCTCCCTAGGTCAAATAATAAAAAAATACCAAAACTGGCAGTTGATTCTTATTTGTATGACTTTTAAGATTTGTCTGCAAGGCATTGATTAAATTTGATTTAGGGAAATTAAAATGACAAAAAATATTGTTGCGGGAATGATGATGGCCGCGTTTTCAGGGGCAGTATATGCAGGATCCGCACAAGCCATACCGGATTTTTCACCAGAAAGTTTATCGGTTTCAGCCTCTGCCGGGATGCTGAGCGGAAAATCCCATGAAATGGTGTACGACGAAGTCACTGGAAGAAAAATCAGCCAGCTCGACTGGAAAATCAAAAATGTTGCCATTCTGAAAGGTGATATTTCCTGGGATGCTTATTCATTTTTGACACTGAACGCCCGCGGCTGGACGTCTCTGGCATCAGGCTCGGGTCATATGGATGACTACGACTGGATGAATGCAAAACAATCCTCCTGGACAGACCATTCATCCCATCCTGCGACCAACGTCAATTACGCCAATGAATACGATCTCAACGTTAAAGGCTGGATCTTCCAGGGCGATAACTATAAAGCTGGCGTAACCGCAGGTTATCAGGAAACGCGCTTCAGCTGGACGGCGACCGGTGGCTCTTATAATTATGATAACGGCACCAATACGGGCAACTTCCCGGCAGGTGAACGCGGTATTGGCTATAGCCAGCGCTTCTCCATGCCGTACATTGGCCTGGCGGGTCAGTACCGTTTCAATGATTTTGAATTCAATGCCCTGTTTAAATTCAGTGACTGGGTACGCGCGCACGACAACGACGAGCACTATATGCGCGATCTGACCTTCCGTGAGAAGACCTCGGATTCCCGCTATTACGGTGCGTCAGTTGACGCAGGTTATTACGTCACGCCGAACGCCAAAGTGTTTGCTGAATTTACCTATAGCAGTTACGAAGAAGGTAAAGGCGGTACGCAGATTATTGATACCAATACTGGCGAATCGGGCTCTATTGGCGGAGACGCTGCCGGTATTTCAAACCGCAACTATACCATTACCGCGGGTCTGCAATACCGCTTCTGATCCTGTTGTGATTTATCAAGATCGGGCCCCTGACGGGGCCTTTTTGTGATGTTGAGTTAAACTCACATTGATTCTGACTATTTGTCGTTTTTCAAACGCGACGTCCCTGAAATATCATCCTTCAAAATTGATAAATGTTCAGGGAGCAAACATGACGCTTGACGTTATATTTCATTTAATGAAGCTGGTCTCACTAGATGAATATTCATCCGGCGCCAATTTATCGGCACTGCTGGAATCGCTGTCAGCAGAAAAAGAGAACGATGTGACCCTTGCGGCCTTTGTGCATCGCCTTCACATTCTGTGTGCCGCTCACAACGACCCCATGCAAGCTGAAGCGTTGCTCGCCGCTAATCTGCCAAAAGAAGGTGAGCCCCTTCCCGTACTGGATTTTTCAGGATGGCCGCTGGTGCGTTACGCCCTTTCAGGTGAATTACAAACACCCGAGTCCGAGGCGTACTTTCAGAACGTCACGTCGGCTGCCACTATATTGCGTGCAGCGATAGTAGATTCAGAGCGCGCAAACAATACGCCTGCGATCGCTATTCTCGATAAACTTCTCAACCTGAACGGTGCATTGCCGGAAAGGTATAAAAAAATGGCAAATATTCCATACGCCTGAAGTCTATAGAGCAGGATACGCCCGCGGCATATCCTGCTTTTGATAACTACAGCCGATGCTCGTCGTATTCCAGACAGATGATATCAAGAGAAGGAATGACCGGGGCATGCAGGTCAAGCCAGTCCAGCAGACATTCAATACTCTTTTTCCTGAGTGAATTTTTCGGCCAGACAATGTAATAACCGTCTCCGGTGGCGATGGCTTCTTTGAAAGGCAGCGCAAGCAGTCCGCTATTCAGCGCGTCAAGCGAAAGCAGCAGGTCGGCAATCGCGACGCCATGGCCGTTCATGGCGGCACTACTCCCCTGTTCAAGGGTGTCGAAAACCGCTCCGCGACTCATATCAAGCCCGGGGAATAACCCCGTCCTTCTCAGCCACCGCCGCCAGTCGCGTCTGTCCGGGGAAGGATGGATCAGATCGCACTGCGAAAGTTGCTCTCGGGCAGATTCCAGTAAAGCGGGGGTACAGACCGGAATAAGCCATTCACTGAAAAGCAATCGGCTCTCCGTTGACTCGCCAAAATGGCCGTTGCCCAGCAGGATCGCGCAATCATAGGGCTCTCGCGTGAAATCAACGGTATCGATGTCCATCCAGACGCTGGCTATTTCAACGTCGGGTTTTTCATGATGTTCACGAAACGATCGCAGGACGTTAAGCAACCATCTCATGGTGAGCGTACTCGGTGCCTTCAGCCGCAACAGGTGGTTTTCACTCCTGAAAGCCCGACAGGCCCACTCGATGCTCCTGAACCCTTCGTGAAGCTGCCCGGCCAGAACACGCCCCGCCTCACTGATCTCCACTCTCGGCCCCTGCCGTTTGAACAGCTCACAGTCGAACCACATTTCCAGGGTGCGGACATGTCTGCTGACCGCGCCCGGCGTAATATTGAGCACTTCAGCGGCTTTACTGAAGGAGTTTACTCGCGCAGCGACTTCAAAGGCGCGCAGGGCATAGAGTGGTGGTAAGGACATCGTTTCCCTTAACAAGGCGGCGGTTAAACCCGTAATACACCGGGCTTACGTTAAATGACGATCGGGTCGGTTAATTGACCCTTTCACTTTCTTCTATCCAGCGTATCAGCGCCGGAAGCTGCGTTTCTGAGAATACCGCGATCCCATGTTCAGCGAGTAATGCTGCCGCGACACCCATCCCCGTGTTTCGCACGCCGCTAAAAGAACCATCATAGATATGCTGGCTCCCGCAGGTTGGGCTGCCATCCGTGAGCAGCGCCGCGCGACAGCCATGCTCCTGTGCGGTACGTAGCGCAAGCCAGGCGGCAAGCTGATAGTGCTCGGTGACATCCTGGCCCGTATTCTCAATGATTCTGGCCTGCCCGCGCATGACATCCCGACCGTCGGCCGACAAAATCTCTGCTGGTGGTCGGGGCACCGGCAACCCGGCAGCCAGTTCAGGGCAGTGGATCACTAACCGCTGCTCCGCTTGCCAGCGGGAGAGTTGCGCCATCGCCTTCGCTTTTTCGCTGCCGTTGTAACGCACCCTGAACCCCATCAGGCACGCACTGACCAGAATTTTATTTATCATCGCTTCCCTGTCGTGTAGATGATGAAAGTGAGGAAGTGTAACACGCTGCGGGTACTGGCGTGGATGGTGAAGGTTGGCTGTGTGTGAGAAATATAGTTGAGGAAGATAAGCACCTGTTTAATCGTCTGGCTGTTCAGTATTATTATTCAGCATCGTAAATTGTCTGAATTCGATACGTTGATGAGGGATTAGGATGGAACAGAATTTCACACCTGAACAAATTGAAATGATAAACCGTGTTGTTTTTGCGCAAATCAACGTAATGAATGAGAAAATTGCTCAAATCATTGAAGATACAGAATCTACGGCACACCATCAATTGAAGGATAATGGCATCGACATGACAGATTTCTATCCCGCGAATAAGCATTTCCTGATGATGTCGCTTATACAACATCTGATAGATAAAGTGCACGGTGGCGATATGGCGCTGGCCCAAAAGATGCTGATTATGGAAGCTAAGAGGCTGAACATCAGCGTAAATGTTGAGGCGGATAAGTCGAGAGAGTGAGTCGCAGAAATGGCCGGGCATGGGTCATTCATAGCATTGTGATGACGTATGCTCAGTAAAACTGACACGAAAACGTCCAGAGTCCCTCCGGTGATTTGTGAAAATAGCCGATACCATTATCCGCCCACATCCAGTTGACCTTTTCCTCTGATCCCACCTGAAAGACAAAGTCTTCTATCCCCGCGCCATGTTGTATCTCCATCGGATATCCTCCGACCTTGGTTCCCCTGTAGCGTTTGAAATCATCATGGAAGCGGTCGCTTGCCTCCTGATCATCGTTTACGTCAGAAAGGTCAATAATATCCCAGGCATCCTCCCATCCCGGCGCATCATCATTGACGCCCAACCATCGAACCGGAAATGCGCGATAAGGCGTGTCTGTTGCAGGCAATAACTCAAGCCCTTCAAGGGTGGCATATTCGCGTATGAGCCAACCTTCACCATGAGGTTTATCAAATGGATGGCTTTCAATATTGTGAAAGAGCACCAGGAGTGCGACGTCCTTCAGTTGCTCAGGGATAACGGGAAGCTCATCTATACGAATCTGAAGAAGCGGAAACATCGGCTGCCCCTTCCAGAGTGGTAATCCTTCACCGGGAAGAGCGACACCGTTCAAAAACCAGGATGTAAGGGGGTCTGCCGGGGGACGAAAACCGCCCACTTGTGCCACCGATGCAGGACGTAATTTGGATCTGAGCTCGTCTAAAACTAACGCACTCCTGGATTTCATATGTGTCGCCTTACGTATGGAGAGACTCTATACAGTCTGAAATAAAGACATTTTTATTATATCGTAATCATTATTCATCAGACCTGCATATAAAAAGGGCTTGTCATGTTTGCGGTTGAGAAATTAAAAGTGAAGTACCCAGGCGCCGGTGCCTGGCAAATGGGCGACAGCCCGGAACTGGCCAGCGAGCTTGCAGACCTGATTAAAAAAGGGATCAAAACCGCTTCCTGCGGATCTTTTGCCTCTTATCAGCAGGAGGAGTCTGCCCCGCGGATCGGGAGCTATAACATTATTCTTGATGGCCAGAATGTTCCGGTCTGTGTCACCCGGCTGGTTTAAATGCGACTGGTGCGTTTTTGTGATGTGACCGAGGCGTTTGCCCGTAAAGAAGGTGAAGGCGATTTAAGCCTTGAATACTGGCAGAAAGAGCATCAACGATTTTTCACCCGAGAAGGTCATTTTTCTGAAGATATGGAGTTGATCGCAGAAGAATTTGAAGTGGTTGAGGTGCTGTGAAAGGAGAGAAAATTAATCGCCCGGGCCAGGACGTAGCAGTGAGGGTGTGAAAGGCGCCACCGGCGCCCTGGTGTAAGACGTATTGCAGTACCTCGACTGTTTTTCCACCGTAAATGTCCCTGTCAGGCAGCTTTCACGGCTCGGATTTTTTTACTGCCAGCCTCATCAGATTCTGTTTTGTCGGTTACAGCGTTGAGATCGGGCAGTTTGCTGGTACGCAGAATATGCTGCACGGCCTCTTTCTGCTCGGCGAGATACAGCCCCAGATCTTCAGCCTGCGTTTCGTCCATCTGCAGTCCGCTTTGCAGCAGCCAGTCGGTGAACGCGTCTGCCATGTCGAGCAGTTTGTCGTGCGCGTCAGCCTCTTTCTTACTGGCAAATGTCATTTTCTCTTCACCTTTTCTTACAACAACATATTTTGTTTCAACCGCCATGATGCGCCCCTTTCACTGTATTTATATACAGTATAGCCCTTCACGGTGTAGCTTGCAGCTAAAATTTATTTTCTGTCCGTCCCCCTTACCGCTGCCCCACTCTGCCCGCCAGTGGGTGAGCCTTAACCCAGACGGCCAGCGTATGAACTACACTTCTTAATTCGCGGCGGAGTCGGGCCGTATACCGCATTTCATTTCTGCCTTTCATGCAATCTGTCTATCTGAGTGGAGAATAATCATGGGTTATGTAACAACTCGCGATGGCGTCAATATCTACTACAAGGACTGGGGTCCAAAAGACGGGAAAGTGATCTTTTTCCATCACGGCTGGCCGCTAAGCAGTGATGACTGGGACGCCCAGATGCTGTTCTTCGTCAATAAAGGATTTCGCGTTGTGGCCCATGACCGTCGCGGTCATGGTCGTTCAGATCAGGTGTGGGACGGCCATGATATGGATCACTACGCTGACGATGTGGCCGCCGTTGTGGAACATCTTGGCGTACAGGGTGCGATGCATGTCGGGCATTCAACCGGCGGCGGTGAGGTGGTGCGTTATATCGCCCGGCACGGTGAAGACAAAGTTTCCAAAGCCGTACTGATCAGTGCTGTACCGCCCCTGATGGTGAAGACGGAGAGTAATCCTCAGGGTACGCCAAAGTCAGTGTTTGATGATTTTCAGGCCCAGCTGGCGGCGAATCGTCCTCAGTTTTATTATGACGTGCCCGCGGGACCGTTCTATGGATTTAATCGCCCGGGGGCGAAGCCTTCCGAAGCGGTCATCTATAACTGGTACCGTCAGGGGATGATGGGAAGCGCCAAGGCGCATTACGATGGGATTGTGGCCTTCTCGCAGACTGACTTCACGGAAGACCTTAAAGGGATATCCATCCCTGTTCTGGTCATTCATGGGGATGACGATCAGGTGGTGCCGTATGCAGATTCCGGCGCGATGTCAGTCAAGCTGGTCCAAAACGGAACCCTGCATACGTATAAAGGCGCGCCTCACGGTATCCCAACGACACATGCCGATCAGGTTAATGCCGATCTTCTCGCCTTTATAAACAGTTAACCCCGCGCCTTACCCCCTCAGGCGGGAGCAAAACGGTTCCCGCCCAGGCCAGGGTGATGTCTGGCATAAATGCCGCGTTTTGGGGCTTACAATGCTGCGACGCCATGCCCCCGGAGCCTGACCATACTGACGCTTAAAGCTGCGGTTGAAAGACTGCTGGGAGTCAAAACCCAACGCGATCGCCACGTTCAGGATCGGCTCATCGCTATGGGTTAACCGCTCCATCGATTTTTGAAGTTTCTGTGCACGGATATACTCGGCAATAGGATAACCCGTGTGTTCTTTGAAGATCCGCTGAAGATGCCATTTTGAATAGCCTGCACGCTTTGATACGGTCTCAATGTCCAGACGACTATCCAGGTTATTGTCGATCCAGTCGAGCAGATCGTGAATAAATGCGCCAGTGTCCATCTTCTCCCCCACACGCCACGTAGTAAAAAGCACCTTTGTTAGTTGCATTTAAAGATGGCCCGACTTGATGTTAAATGCAAGTTTTATTGTTGCATTTAAATCCCTGCCGAAAACGCGCCTTTTTCCCCGCCCTCAAATAGCACATAAAGTGCAACAATTATTCTTGCACTAAATTTAGCGCCTACCTACAATCGCCGCGATAGTGTATTCACAATTGTTACAGTTTTGTGGCGATGAACGACACAAATGGCCTTAAGCCAGCCCGGACAAAGGAAGTGGCGCGGCGTCCCCCGTTGCGTCTTGCCCGGCGGCTACAACTACCGGAATAAAAATAATGAGCCTGCAAAAAACCTGGGGTAATTTTCATCTGAACGCGTTGGGCGCGGTGTTACTCTCCGCCCTGCTCGTCGGGTGTGACGAGGGTGTCGCGCAAAATGCCGCGCCACAAGCGCCCACCGTCAGCGCCGCTGACGTGGTCGTCAAGTCCATTAGCCAGTGGGACAGCTTTAATGGCCGGATCGAAGCGGTGGAAAGCGTACAGCTCCGCCCTCGCGTCTCCGGCTACATTGATAAAGTGAATTACACCGACGGTCAGGAGGTCAAAAAAGGCCAGGTATTGTTCACGATCGATGACAGAACATATCGCGCCACGCTGGAACAGGCGCAGGCAGCGCTGGCAAGAGCCAAAACGCAGGCCAGCCTGGCGCAAAGCGAGGCAAACCGTACCGATAAACTGGTCAATACCCATCTGGTCTCACGTGAAGAGTGGGAGCAGCGCCGCGCTGCTGCCGTCCAGGCCCAGGCCGACATTCGCGCCGCACAGGCGGCGGTGGATGCCGCGCAGCTGAACCTGGATTTCACTAAAGTGACCGCCCCTATCGACGGGCGCGCCAGCCGCGCGTTGATCACCAGCGGGAACCTCGTTACCGCCGGTGACAGCGCCAGCGTGCTCACCACGCTGGTCTCGCAGAAGACGGTTTACGTCTACTTTGACGTGGATGAGTCAACTTACCTTCACTATCAAAAACTCGCCCTCAGCGGGCACGGTGCCGCCAGCACTCACCAGGCGCTACCGGTTGAGATTGGGCTGGTGGGCGAGGATGGCTATCCCCATCAGGGCAAAGTCGATTTTCTTGATAATCAGTTAACACCCAGTACCGGCACCATCCGCATGCGCGCGCTGCTGGATAACACACAGCGTCAGTTCACGCCGGGACTGTTTGCCCGCGTCCGCCTGCCGGGCAGCGCGGAGTTCCAGGCCACGCTAATTGACGACAAGGCAGTACTGACCGATCAGGATCGGAAGTATGTCTATGTCGTTGATAAAGAGAGTAAAGCGCAGCGTCGTGATATTACGCCAGGGCGTCTGGCCGACGGTTTACGTATCGTCCAGCAGGGGCTGAAGCCTGGCGATAAAGTCATCGTCGACGGTTTACAAAAAGTGTTTATGCCGGGCATGCCGGTAAACGCGAAAACCGTTGCCATGACCACCCGCGCCGCCCTTAACTGATCCCTTATCTGAGAATCCGACCCATGGACTTTTCCCGCTTTTTTATCGACAGGCCAATCTTTGCTGCGGTGCTGTCGATACTGATTTTTATCACAGGATTAATCGCCATCCCGCTGTTGCCGGTGAGCGAATACCCTGACGTTGTGCCGCCAAGCGTGCAGGTGCGCGCGGAGTATCCCGGCGCCAACCCGAAGGTGATTGCAGAGACCGTGGCGACGCCGCTGGAAGAAGCGATCAACGGCGTTGAAAACATGATGTACATGAAGTCCGTCGCCGGCTCCGACGGCGTACTGGTGACCACCGTCACGTTCCGCCCAGGAACCGACCCGGATCAGGCCCAGGTTCAGGTACAAAACCGCGTGTCACAGGCCGAAGCGCGCCTGCCGGAAGACGTTCGCCGTCTGGGTATCACCACCCAGAAGCAGTCGCCGACGCTGACGCTGGTGGTGCATCTGTTTTCGCCCGGCGGTAAGTACGATTCACTCTATATGCGTAACTACGCCACGCTGAAAGTGAAGGATGAACTGGCGCGTCTGCCCGGCGTTGGCCAAATCCAGATTTTTGGCTCGGGCGAATACGCGATGCGCGTCTGGCTGGATCCAAATAAGGTGGCAGCGCGCGGCCTGACCGCCTCGGACGTGGTGACGGCGATGCAGGAGCAAAACGTGCAGGTGTCAGCCGGACAGTTGGGCGCCGAGCCGCTGCCGAAAGAGAGCGATTTCCTGATCTCCATTAACGCGCAGGGTCGTCTGCATACCGAAGAAGAGTTTGGCAATATTATCCTGAAAACCGCGCAGGACGGCTCGCTGGTGCGCCTGCGCGATGTGGCGCGCATTGAAATGGGCTCCGGTAGCTATGCGCTGCGTTCCCAGCTCAACAATAAAGACGCGGTCGGGATTGGTATCTTCCAGTCGCCGGGAGCGAACGCTATCGATCTGTCTAACGCGGTGCGCGCTAAAATGGCAGAACTGTCTACCCGTTTCCCGGAAGACATGAAATGGGCGGCACCGTACGATCCGACGGTATTCGTGCGTGACTCCATTCGCGCGGTCGTGCAGACGCTGCTGGAAGCGGTGGTGCTGGTTGTACTGGTTGTCATTCTGTTCCTGCAAACCTGGCGTGCGTCGATCATTCCGCTGATCGCGGTGCCGGTCTCGGTGGTCGGCACGTTCAGCGTTCTTTATCTGCTGGGCTTTTCGCTTAACACCCTGAGTTTGTTCGGGCTGGTGCTGGCGATCGGTATCGTCGTGGACGATGCCATTGTGGTGGTGGAAAACGTCGAGCGAAACATCGAAGAGGGGCTTGCGCCGCTGGCGGCAGCGCATCAGGCGATGCGTGAAGTCTCCGGGCCGATTATCGCGATTGCGCTGGTGCTGTGCGCGGTGTTCGTGCCGATGGCGTTTCTTTCTGGGGTTACGGGTCAGTTCTACAAGCAGTTTGCGGTGACGATTGCGATATCAACGGTGATCTCCGCCATTAACTCGCTGACGCTTTCGCCTGCGCTGGCCGCCCTGCTCCTGAAGCCGCACGGCGCGCCGAAGGACCTCCCTACCCGGCTTATCGATCGCCTGTTCGGCTGGATTTTCCGTCCGTTTAACCGCTTCTTCCACCGTAGCTCGAACGGTTATCAGGGGCTGGTGAGCAAAACACTCGGACGACGCGGTGCGGTGTTTGTGGTCTATGTACTGCTGCTCTGTGCCGCAGGCGTGATGTTTAAAGCCGTACCCGGCGGGTTTATTCCCACTCAGGATAAGCTGTACCTGATTGGCGGCGTGAAAATGCCGGAAGGCTCATCGCTGGCACGTACCGATGCAGTGATCCGCAAAATGAGCGAAATCGGTATGAACACCGAGGGCGTGGATTATGCGGTCGCCTTCCCGGGGCTGAATGCGCTGCAGTTCACCAATACGCCGAATACCGGGACGGTCTTCTTTGGCCTGAAACCGTTTGACCAGCGTAAACACACGGCGGCGGAAATTAACGCCGAGATCAATGCCAAAATCGCGCAAATCCAGCAGGGCTTTGGCTTCTCCATTCTGCCGCCGCCTATTCTGGGGCTGGGTCAGGGGTCGGGTTACTCGCTGTACATCCAGGATCGGGCCGGTCTGGGCTACGGTGCGTTGCAAAATGCGGTGAACACCATGTCGGGCGCAATTATGCAGACGCCGGGAATGCACTTCCCTATCTCCACCTACCAGGCGAACGTTCCGCAGCTGGATGTGCAGGTCGACAGGGATAAGGCCAAAGCCCAGGGCGTGTCGCTGACCGATCTGTTCGGGACGCTGCAAACCTATCTGGGATCGTCTTATGTGAATGACTTTAACCAGTTCGGCCGCACCTGGCGCGTCATGGCGCAGGCCGACGGGCCGTACCGCGACAGCGTGGAAGATATTGCGAATCTGCGCACCCGTAATAACCAGGGTGAGATGGTGCCGATTGGCAGTATGGTCAATATCAGTACCACTTACGGGCCCGATCCGGTGATCCGCTACAACGGCTATCCGGCGGCGGACCTGATTGGCGATGCCGATCCGCGCGTCCTCTCCTCTACCCAGGCGATGACGCAACTGGAGGGGATGTCTAAGCAGATTCTGCCGAACGGGATGAATATCGAGTGGACGGATCTGAGCTTCCAGCAGGCCACTCAGGGGAACACGGCGTTAATCGTCTTCCCGGTCGCGGTTCTGCTGGCGTTCCTGGTCCTGGCGGCACTGTACGAAAGCTGGACGCTGCCGCTGGCGGTGATCCTTATCGTGCCGATGACGATGCTCTCTGCCCTGTTTGGCGTCTGGCTGACCGGCGGTGATAACAACGTGTTTGTGCAGGTGGGTCTGGTAGTATTGATGGGGCTGGCGTGTAAAAACGCGATTCTTATCGTGGAGTTCGCCCGCGAGCTGGAAATCCAGGGCAAAGGTATAATGGAAGCGGCGCTCGAAGCGTGCCGCCTGCGTTTACGTCCGATTGTGATGACCTCCATCGCCTTTATCGCCGGGACCATCCCGCTCATCCTCGGCCACGGTGCGGGTGCAGAAGTGCGCGGCGTCACCGGGATCACGGTATTCTCCGGTATGCTGGGCGTAACGCTGTTTGGTCTGTTCCTGACGCCGGTGTTTTACGTGACGCTGCGTAAATTTGTCACACGCGGCAAAGTGGAAAGAGAGGTCTTGCCCGCGTAATACGCTGCAGATAACAAAAAACCGCCTTCACGATGAAGGCGGTTTTTTTATGCAGCCATTAATGCGCTTTCTTGTACTGGGCAATCAGTTCGGGCACCGGATCGCACCCGCTGGTATCCGCTTTCTTGAGCTCTTCCAGCGCGCTTGCCACGGTATGACCGGCTAAGACCGCGAGTGACGCCTGCTCGGCCTCTTCAGCGATGGATTTAAAGTACCAGCACGTATTCGCGCTCACTACGCAGCGCGCCGGTACGTCGGGACGCGACGCCCACAGCTTTTTATCTTCTATGACAGAAAGGTAGATATCACGCAGGGTGATCTGTTCCGGCGGGCGGCCAAGATGAATTGAGCCGTTGCGACCAAGCGTTGAGACGATAATACCGTCACGCGTGAGGGGAACCATCAGTTTGCGGATGAAGCTCGGATTCGCTTCCAGGCCGTAAGCCAGAATCGCACTCGTCGAACGTTCACCCAATTGCTCCGCCATCGCTACGCTGAGAACCATCTGCAAAGCTGTCGGGAAGCGGTAATCTAACATTTACGTATCCTGGGTTGCGGTGAATCTTATTCTTTTTGGCACCGCAGAGGTGAATAATCAATAAGCAACAATATAACAAATACCGTAATTATTTTGAAGCTATCTACTTTGACCCGCCCCGTAAAAAAGAGTTTCCATCGCGCACGAAATGGGATCACCCTCCCGTTTTCTTCAGGCGAATGCCGGGTTGGGGAAATCCACCGTCACTCTGAGCCCACCGTCAGCAGAGGTACTCAGGCTCACGCTGCTGTTGTGCTGCTGCGCCACCGCTTTAACGATGGCCAGACCCAGCCCGCTCCCGTTCTGCACCTGATTAGGGTCGCGGAAAAACCGGTCAAACACCCGTTCCCTCAACGCCACCGGAATACCCGGCCCGGCATCGGAGACGCTGAATTGAGTGGACGTCTCCGCCGAAAAGAGATCGACCTCCACCCGCCCGCCTTGCGGGCTGTATTTGATGGCATTTTCAATCACGTTATCGATAAGCGACATCAGACGCTCCTTGACACCGCTCACCCAGCTTTCTTCCAGAGCGTAGAATTCAAGCTCAATATTGCGTTCCGCGGCGAGCGGTGCCAGCACCGCCATGCGCTCCTGGATGAGCGTCGTAAGCGGCACCGGCTCCATCGCCGTATCCACGCTTGCTTCGCTGTGCATCATCAGCAAAAGCTGATTAACCAGACGCGCTGCCCGGCTATTGCTGCGAATAATTCCCGCCAGCAGCGCCTGTTGATTATCACTGCTGACGTAGGCCTGCAACGCCTCCACATTGATTCGCATCGCAGCCAGCGGCGTGCGCAGTTCGTGAGCGGCATCGGCAATAAATACCCGCTCCCTTTCCGTGCTTTCTCGCACCCTGGCAAGGAACTGATTAATCGCATTCACCATCTGGCTAAGCTCCCGGTGCGTTGGAACCGCCTTTAACGGAGAGAGATCTTCTGGCGCGCGCGAGGCAATTTCATTCACGACGTTGTTCCAAGGGCGCATAGCGATGCGGATTGACAGCCATGCGGGAAACAGCAGAAAAGGAATACACACCAGCAGCGGCATGATGTAGTAGCCACGCGAGTTGAGGTAGATAAAGAAATTCCACCCCGCTGCAGGCGTCACCAGCGTCACCTCCACGTCGGAATTCGCGGATTTTAGCGTACGGCTGGTCCAGCTACGCCCGTCGCTGTGAATTCGCTCGATCTTCCCCAACCGGGTATTTTTCACGCCTATCGGTGCGCCAGCAGAGGCATACAGTATTGCGTTATGCTTGCGAATAATCATGGTGATGGAGAGTCCCGCATCGTCCCCGCCGCCGTAATCTTCCCGCAACGCCTGGCTGAATTGCTCCAGCACCTCGCTTCGTTCCTGCGTACGCCCTTCCATGTGTTCAACAAGAGTAAATATGGTTTTATATGTCTTATCGCCGGTCAGGATCGGGGGGCTACGCAAGTCATCCCACAGCATCCAGGTTAAAAAAAGACACCACAGCAGTGTCAGCAGAAGCATCTGAGCGACCATGATTCGCCGCACCAGCGTGGGCACCCGCAGGAAACGCCACAGGTTTCGCATCAATATGCTTCCTTCTGAATCGCAACGGTGTCAATGACATACCCGACGCCCCGTACCGTTCGTACATAGCCGTCGCCAATTTTTCGACGCAAGTTCCCCATATGCACATCAAGCGCATTACTCATGTTTTCTTTCGCACCAAAGATCCTCTCTTCCAGAAAACGGCGCGTAAGCACGCGGTCAGCACGCAACATCAGGGTTTCAAGCAGCGCGTATTCGCTGACCGTCAGCTCAATATGGCGGGAACTCACCGTGACGCGACGCGTCGGCACATGCAGGGATAATCCTCTGATTTCTACCGCCTCGTTTTGATAGCCATAACTGCGCCGCGCAAGCGCCCTCACCCGGGCCAGCAGCTCGGCGAGCACAAACGGTTTAACCAGATAGTCATCGGCACCGGCATCCAGCCCGCTCAGGCGATCCTGCAGCGTTCCTCGCGCCGTCAGGATAATAACGGGGATGCCTTTTAGCTGCTGACGCACGTACGCCATCAGGCTCATACCATCGCCATCCGGCAGCCCCAGGTCGAGCAGAATAAGTTCAGGCGCGCAGACAGCAAGTTGATGCAGCGCATCCTCTTTGCGGCGGACCCATATGACATCTAGCCCTTGATCTGCAAGGGCAATACGCACGCCATTGCCGAGATCAAGGTCGTCTTCAATAAGTAATATTTTCACAAGGGCAACTTTATCAACCGTGAATGAAGAACGTCTTAAGAAAGAGACGGTAACAGGTAATTTAACAGTTTTGCATCATCGGCATCTGCTTCAGTCTTTCTTCATTTTGAGCTCATAAGAACCTTAGGGTGGACATTCAAACTGGGCGCTCTGGCGATTAACACCGCTTGTAACGTAATCATTTGAATCCAAAAGGACTTCTTTAATGAGACATATCGAACTGCGTCACTCGTTCCCCCTTTCGCTCCCGGGGCTCAGTCTGAAGCAAATCGTGCCAGGCGCACTGCTGGCATTACTGGCCACCCCGGTACTGGCCGCAGAACAACAGGGCAACGTGCTGACCTTAGGCGGAGGCGTGGATGTTGCGCCCCGCTATTCGGGTTCGGATAAAAACCGCGCAACCACGGCGGTGGTGGTGGATTACGCGATGTATAACGGATTCTTCGTCAGCACCACGCGAGGGATCGGTTACGGCAACAACATCGGCAACCTGGATTACAACGCGGCGCTGAGCTATCGCGCGGGCCGTAAGGATCGGGACGTGGACAGCGATTCGATCAGCGGCGGCAGCGATTATTTGCGCGGTATGGGCGACATCAAAGGTTCGGCTCTGGTGGTGCCAGGGCTGGGGTACAAAGTGACCGACTGGCTAAATCTGCAATTACAGGCAGAGGTGCCGGTTTCGGAGCGAGACAACGGCGAAGCGCTGCATTTCGGCATTTCCAGCCCGCTCTTTACCTCACAGAACAACGCGGTGACACTGTCGCTGACCGGTAGCTGGGGCAGCAGCAAGTACATGCAGACTTACTACGGGGTGAATGCATCCCAGTCCACCGCATCCGGATTTGCCCGATATGACGCTGGCGCGGGAATTTATGCCTGGTCAACGAATCTCGACTGGACGCACAAGCTCACCCAACGCTGGAGCGTGGTTGCTGGCGCAGGCGTTACGCAGCTGATGGGGGATGCAGCCGACAGCCCGATTGTTCAGCGAAAAACCTCGCCGACAGGAAGTTTGAAGGTTACGTACAGTTTCTGATTTATTTGGATGGAACGCCAAAACCCGCCCCGTGTTAGATGACGGGGCGGCACTTGATAGGGATAAGGAACGTATCGCGTCAGGTTGACAGGTCATGATTGCAGGCTGGCATGTGTACCAATACGCCATTCTGTTCCTGCGTGAGCGTCGGTTTTGAGCGAAGAGCGAACGTTAGCAATTATTCTGCTAGCCTAATAGAGGGTTAGTAAAAAATGGGATTTCAGTTAGCATTGGATTCTCATTCTGCCAAACGAAACTGAGGATTTTAATATGGGGCCTTATCGCACTTATCTAATCACTGGTGCAACAAAAGGGATAGGAAGAGCACTCAGTGACAAATTATCAGAACAGGGTCACCAGGTTGTGGGTATTGCCCGTAATGTTGATGCCAGCTTTCCGGGGGTTTTATATACGGCTGACCTGAGTAGCGCTGATGAGACTAACTTAATTTTATTGAAAATAGTCGAAAATCACGAAATTCACGGCATTGTAAATAATGTGGGTGTAGCCTTACCTCAACAACTTGGAGGCATTAATATTCAAACGTTCCTGAAGGTCATGGATATAAACGTACGGGTGGCAGTTCAAATAACACAAGCACTCATCGGCAACATGAAGAGCAGAGGCTGGGGAAGAATAGTTAATGTATGTAGCCGTGCCATCTACGGTGCGATTGACCGAACAGCTTACTCAGCAGCAAAAAGTGCTCTGGTAGGTTGTACACGGACCTGGGCATTAGAGCTTGCTCAATTCGGGATCACCTCGAATGCGATTGCTCCTGGGCCAATAGAGACAGAGCTTTTTCATAAAACACGACCTGTTGGAAGTGAAGCAGAACAACGTATTTTATCGACAATCCCAATGGGCAGACTGGGTTCTCCTGCTGAAGTGGCTTCAGCAATAGCCTTTCTTTTATCACCAGAAGCGAGTTTTATTACTGGCGTAGTGCTGCCTGTTGATGGTGGAGGAAGCCTGGGAGGACGTTAGAAACGTTCAGAAACTCTGTGGAAATAGATAACGCCTATCCAGGGCAGAAATTTGATATTGTCGCAGTTAGTAAGATATTTTTAACCGGTCTAATCCAATAAATACACTGATGCATTGAAGCGAGATCTATGAGTTTAAAGCTGCGTAAAATCGTTTTAATTCCAGGGTTTATGCTGAATGAAATGCTTTGGCATGAATTTGAAACATACCTCCCGTCAAACTGTATTGTTCATCATGCAGCTGTAACTGAAGGACGAACCATTCATGATGTAGTGCAGCATTTGATTACTCTTCTGCCTGAGAAGTTTTCTTTGATAGGTTTTTCGATGGGAGGGTATATTGCCCGGCAACTGGCAGCAGAATTCCCTGAACGTGTAGAGTCCTTAGTGCTTATTGCCAGTTCCTTACGGGAAGATACGCCGTTAGAGGCTGAAGCAAAGCGGAAAAGCGTGCAGTCATTGTCCCCCACAACGTTTAAGGGGCTGAGCAGACATGCTATTGCCCGGTCACTCCACCCTCTAAACACATCAAATCAGGATATGATTTCAGCTATCCAGAAAATGGGATGCTCTCTGGGATTTGAAGCCTTCATCACGCAATCATCCTTGTCCAGGCAAGGTATACCTTCTGCAACGATACGTTGTCCAACACTGGTTATCGCCAGTGAAGATGATGCCATCCGTTCGATGAAGGAGGCAGAAGAATTGGTCGAAGCCATACCTTATGCGTCGTTAAGAATTATTCTGGATTGCGGCCATATGATTCCGCTCGAACAGCCCAGGGAGTTGGCAAGAACTATTGTTGAATGGATCCCGGCTACGTAAATTATTGGGGGGTTATCCGGCAAATATCCTGACTTACTTCATCAGGGTATGTAGCGCAACAGCCCATATTTCACTCCTCCCTCCAGGGAACAGGCTCACCAATAAAGGTGTGCGTACAGCATCGGCAAGTCACCTCTACATCCCTGGCACTAATCGATGGGTTAACCTGTTGTAAAACGCCATTCTCATCAACAAACAGGCCCGGATAAAAGCTGCTATCGCCAATACAGACTAAATCCCTTTGCTGATGCTCATGCATCGCGACTAACCAGAACACAGGCTCGGTAGTATCAAGACGTCCACAAACTTCACTGAAAACGTCATCCCACCGCTTGCCAATCTGTTTGAGCAAAAAGTAAAACAATGGCGTGTAGTCACGTCCTCGCTTTTGTCCACTGTGCATGGTTTCACGTGTTACCAGCAGCTCATCCCCGGATTTTTTACGATTACGTTCCCAGCGATACTCAGCGCCAGGGTTGTTAGAATAGTGTCGTGTCGTCGTGTTGACGCTACGATACAATTTACGTGACTTGTGCTGTTGATGAGCCCGCATAGCCAGATCTATCCCTCTTTCAGAACCAATAATCCCTGTCTGACGAAGACAAAAGCCCCCTATAAGCAAAGGAAAGCTATAACTCCATTCCCATGATCTTTAATACACTCCGCTGCGACGCTGTTTCGAAAACCGTATCCTTGATAAACCGCATCCCCTGCTTTTCATAAAATCGCCGGGCACGTTCATTCTGTTCAAGCACCTCGAGCCACAGAAATTTTTTGCCATGACTGCGGGTAAGTTCGATGACGCTGCTAAACATGCTCTGACCGTAGTGATTACTCGTCTTGGTCGGATCAAGATAGAGTTTGTTAAGAAGCACACCGCTGATGTCGGTATCAGGGATTGTGGCTTCCCATGTCAGTTTCATAAAGCCAATCGGTTGATCAAGGTCCGCCACATACCAGCTTGTTCCGCTGTCTCTCAGACTCTGTTCTATCGCTGCAACGGAATATTCGGATTCCAGAAAATCGTTTAGCTCTGATTCCGACTTCCACAGATGCTTAAAGTGCGCGGGATAGATGCAATAGCCCAGTTCACTGAGTAATACTGAATCTGCTGATGTTGCTTGTCGTAAAAGTAACGTCACAGGATGCTCCCTTGCCCGGTAATATACATTCCCCCCGCTCACACCGCCGATTTCGGCCGTAGATTTTCATCAAACGTCAGTCGTTTGCGTCCCGGCTCTTCTTCGCGCAGCGGCTCCACCTGATGCATCGTCAGCTTACAGCGCTCCACCAGCACCTGATACTCGCGCGTGCCCTGCTTCTTCCAGGCCAGTTCCTGTTCGCTCAGCTCACGAATCGCTTTCGCCGGACTGCCGATAATCAAATGGTTAGCGGGCATCTCGGCTTTCGCCTTCACAAACGCCGCCGCGCCGACGATGCTGTTCTCACCGATAATCGCGCCATCCATCACCACCGCGTTCATCCCTACCAGGGCGTTGCGGCGGATAATACAGCCGTGCAGAATGGCGCTGTGGCCGATATGGCCGTCCTCTTCCACCACCGTATCCTGCTCCGGGAAGCCGTGCATCACGCAGTTATCCTGAATGTTCGCGCCATCTTTCACCACGATACGGCCAAAGTCGCCGCGCAAGCTGGCATTGGGGCCGACATACACGCCTTTGCCCAGGATCACATCGCCAATGAGCACCGCTGTCGGGTGGACATAGCTCTCGTCTGGCACCACCGGCGTCAGACCGTCAATTTGATAAACAGGCATCCTCACTCCTTATGCGGTCGCAAGACCACCAAAGCGTTGATAATAAAGCGTGCCGGGCACGGGCAGTTCACCCACCGAGGTTTCGCCTTTCTCGCTGACAAACGCCAGCGCTCCCGGTGCCACACGCTGATAGATGTTGATGCAAAGCTGTCGTGCGCTTTGACCCGCCCAGTGCGCAGGCAGTAGCTCCTCTGGTAGCAGCGGGTCTTTCAGCACCACGCGACGATAAAAGTGGATCAGTAACAGCTGGATGTGGAAGCAACGCTCCGGCGTAAGCTCTTCCGGCGTTGCCTCTTTCAGCAGCGGCAGCAGCGGACGGAACGACTGAATAAACGTCTCGTACATCGCGTTCTGTTCGGTCAGCTGCCAGCACTCCTCAACGCGGGAACGCAGCGCCGCGCGGGAAAGTGCCAGCGGTGAATGGGCTTCGAAGAAGATGACATTTTCCGCCACGCCCGCGTCATGAAGCAGCGACTGCACATCCGCCAGATGCTGCGAGGGCGAAGCCATCAGGCTGGGCGCCAGCGTGCCAAACCCTTGCCAGATTAGCTGTTTTTTCACATCGGCAAGCGTGGTTTTATCGAGGCCTTCGGAGAGCAGCAGCAGCCATTTACCATCCCAGGCGGGCAACTCCGCGCGGTAGATCTTATTCTCCGCCCTGCGGGTTAAACGCAGCCCTTTGTCGCTCAGGCGGTAATAGCTGCGACGCCCGATGCGGGAGACATCCAGCCAGCCCTCTTTATTGAGGCGAAACAGCGCGGTTCGCACAAAGCGTTCGCCAAAGCCCATCCCTTCAAGCAACGCGGCCAGGCTGCCAAGCCAGATCTCGCCGCCGCGATGGGAAAGCGCGTCACCGTATAATGAAGAGATTAGCGACGTCCCGCTGATGGGAACCGAACTGACCGCATGCTGAATAAAGGCGTCGAGTTTCATGTGATTCATTCTGTTGGTGTTTTTGTCCTGGATGAATCATAGCATACGAATCCTGGATAGACCCTCACACTAACTCTCTCCCAAAGGGTTGAGGGATCCCCATAAAATAATGCCTGCACGGAGGACCCCCTCTCCCTTGAGGGAGAGGGCTGGGGTGAGGGGGAACATATGGCTGTAGAGGTAATTCCGTTCACTTTATGTTCCTTGCTACTCTGTAACGGCATGACTTGTGAACGTGCCAGGGCGGCTCAGTCGCCACCGCCCTGGCGACCCGGGCTCCCGGCGGTAAATCGCCGCTTCGCGGTGCCCTCGGCTTATTCCTTCCGGCTTATCGGGGACGGCCGGATGTAACGTCCCTGTAAAGCCGCCCTCTCGGCGCATCCCTGCGCCTCGCCCCGGCCTGCAGGAAACGCCTCAGCGATTTACAGCCGGACCAGGGCGTCGCTGTAAGTCATTCATTTTCCTGAAGCAACATCATCGCTTTCGGTAAAAAATTACTGGGGATCCCTCAGCCCAAAGGGAGAGGGAACGTAGAATGAGGATAATTCAACCGTTGGCCGCCACTTTACGCAGGTCAAACACCCGGCAGGCTTTCCCCTCCGAGCGCGGGATGCTGCCGCAGTTGACGATCATGACGTCCGTGGAAATCCCGACCATCGATTTAATGCGATGACGCAGCTGATGGCAGACCTGACAGCGCTGTTCGTGGGTCAGCGAAAGACTGCTCTCTTTCAGCTCCACTTTTACAGAAAGTGAATCAAGATGGCCCCGACGGTTCACCTCCAGCTGGTAATGCGGAGAGAGATGCTCAAATTTCACAATCTCCTCTTCCAGCTGCGACGGGAAGACGTTCACACCGCGGATAATGAGCATGTCATCGCTGCGACCGCTGATCCTGTCCATGCGGCGCATGGTGCGGGCGGTACCCGGCAGCAGACGGGTCAGGTCGCGGGTGCGATAGCGGATCACCGGCAGCGCCTCTTTGGTCAGCGTGGTGAACAGCAGTTCGCCCTGCTCGCCGTCATTAAGCGGGGTGCCGTCGTTCGGATTGACGATCTCCGGGTAGAAGTGATCTTCCCAGATGGTCGGGCCGTCGGCGGTTTCGAGACACTCCATCGCCACGCCCGGCCCCATCACTTCCGAAAGGCCGTAGATATCCAGCGCCGTAATGCCTAATCGTTTTTCGATCTCATGACGCATCGCCTGGGTCCACGGCTCGGCACCGAACACGCCCACGCGCAGGGAGCAGGCGCTGGCATCGCCGCCCATCTGGCGCTCCAGTTCTTCAATCAGGTTGAGGCAGTAGGAAGGCGTCACCATGATCATATCCGGCTTAAAATCGCGGATCAGCTGCGCCTGCTTCTCGGTCTGGCCGCCGGACATCGGGATCACCGTGGCCCCTAAACGCTCGGCACCGTAGTGAGCGCCCAGCCCGCCGGTAAACAGACCATAACCATAGGCCACATGGATTTTGTCCTTCGCGCTGCCCCCGGCGGCACGCAGGGAGCGGGCCACCAGATTGGCCCAGTTGTCAATGTCGCCCTGGGTATAGCCCACGACGGTCGGTTTCCCGGTTGTGCCGGAGGAGGCATGAATACGCACCACCTGCTCCATCGGTACGGCGAAGGTATCGAACGGATAGTTATCGCGCAGATCCTGCTTGGTGGTACACGGGAACTTGCGAATATCGGCCAGTTCGCGGAAATCGTCAGGGTGAACGCCCGCGGCATCAAACTTACGTTTGTACATCGGCACGTTGTTATAGGCGTGGTTCAGCGTCCATTTCAGACGTTGGGTCTGCAACGCCTGTAATTCGTCAATGGACGCGGTTTCGATCGGATCAAGCTTTGTTGTATTTATCATCGCAGGGTACTCACATTATTGTTCGCTCAAACACGCTCAAGGATCATGGCAATGCCCTGACCCACACCGATGCACATCGTACACAGCGCGTAGCGCCCGTGGCGTCGATGCAATTCATTGCTCGCGGCCAGCACCAGCCTGGCACCGCTCATTCCCAGCGGATGGCCTAACGCAATGGCCCCTCCGTTCGGATTGACGTGTGCGGCATCGTCCGGCAAACCCAGCTGACGCAGCACGCCCAGCGCCTGCGAGGCGAAGGCTTCGTTCAGCTCAATCACATCCATCTCGTTAATACTGAGCCCCGCTCGCTCCAGCACTTTACGGGTGGCGGGCACCGGCCCTAGCCCCATCAGACGTGGCTCCACGCCTGCGGTGGCCATGGCCACAATCCGCGTGCGCGGCACAAGCCCCTGTGCGAGCGCCATCTGCTCGCTGGCGATAATCAGTGCAGCGGCGCCATCGTTCACCCCAGAGGCGTTACCTGCGGTAACGACGCCATTTTTGCGAAACGGCGCTTTCAGGGCGGCAAGTTGCGCCAGCGTGGTGTCGGCGCGCGGGTGCTCATCAACAGAGACCTCCGTAACGGTCCCTTTTTTCCCCGGCACCAGCACCGGCACGATCTCCTGCGCCAGAATGCCGTTTTGCTGCGCCCGGGCGGTACGCTGCTGGCTGCGCAGCGCGAACGCATCCTGATCGGCACGGCTGATATTTAACAATTCAGCTACATTCTCTGCCGTTTCCGGCATGCTGTCAGTTCCGAACGTCTGATGCATGAGCGGATTCACAAATCGCCAGCCAAGGGTGGTATCGAAGATCTCCGCCTGGCGCTGAAACGCCGCAGTGGCTTTCGCCATCACAAACGGCGCGCGGGACATTGACTCCACGCCACCGGCAATCAGCAGATCGCCATCACCGGATTTTATGGCGCGTGCAGCAAAGCCAACCGCATCCAGCCCCGAGCCGCACAGGCGGTTGATCGTCGTGCCAGAGACGGTCTGCGGCAGCCCGGCCAGCAGCGACGCCATACGCGCCACGTTGCGGTTGTCTTCCCCCGCCTGGTTGGCGCAGCCGAAGATCACATCATCAATCCGCTCCGGGTCGAGCTGCGAATAGCGCTCCAGCAAGGCACGCAGCGGTATGGCGCCCAGATCGTCCGCGCGTACCGCGGATAACGCCCCGCCGTACCGCCCCACCGGGGTTCGCACCCCATCACAAATAAATGCGTCACGCATCAGGCTTCTCCTGTCACATTGCCGCCGATGCGGTGGGATTTTCCGCGAAAGAGAGCGACGGTTTTCTGTTGTTGGTTCTGAATTTCGATGTCATATACGCCGGTCAGTTTGCCCTGATGCTTAACCCGCGCGGTGGCGGTCAGCTTGTCTCCGACAAAGCCCGGTCGAAGGAAATCGATTGTGCAACCAGAGGCCACCGCCGCCAGCCCCTGGCTGTTGCAGGCGTAGGCAAACGCGGTGTCGGCCAGCGAGAAGAGCTGTCCGCCGTGGCAGGTTTTATGGCCGTTAAGCATCTGCGGGGTGATGGTCATGGTCACCACTGCGTAACCTTCGTCCATGTCGATAATGTCCATCCCCATTGCCTGCGCGCAGGCATCCTGTTCGTACATGGTGCGGGCGTTATGCCAGGCGTTATGACTCATAGCTACTCTCCAGAAGCGCACGCTGGCGCAGCAGTGAACAGGGGCGATAACGTTCTTCACCGTAATGACGCTGCAGGTTTTCCAGCAGCGTTAACAGACGTTGCCAGCCCAGCCGCTCGCCCCAGGCAATCGGCCCGGACGGGTAGTTCACGCCCAGACGCATGGCAGTATCGATATCTTTTTCGCTGGCGACCCCTTTTTGCAACGCATCCAGCGCTTCGTTGGCAATCATCGCCACCGTGCGCCAGACCAGCAGGCCAGGGTAATCGGCAATCTGCACCACCCGCTTTCCCTGCTGTTGCAGGTAGCGGATGACTTTTTGCGTCGCGGTATGCGGGTTGCTGGCCGCCGACGCAATCACCGCCACGTCGCGCTCAATGCGATCAACCACCACCACCGGGCAGTTGAGGCGCAGCGCCAGCGCCTGAGCGGTTTCGCCCTGCGTTTCAATCAGCAACACATCATCGATTTCCGTGACACCGTCACGTTTTCGTTCAACCCGCATTGGGCTAAAGCTGTCGTTGACCGCGTCGAGCCATGGCACCTGTGGCGATTCGCCTCGCCAGTCGTAAACGCCCTTCCCGCTTTTTTTGCCCAGTCGCCCCGCCAGCACCAGCTCCTGCTGCACCAGTGAAGGGAGAAAACGCCGCTCCTGCCAGAATGCGTTAAACACCGAACAGGTCACGGCGAAGTTAACGTCCTGCCCAATCAGATCGGTCAGTTCCAGCGGCCCCATCGGGAAACCGCCGCCTTCGCGCAGGGCAGCATCAATGACTTCAGGAGCTGCAACCTGTTCCTCCAGCGCGCGCCAGGCTTCGGAATAGAAGGGACGCGCCACGCGATTTACGATGAAGCCCGGCGTCGACTGGCAGCGCACCGGCTGTTTCCCCCAGTTCAGCGCCAGCTCGCACAGCGCGTCGGCCACTTCCGGCGAGGTCGCCAGCCCGCTAACCACCTCCACCAGCTTCATCACCGGTGCCGGGTTAAAGAAATGCAGGCCTGCCACTCGCTCTGGATGACGGATATCCGCCGCAATCGCCGTGATCGAGATAGAAGATGTGTTGCTGGTAAGCAGGGTCTGCGGCGGGCAGATCTCCGCCAGTTCGGCAAACAGCGCTTTTTTCACCTCAAGGCGCTCGGAGGCGGCTTCTATCACCAGGTCCGCCGCGGTTAGCGCACTGATATCCGTGACCGGAGTCAGCCGGGCGAGGATCTGCCCACAGGTCTCCTCAGTGAGTTTGCCCCGCGTCACCCGGGAGGCCAGGCGCTGGCGAATGCCGTCAATGGCGCGGGAAATGGCGTCTGAGGCAATGTCGTACATCATCACCTGATGCCCATGGCTTGCCGCGACTTCGGCTATTCCGGCGCCCATCGTGCCGCTTCCAATGACGGCGACAGTACGAATGTTCAGCATCTTACTTCCCCGTAAAATTCGGTGCGCGCTTCGCCAGAAAGGCGCTCACGCCTTCGCGGTAATCGTCGCTGCGTCCGGCCAGCCGTTGATAATCGCGCTCCAGGTCAAGCTGTGCGTCCAGGGTGTTGGTTTCCGCGGTGTTAATCGCCTGTTTGATCAGCCCCAGCCCAAAGGTGGGCTGCGAGGCAAAATGCAGCGCCAGCTGCTGCGCCGTGCTGGAGAGCTGGTCGTCATCCACCACCTGCCAGATCATTCCCCAGGCGTGCGCCTGTTCGGCACTCAGTTTGTCGCCAAGCAGCGCCAGCCCCATGGCGCGGGCACGTCCGGCCACGCGCGGCAGGAACCAGGTTCCGCCGCAGTCCGGGACTAACCCCAGCTTGCTGAAGGCCATCACAAAGGTGGCGGAGCGCGCGGCAATCACCATGTCGCACCCCAGCGCCAGCGTGGCCCCTGCTCCTGCCGCCACGCCGTTGACCGCGCAAATCACCGGTTTTGGCAGCGCAGCCAGACGACGCACCAGCGGGTTATAAAAGGTCTCGACGGACATCCCCAGATCCGGCGCAGGACCGTTCGGGTCGACGTTACGGTCGTTCAGATCCTGCCCGGCACAGAAGCCGCGCCCTGCACCGGTGATCAGCAGACAGCGGATCGTCTCATCGCGCTCGGCCTGCTTCAGGCATTCTGCAAGCTGCTGGTGCATCACATCGTTAAAGCTGTTCAGACGCTCCGGACAGTTCAGCGTCAGGGTCATTACGCCATGCTCTACATGACTGAGAATAAATTCCACAATTAGCGTCCTTTAAAGTCGGGAGTACGTTTCTGTAAGAAGGCGTCGATGCCTTCTCGCCTGTCTTCCGTGGCCGAGAGCAGCGTGAACAGTTGACGCTCCTGGGCCAGACCCGCCTGCAGTGGCACCTCCTGCGACTGGCGCAGCGCCTGTTTAGCCGCCTGTAGCGCCAGCGGCGAGTGGCGCGCCATCAGCGCTGCCTGTTTCAGGGCGTATTCCAGCGTCAGCGAGGCCGGGAAAACGTCGCTGACCAGACCGGCACGCTGGGCCTGCTGCGCCGTAATGCTTTCCCCGGTCAGTACCATTTTGCTGGCGAGCGATTTACCCACGCAGCGGATCAGGCGCTGCGTGCCGCCCGCACCGGGCATGATCCCAAGCGTAATTTCTGGCAGACCGAAGCGGGCGTTGTCACCGGCAATCACTACGTCGCACAGCAGGGCCAGCTCGCAGCCAGCCCCGAGTGCAAAACCGTTCACGGCGGCAATCAGCGGCTTATTGAAGGCATCTATCCGCTTCCACAGCTGGGGACGACTATCGTTCAGGGTGGCAGGCAGATCTTTTTCTGCCATTTCGTTGAGATCGGCTCCGGCCGCAAAGCAGCGCTCGCTGCCGTAAATCACACAGGCAGAGAGAGTGTTATCGCTTGCCGCCGCCTCCAGCTGTTCTGCAAGCTGTGTCAGCAGCGCATTGTTAAGGGCGTTGCGTGCCGCTGGCCGGTTGAGCGTGAGTTGCAGCACGCGGTCATAACGGGTGACCAGAAGTTCGCTCATGCGATCCCCTTAGCGTCAAAGTCGACGACCACGTCGGCGGTTAGCGGCAACGCCTGACAGCTCAGCACATACCCGGCGGCCAGTTCGTCCGGCTCCAGGCTGTAGTTGGTCGCCATGTCCACCTTGCCGCGCAGCACTTTGCATTTACAGGTGGCGCAGACGCCTCCCTTACAGGCATACGGCAGATCCGCCCCCTGGCGCAGGGCGGCATCAAGAATGCTCTCGTCGTCCGCCGTGAGGACGATCTCGCGGTCACGTCCGTCCTGGCGCACGATCACCTTCTGGCCTTCCGCCTGCACGCTCACCGCACGCTTAACGGCCGTGCCCGGCGTATTGAACCGCTCAAGGTGAATGGATTTTTCGGCCATTCCCAGCGCTTTTAAGGTCGCTTCAGCCTCGTCCATCATCGCGGCCGGGCCGCAGATAAAGGCCTCGTCGTACTGGCGGAAGTTGATCAGCGTTTTTGCCAGCGCCTGCAGCTTTTCACCGTCGATACGGCCGTAAAGCAGGTCGCTGTCCAGCCGCTCCTGGCTGAAGATGGCAACCAGCTGCAACCGCTGCGGGTATTTATCCTTCAGGTCCGCCAGCGCCTGACGGAACATCATGCTCTGGCTGCTGCGGTTGCCGTAGATCAGGGTGAAGTGGCTGTTCGGTTCGGCGGCCAGCGTGGCGGATAAAATCGCCAACATCGGGGTGATGCCGGAGCCTGCGGCAATCGCCAGATAGTGACCTTCCCGTTCAGGCTGTGGCTGATAGCCAAAATGCCCCTGGGGAACCATCACCTCCAGCGTCATGCCCGGTTTGATCTCATCCCGGGCGTAACGAGAGAAACGTCCACCTTCAATGGCTTTAACCGCGACGCTGATCTCCCCCGGCGCGCTACTCCGGCAGATGGAGTAACAGCGGCGCAGTTCGTCTGCACCCAGTCTGGTTTTCAGGGTCAGGTGTTGGCCGGGACGAAAGCGGTAAGCCTCCTGCAACGCCTGCGGAACCGCGAAGGTGATGGTCACCGCATCGCGGGTTTCGGGTTCTACTTTTGCCACTGTTAATGAATGAAACGTTGTCATGGCAACCTCAAATACATTTGAAATAGTCGAAGGGTTCGCGGCAGGTATTACAGCGATACAGCGCCTTACAGGCCGTAGAACCAAACTCACTGATAAGCGAGGTGTCGGTGCTGGCGCAGCGCGGGCAGCTCACCTCAGCGGGAACGTGGGCATGACAGCTGTGCCCCACGGGTGGGCTGATGCCATACGCGCGCAGACGTTCACGCGCATCGGCGGTCATCCAGTCGGTCGTCCAGGCGGGTTCCAGCTGCAGCACAATGTGCACCGGCGTATAACCGTGCGCCGTCAGGGTGTCGCGGATGGCGCCAAGCAGGTGTTCCGTCGCCGGGCAGCCTGAATAGGTTGGCGTAAAGCCAATCACCCAGCCTTCGCCCTGCGCGGTGACGCTACGCACCATGCCTAAATCGGTGATGGTGAGCACCGGCACTTCCGGGTCCGGGATCTGGCTTAACAGGGACCAGATGTGCGGAACCTGTGGGGGGGCGATGTCGACAAGACGTTGCATGGCGTTCTCCATTACCACTGCTGACCGGGATACGCGCGCTGGAGATACTGCATCTCTGCCAGCATCGGGCCCAGATGCTCGGTATGCAGCCCGCGTTTTCCGCCGGTACGATAGGCCGTCTCATCGGGCACGCGCAGGGTGGCTTCCCGCAGTCCGGCAAACACTTCGTGTTCCCACGGCTGGCGCAGGGTGCGCGGATCAACCGCAACGCCGGACTCAATCAGTTCAAGCTCAACGTCATCCGCCTCGAACAACTCGGCCGTAAAGCGCCACAGGTTGTCGATGGCCTGCTGCATTTTTTGCGACGAGATTTCGGTGCCGTCTCCCAGGCGCACCAGCCAGCCGCGGCTAAAGCGCAGGTGGTAACGCGCCTCTTTAATCGCCTTGGCGGCGATGGCGGCAAGCTGGCTGTCGCTGCTGTGGATCAGCCGCTCGTAGAGGGCAACATTCCACGCGTCCATCAGGTACTGGCGGGCGATCGTGTCGGCGAAGTTGCCGTTCGGCTGTTCTGCCAACAGTAAATTGTGAAACTGACGCTCATCGCGGCCGAAGGCCAGGGTGTCTTCATCGCCCTGACCTTCCCGCTCTGCCGCGCAGGCGAGGAAGTTGCGCGCCTGCCCCAGCAGATCGAGACCGATGTTGGCGAGCGCAAGGTCGATTTCCAGCTCCGGCGCGTGTCCGCACCAGGCTCCCAGGCGCTGCGAGAGCACCAGACCGTTGTCGCCCAGACGCAGGGCATATGCAGATACTGTTTTCATCCCTGACCTCACATATGCTCGATGCCATCAGGGATGGTGTAAAACGTCGGGTGGCGATAGACCTTGCTTTCCGCCGGGTCGAAGAACTCGCCGCTCTCTTCCGGCTGAGAGGCAACGATCTCGCTCGCCTTCACCACCCAGATCGAGCAACCTTCGCTGCGGCGAGTATAGGCGTCCCGCGCGTTTTCCAGCGCCATGCGATCGTCAGCGGCATGCAGACTGCCAACATGGCGGTGGGATAACCCTTGTTTGCTGCGTACGAACACTTCGTACAGCGGCCAGTAGACATTGCTCATCGTGATTTCCTCTTATGCGGCCTGACGGGCGCGTTGTTTTTCTGCGTGCGCCAGTGCGCCTTCACGCACCCACTCCCCCTCTTCCCAGGCTTTGCGCTTGGCGGCCAGGCGTTCGTGGTTGCAGATCCCGCGTCCGTTGATCACCTCGTCAAACTCCTGCCAGTCAATCTCACCGAAGCGGTAGTGGCCGGTTTCCTCGTCAAAGCGCAGGTCGGGATCGGGTACCGTCATCCCCAGCATCTCCACCTGCGGGATGGTGTTGTCGACGAAGCGCTGACGCAGTTCGTCATTGCCAAAGCGTTTAATTTTCCAGGCGAGACTGCGGGCGCTGTTCGGCGAGTTGTCGTCGTTTGGTCCGAACATCATCAGGGCGGGCCACCAGAAACGGTTGATGGCATCCTGCAGCATCTGCCGCTGGGCGTCGCTCCCCTGCGCCAGCGCCATGCAGGCTTCAAACCCCTGACGCTGGTGGAAGCTCTCTTCTTTACAGATTTTCACCATCGCGCGGGCGTACGGCCCGTAAGAGGTCCGGCACAGCGCCACCTGATTGACGATGGCGGCACCGTCCACCAGCCAGCCGATTACACCGATATCGGCCCAACTCAGCGTCGGATAGTTAAAGATGGAGGAGTATTTCATCTTGCCGTCGAGCATTTTTTGGTAGATGTCTTCCCGCGCGCAGCCCAGCGTTTCAGCCGCGCTGTAGAGATAGAGCCCGTGCCCGGCTTCGTCCTGCACTTTCGCCAGCAGGATCGCTTTGCGGCGTAGCGTCGGGGCGCGGGTGATCCAGTTCCCTTCCGGCAGCATGCCGACAATTTCAGAGTGGGCGTGCTGACCAATCTGGCGGATCAACGTCTTGCGATAGGCTTCCGGCATCCAGTCCTGAGGCTCAATCGCCGTCTCCTGCGCTATGCGCTGCTCAAAGCGTTGTTCTTGCGTCACGTCATCACCTTTATGATTCGTTAGTTTGCAACTTAAAGCGTAATTGTGAATCACTTTGTTTTTTAAAAGTTACACAAAGGTTAAATATACCCCCAAGAAATGTTTCCTGATTTTGTGATGTCGCTCGCAGGGCTTTTGCGCAAAGTCCGCCACATCAGGGCTACAACCGCCACACATCTTCCCTTGAGATCACATTGTTAACAATTCATTAAAACTCAGCTTGATTTTTATGATTCATGATCAAACTATTGATAGTGAAATAACGAAACATGTGGAGATAAGAGATGCAGCAGTTAGCCAGTTTCTTGTCCGGTGTCTGGCAGTCTGGCCGGGGCCGCGAACGTACTATTCATCACGCCATCAGCGGTGAAGCGCTCTGGAGCGTGACCAGCGAAGGGCTGGACATGGCGGCGGCACGTCGCTATGCCATTACGCATGGCGGTGAAGCCCTCCACGCCATGACCTTTATCGAACGCGCGGCAATGCTGAAAGCGGTGGCGAAGCACCTGCTCAGCCTGAAAGAGACGTTTTATGCTCTATCAGCCCAGACCGGCGCGACAAAGGGCGACAGCTGGGTAGATATTGAAGGTGGGATTGGCACGCTGTTCACCTATGCCAGTCTGGGGAGCCGTGAATTACCGGACGACACGCTGTGGCCCGAGGACGAACTGATCCCGCTCTCGAAAGAAGGCGGCTTTGCGGCGCGCCATGTGCTGACGTCAAAATCGGGCGTGGCGGTGCATATTAACGCCTTCAACTTCCCCTGCTGGGGAATGCTGGAAAAACTCTCCCCCACGTGGCTTGCCGGGATGCCGGCGATCATCAAACCCGCTACCGCCACCGCGCAGGTGACGCAGGCGATGGTGAAAGCGATCGTGGAGAGCGGTCTGGTGCCGGACGGCGCCATCAGCCTGATCTGCGGCGGTGCGGGCGATCTGCTGGACCATCTCGACAGCCAGGATGTGGTGACGTTTACCGGCTCCGCCAGCACCGGCCAGACCCTGCGTGTTCACCCGAATATTGTGGCAAACGCGATCCCGTTCACCATGGAAGCCGACTCCCTGAACTGCTGCGTGCTGGGAGAAGACGTGACGCCGGAACAGCCCGAGTTCGCCCTGTTCATTCGCGAGATTGTACGTGAGATGACCGCCAAGGCCGGACAGAAATGTACCGCCATCCGCCGCATTATCGTGCCGCAACACCAGATTGACGCGGTAAGTCAGGCGCTGATCGCCCGGCTGGAAAAGGTGGTGGTGGGCGACCCGGCGCAGGAAGGCGTGAAAATGGGTTCCCTGGTCAATAGCGAACAGCGTGCGGACGTGCAGGAGAAGGTGGATCAGCTTGTGGCCGCAGGCTGCCAGGTTCGCCTGGGCGGAAAAGCCGACCTGCAGGCCGCCGGAGCGTTTTACCCGCCAACCCTGCTCTTTTGCCCGCAGCCGGATGAAACCCCGGCGGTGCACGCCACCGAAGCGTTCGGCCCGGTGGCGACTCTCATGCCATATCGCCACGCAGACCATGCGATGCAGCTTGCCCGCGCGGGCGGCGGTAGCCTGGCCGGGACGCTGGTCACGGCGGATCCCGCGCTGGCCCGCCAGTTCATTTCTGGTGCAGCGCGGGCACACGGTCGCATTCAGATCCTCAACGAAGAGTCAGCAAAAGAGTCTACCGGCCACGGTTCTCCGCTTCCGCAGCTTGTGCACGGCGGTCCCGGACGTGCAGGCGGCGGCGAGGAGCTGGGTGGCCTGCGTGCGGTCAAACACTATATGCAGCGCACCGCCATTCAGGGCAGCCCGACCATGCTGGCTGCCATCGGCAAACAGTGGGTACGCGGCGCGACGGTGCATGAAGATCGCGTTCATCCGTTCCGCAAATACTTCGAGGAATTGCAGCCGGGCGACAGCCTGCTGACGCCGCGCCGAACCCTGACGGAAGCCGATATCGTTAACTTTGCCTGCCTGAGCGGGGATCATTTCTATGCTCACATGGACAAAATTGGCGCAGCGGAGTCGATCTTTGGCGAGCGGGTGGTACACGGTTACTTCCTGATTTCCGCTGCCGCCGGGCTGTTTGTTGATGCAGGTGTGGGGCCAGTAATTGCCAACTACGGCATGGAAAACCTGCGCTTTATCGAGCCGGTGAAACCGGGCGATACCATTCAGGTGCGGCTGACCTGCAAACGTAAAACCCTGAAGAAACAGCGTACGGCGGATGAAAAACCCACCGGCGTGGTCGAATGGGCGGTTGAGATTTTCAATCAGCACCAGCAGGCGGTAGCGCTGTACTCCATTCTGACGCTGGTGGCTCGCCAGCAGGGTGATTTTTAAGGCTGTTACCCGTGCGGGTTTAATCAGTTAATCACACTAAAAAAGAGGGGAAAACACGGACTGGATGGCTTTGGGTAACACATCATCCAGTCCGCATAGCCTGGCTAATTTACATCCAGAAACATTAAGAAAATTGACCACATACTTAGCATGGTTATTATCCCTTGCGGGAATTTTCCCCCAACTAAATTACATGGATGATGAGTAGACTATGGCAATTCCTGTATATCTTTTCTTAACTGACGACGGCGGTGCAAAAATCACCGGCTCGGTAGATGTTCATGATCGTGAAGGGAGCATAGAAGTTACTGGCTTTACGCATAACCTCCGGCTGCCAACAGATGCTTTAACGGGAAAAATCACTGGTAAACGTAACCATGCCCCCATCGTTTTTCAAAAGGAGATTGATTCCTCTTCCCCTTATCTGATGAAAGCTGTTGCGACTGGGCAAACACTAAAAACGGCGGAATTCAAATGGTATCGCATAAACGATGCCGGACAGGAAGTGGAATATTACAATATGCATCTCGATAATATTCGCGTCGTTTCCGTTACGCCCTTAATGCATGACACGAAGGATCAAACGAAAGAAAAACACAATCATCTTGAAGTTGTGGAACTGCGCTACGACAAGATTACCTGGACGTATTGCGACGGTAATTTGCGTTTCGCAGATAGCTGGGCAGAGCGTTAATTATGCGTTATGGATAAGAGCAGGAATAGATTATGCGCGACGGTCGGGTTTTTAACTGGCGAGTCGGGGTGATGGTTTTCATTCTCCTGGGCTTCATCTTGTACCCTTTTCGCGATCTTTTCACCGTGTATGAAAACCTGCAGGGAAAAATGAAGGTTAATGAGCAATTAAATTTGTATATCACGCGGGTAGAGGCAAGTTCATTATCCAAAGATACGTTTCACTTTTATCTCTATGATGCGAGAAAAAGCCCCGAAGCGTTTATGTCTCATATTAAGGACATTAAGCCTGTTATGGTCACCAATGATGATAAAGCCACCGCGACCGTAAAAGACTGTGAAATTTATCTCCACGTTCGTGGCAATGTTTACTCGTTCAACACGGTTGGGTACGACGTACATATACATCTCGATAGATCACCCTACTGATCATCAACGCTATTTACCGGGGATGTGATTTACCCCCGCACTTTTTTAACCTGGCAAGACTGACAAATAACCTGGCAGATGCAGGCAAACGCTTTTTTCACGCGCCTGTCAGGATAAGACTCACAACACAATAAACACAACAAGATGAGGTCTACGATGAGAAGCAATTCTTCATTTTCTGCCCGTAGAACGGCACTTGCTCTGGCCGTTGCGCTCTGCTGTGCCTGGCAATCTCCCGTTTTCGCTCACGGCAGTGAGGCGCATATGGTCCCAATGGACAAAACGCTGGCAGATTTTGGCGCAGAGGTACAATGGGATGATTACGCACAGATGTTCACCATCGCGAAAGACGGTGCGTTCGTAAAGGTTAAGCCAGGCGCTAACACCGCCATCGTTAACGGCAAACCCCTTGCGCTGTCGGTGCCGGTGGTGATGAAAGACAACAAGGCCTTTATCTCGGACACCTTTATCAACGACGTCTTCCAGTCCGGCCTCGACCAGACGTTCCAGGTTGAGAAACGCCCCCATCCGCTAAATGCGTTAACGGAGGATGAGATTAAGCAAGCCGTGGCCATCGTCAAAGCCTCAAAGGATTTTAAACCGAACACCCGCTTCACCCAGATTGCCCTGGCCGAGCCCGAGAAAGCCAAAGTGTGGGACTTTGTGCTGAACGGTACGGCGGTGGATGCCCCGCGTCAGGCGAATATCACCATGCTGGATGGCAAACATGTCATCGAAAGTCGTGTAGACCTGAAGGATAAGAAAATCCTGCGCTGGGAGGCCATAAAGGATGCGCACGGCATGGTGCTGCTGGATGATTTCACCACCGTGCAGCAAATCATCAACGAGAGCCCGGAATTTGCTGAGGTGCTGAAACAACGCGGCATCAGCGATACGAAGAACGTGATCACGACCCCGCTGACCGTCGGCTATTTTGACGGCAAAGACGGGCTGAAGCAGGAAGACCGTCTGCTGAAGGTGGTGAGCTACCTGGATGTGGGCGACGGTAACTACTGGGCACACCCGATTGAGAATCTGGTGGCGGTGGTTGATCTCGAACAGAAGAAGATCCAGAAAATTGAAGAAGGCACGGTTGTTCCGGTGCCCATGACTCGGCGTCCGTATGATGGCCGTGACCGCATCGAAACACCGAAAAAACCGCTTGAGATCATCGAACCGGAAGGCAAGAACTACACCATTACCGGCGACATGGTGCACTGGCAGAACTGGGATTTCCACCTGAGCCTGGACTCCCGCGTGGGGCCGATGATCTCGACCGTCACGTACAACGACAACGGTAAGAAACGCCAGGTCATGTATCAGGGTTCCCTGGGCGGGATGATCGTCCCTTACGGCGATCCGGATGTGGGCTGGTACTTTAAAGCCTATCTCGATTCGGGCGACTACGGCATGGGCACCCTGACCTCCCCGCTGGTGCGCGGCAAAGATGTGCCGTCCAACGCCGTGATGCTTAATGAAACCATCCCGGATTACACCGGTACGCCGATGGAGATCCCACGTGCCATCGCCATTTTCGAGCGCTACGCCGGGCCTGAATATAAGCATCAGGAGATGGGCAAGCCAAACGTCAGCACCGAACGCCGTGAGCTGGTGGTGCGCTGGGTAAGCACCGTTGGCAACTACGATTACATCTTCGACTGGGTATTCCACGAAAACGGCACCATCGGCATTGATGCCGGAGCCACCGGGATTGAAGCCGTGAAAGGCGTGCAGGCCAAAACGATGCATGACGCCACTGCCAAAGACGACACCCGATACGGCACCTTAATCGATCACAACATCGTCGGTACCACCCACCAGCACATCTATAACTTCCGTCTCGATATGGATGTGGATGGCATCAACAACAAACTGGTGGCGATGGATCCGCAGGTGAAACCGAACACGGCTGGCGGCCCGCGTACCAGTACCATGCAGGTCAATCAGTACGATATCGATACCGAACAGCAGGCGGCGCAGAAATTCGATCCGGGTACCATTCGCCTGCTGAGCAACACCCGCAAAGAGAACCGTATGGGGAACCCGGTCTCGTACCAGATCATCCCTTACGCGGGTGGCACGCACCCGGTAGCCACGGGCGCGAAGTTTGCACCGGACGAGTGGATCTACCATCGCCTGAGCTTTATGGATAAACAGCTGTGGGTGACGCGTTACCATCCTGACGAAATGTACCCGGAAGGGAAATTCCCGAACCGCTCCACGCACGATACGGGGCTGGGTCAGTACAGCAAAGACAATGAGTCACTCACTAATCAGGACGATGTGGTCTGGATGACCACCGGAACCACGCACGTTGCTCGCGCGGAAGAGTGGCCCATCATGCCAACGGAATGGGTGCATACGTTGCTTAAGCCGTGGAACTTCTTTGACGAAACGCCAACGCTTGGCAGAAAAAAAGACGAACAGAAATAATCACCGACCGGGCGTAATGCCCGGTTTTTTTTGCCTTTCATTTTGATGATTCATCCAGCCTGCTTATAGTTAGTGGTATCTCACCTTCACGCCCCTGGACGGGAAAACAACCTTTATGGAAAAAAGAAAAAACCTCACCCCCGAACGCGCCACCTGGCCAACACGTCAGGCCATGGTGCACCACGGGCTGGCGATGAACCTGCCCTGGCTGGCCTTTGTTAACGTCAGCTTTGCCCTGATGATCCTGCTGCGCCACGTCCTGCTGGAAAACAGCGTTTTCCTGTATCCCGGTTCACAGCATCTGACCCGGGTTGTCGATGCCTCGATGCTGGGCATCATTATACTGTCTGCCGCATTAATTCTGATGGCCTGGCGCCGTATCGCCGGGATAAGCGTTGTGCTGTTTGTCTGCAGTGCCTTCTGGTCGATGTGCAGTTACTGGTTCATTACCGCCCTGCACCTTCCCCACGTCTGGCCGCTGTGCGTGATTTTATTGCTCTCCGGTTTGACGGCGCTCTATTTTTACCCGGAGGGATTACTCTCGTTTGTGCTCCCGCTCTGGCTCACCCTGCCGGTCGCCAGCTGGGTGCTGAATGATGGCCTTAATCTTCGCTTTGTCACCATCTGGAGCGTATTCACGCTGATTATGCTTTGCGGGCGGTTTATCCTGTTAAGCTGGTTTGACGAGGCCTGGCGGCGGAATCAGCAAAACCAGCTGTTAATCTCCAGGCTCGATGCGCTAGCGCACCAGGATCCCCTCACCAAAACCGCCAACCGCCGGATGATGGAAGTGGTGCTGGAGAATGCCGTTGAGCAGAATAAAGCCTTCTCGCTGATCATGCTGGATATCGATTATTTCAAGCTTTACAACGATACCTACGGACATCAGGCCGGTGACGACTGTCTGACACGCGTGGCGCAGGTGCTGAAGCAGGCCGTGCGCACCCCGGACGATGTGGTGTCACGCTACGGCGGAGAAGAATTTGTGGTGATCCTGTTTAATTGCCCGGAGAACGTTGCACAGCAGGTTGCCCGCCGCATTCAGGACGGCCTGCGCGCGGCGGCGATACCGCACGGTGCGTCCAAAGTCAGTGAGCATGTGACCGTCAGCATGGGGATTGCAGGAATTGCACCGGGCCTGGCGGGCCCGGAACTGATCGCCCGCGCCGATGCGGCGCTGTACCGCGCGAAAGAGGCCGGGCGGGATCGGTGGTCGCTGTAAAACTAGCCCGCCAGGGCCTGATGCCCTCACCCTGACCCTCTCCCACGGGAGAGGGAACAAACACTAAAAAGGCAACCTCCCGGTTGCCTTTTGCTTTTATTAATAGCGCACGCACACCGATTTGGTTTCACACCAGCCGTCCAGCCAGTCCGGGCCGAAGTCGCGTCCGGTGCCGGACTGCTTCATGCCGCCGAACGGCAGGTTGGCGTCAATCAGCGTATGGCTGTTCACCCAGACGGTGCCCGCCTGCAATCTGTCGGTATACTCCAGCGCCTTACTGATATTCTGCGTCCAGACGCTGGCGGTCAGGCCATATTCGGTATCGTTGGCAAGGGTTAACGCCTCTTCGCCGTCGGCTACGCGTACCAGGTTGACCACCGGGCCGAACACCTCTTCGCGGGTCAGCCGGAGTCCCGGATCCGGGTTGACCACCAGCGTCGGCGAGATGTAATACCCTTTGCCTTCCGGGCCAGGGTTACCGGTGATCAGCTCCGCATTGCGCGATTTCGCTTCATCCAGGAAGGTCTGCACCTTGTCGCAGTGAGCGCGGGACACCAGCGGGTTGATAAACGCCTCCGGCGACATGCCCGGCCCCACGCTCAGGGATTTCACCGCCTGCTCAAACCCGCTGACCAGCGTGTCAAAAAGCGGCGCTTCTATATAGATACGCGAGCTCGCGGCGCAGACCTGACCCTGATTAAGGAAGCTGCCGGTCATCAACCCCTCAATTACCCACGCCGGATCGGCGTCTTTCAGCACGATAGCCGGGTTTTTGCCGCCCAGCTCCAGCGTCACGCCGGTCAGCGTGTCCGCCGCCGCGCGGGCAATCTGTTTCCCCGTCGCCGTGGAGCCGGTGAAGCTCACTTTGGCAATATGCGGATGCGAGGTCAGCGCGGCACCGCACACCGCGCCGCTTCCGGTCACCACGTTAAACACACCGTCAGGGATACCGGCTTCGCTCGCCAGTTCCGCCACCCGCAGCATGGTCAACGGCGTGGTTTCTGACGGCTTAATGACGATAGAGCAACCCGCTGCCAGCGCAGGCATCACCTTCCACATGCCGATCATCAGCGGGAAGTTCCACGGCACAATCCCGGCCACCACGCCCACTGGCTCTTTACGCGTCCACGCCTGATAGCGTGCGCCTTGCGGCAAGGGAATGGAGAGATCGAGCGTTTTGCCGGTTATTTTGGTGGTCAGCCCGGCGGTATAGCGCATCCAGTTCAGGGTGCAACCCACTTCAAAAAGACGGGAAATATTGATGGATTTCCCCTGCTCCAGCGTTTCAAGCTGGGCCAGCTCCTCGCTGTGCTGCTCCACCAGGTCGGCAAAGTGCAGCAGGATGCGCTCGCGCTCTGCCGGTAATTTCCCGGCCCAGGTGCGGGCGACAAAGGCTCGCCAGCCGGACATCACCGCGCGGTCGACATCATCTACGCTGGCATCTGCCGTAGAGGCTATAACCTCCCCGGTGGCAGGGTTATAAATATTCAACCGTTTTTCACTCTCCGACGCGGCCTGCCGCCCCTCAATCCACAGCCCGTGATGTCGGTCCAGAAACTGCTGTACGCCTGGCTGGATGGCGACCTGTGATTCAGACATAGGGTACTCCTTCGTTATTATTCGCAGGGTGTTACTGCAGTCTAAGAGGCCTTTCGCATTCCCGCTTTTGTCTGTGTGACATTCGCTTTGCCACCTGTGACAGGTGCCGCAATTCGTGATAATTCCGCCTTATAACGCTGTTACCGGTGAGTGTTCTTTCCTATAGTCAGCCTCATGACTCTGACAAAACGCAACACAAATGCAACAATGCGTAAACATTGATGGCGCAGCGAGATAAACGATGGCATGTGTAAGCGAACAGGAACGGTATCAGCAGTGGCTGGCGCAAATTAACCATGTCTGCGGGCGCTTTAACGCGCGTCCTTTAGAGGGGGAATTCTTCGGCGAGCTGGAAACCAGCTACGCCCGAAGCCTGAAGTTAAGCACCGTCACCGCAGGCGGGGTTAACCTGTTCCGCTCCCGTCAGGAGATCGCTCAGAGCAATGATGCCTGGTTTTATACCGTGTTCCAGCTTGAAGGCAGCGCGCAGATTGAGCAGGACGATCGCCGCGCGGTGCTGAACGCCGGCGACATTACGCTTCTTGATGCCGCTCGTCCTTGCTCCATCAACTGGCAGCAAAAATCCCGTCAGATTTCCCTGCTGGTTCCCCGTCAGATTATTGAGCAGCAGTGTCGTTTTCAGGAGGTAAGCTGCGCCCTCGCGCTCTCCCGCTCGTTGCCAACCGTACAGCTAAGCCATCGCCTGCTACTGGAGAGCATGGGAAATGCCAACCTGAGTGACCGGGAGAGCGAAGCCGCGCTGGAAGCGATGATCTGCCTCCTCCGCCCGGCGTTTCAGCAGCGCGACGCGGTGCAGCCGCGTAAGGAGCGCCAGTTCAGGAACGTTCTGTCACTGATTGATGACCATATTCAGTCGGAATCCCTGCGTCCGGAATGGATTGCCGCAGAGAGCGGCATGTCGGTGCGCAGCCTGTACCGCATGTTTGCCGATAAGGGGCTGGTGGTGGCGCAGTACATCAAAAATCGTCGGCTGGATCTGTGCGCGCAGGTGTTGCGCTCCGGCAGCGACGAGGAAAAGCTGGCGGGAATTGGCTACAGCTGGGGGTTTGCCGACCATAGCCATTTTTCAACGGCGTTTAAGCAGCGTTTTGGCGTCTCACCGGGCGAGTACCGCAAGCGCTTTCGCTGATTACTTCTTCAGCCATTTTCCGTTAATGCCCTTCACGTATTCTCCCGGCTGCGCGCGGGCCACCAGCTTTTGCCCGGCCATCTTCGCCACTTCATCAACCGGCAGGTTATTGCTGTCCGCCAGCTTCTGGTAGCTTTCCGTACGCGCCGCGTTGATGCGGCTCACCAGCGCCAGCGTTTCGGGGTCTTGTTTCACCGGGGCAAGATACCCGCTCAGGGTTTCCCCGACACGCCCCTGCGCCCGGGCCTCGTTTAAGGTCAGGGTTGCCGCCTGCACGTTCATGCCCAGCGCCAGTAACATCAGAGCTAATCGTTTCATGGCGTCCTCAGAACAGATCGCTGCGCGATTTCAGCAGGGTTTCAACGTCTTTATCGACTTTAATGTGGATCTCATGTTCGATTTTGACGTTCATATTGATGGTGATCGGCTCCTTCGGCGCAGCGACTTCAATGCGCGGCGTACAGCCGGTCAAGAGCGCGGCAACGGCGACGGTGAGTACACCAGCCCTCATTTTCATTGTTGTTCCTCACTTTCCTTGCCAGTCGAACTGCGGATACCAGGTAGCGCCGCGTGTTGCTCAAACCAGGTTTGTAGATTGTCTCCAAAGCGCAGGCTACGCCAGAGAGTAAAAACGTTCTCGTCATGGGTGTAGTTAAGATTTACGGAACTGCTTTTGCCATCAACCCGGCTGGTGCCTTTGAGGGTCGCCTGCATGGTTAATTCACCCAGATTATCTAAATTGAGTCTTGTCCACGATTGTGAAATTTCCATATAGCGGAGCCAGTTAATCGCCGCTCCTGCAACCATATTATCGTTGACGATGGCATCAGCGGTGTCTTTATCAATACGCAGCGTCATCGGCCCCGGGTTGGTTAGCCAGCCATCTTTAATGATCCATTTTTCATTGTCCAGCCAGAACGGTAGCGCCCCGCTTACCGGGCCAGACAGGGCAAACTGCTTCGGATTAATGGCGCTGATCAGCTCGCTGGAGGAGATGTTGTCCACGCGCAGCAGCGCCGGGTCATGCTGCGGCATTCTGAGCTGCTGCATGGTGATTTTCCCGCCGAGGGTCTCCACCTTGACGTTGGTCAGCAGCAGTGGGTTTTCCTCGCTCCACGGATAGTCACCCTGCAGGTCTGCGGTGATGTTGCGCGCGGTCACCAGGTTTTCCACTTCGCCAATGCGCAGCGTGACGGGGCCGCGCGTGCCCAACGACCAGGTACCCTCGCTAAAACGGAACGGCAGCACAAAATCCACACCGTTGATCTGGTTGTCTGGCATCCAGGCGCTACCGGATTTCAGTACACCGTGGCCGCCAGCCTCAAAGCCCTGATCGGCAGCGGCAGAGAAGGCCACCTGCGCATAGAGCTCACCGTCGCGCAGCGTCATTTTCCAGTCTGGCGGGATCAGTGGCTGGAACACGGTAAGGGATTGTTTTGGCCACCAGGCCTGACCGCGAAGGCGTTCCCCGTCCCAGCGACCGTTGACCTGCACCGGGCCGATGGCCTCGGCATGCAGATCGCCTTTAAACTGGAATATCGTCGGGTCTGTTCCGTCAACGCTGAAGGTCAGCACCGACGGGGGCAACACGCTGCCGCCCGCAAAACGGGTCTCTCCGGCATTGAGCGACAGCGCACCGCTAAATGTCGGCGTGACAGGGTCACGAACCCAGCGTACCGGTTTATCCAGCACCAGACGCGGTTTACTGACTTCCATGGTGCCGTACTGCAGCTTGTCAAAGCCGGTTGAGAGCGCGGTCAGCTCGATGAGCTTGTCGCGCCATTCGCCTTTCCCGGCCACATCCCAGCGCGCGTTCATTGGCGTAAAGCCACCTTTGCCCCAGTAACGCCACTGCCAGAGGCCGTTATCGGGTAAAAAGTCGTTGGCCTGGCCGTCCAGGTGGAGTTCAAAATCCCCCATCTCGTTCTCATGGGCGCGCAGAATCGCCTGCAGACGACCATCCACGCCCTTTTGCGTGAGCTTCACGCCCGCCAGCGGCCAGCGAATTTCGTCGATATCCAGCGAATCAATAATGCGCCCGCGCGAACGCAGGAGCGCGCCCGGCTCAAAGGCAAGCTGCGGATCGTTCAGGCTGCCGGTCAGTCTGGCCGGGAGTCTGGCGTAAAGCACCAGATCGTCCTGTTTGGCCTCGCCGCTCAGGTGAAGCGGCATGTCGCTGTTTTCCAGGCTGAGCCTGCCCGGCCCGAGATTCAGCACGGCGTTACCTTTCCCGGCATCGCCCTGAGTCAGAACATTGAGGCGTCCGGTAAAGGTGGCTTTTTCCAGCCCCTGCTGCCAGTTATCCACCCGGAGACCCACGCGGCCGCTCATCGGCATGCCGGACAGGTTCCAGTTCCAGCGTCCGTCGCTGATATTCAGCTGTTGTGCCGTGATCTGCCACGGTAAATCGAGCAGCGGATCGGGGTTGTCCCGCGCCATCACCAGCAGTTGCCCCTGATTCTCCTCCCAGTCCAGGTCGGCATCGACCAGCGAGGTGAGCTGTGGCACGTTAAAAGTCGCGACCGCATGGCCTTTCACTGGCACGCCATCCGGCACCAGCGGCAGGGTAAACTCACCCACCAGTTTTACGGGCGGCACCTGGCCGGGGAGTTGTACATCAAGCTGACTGACCGAGAGAGTCTGGCCGCGTAGCTGCCCTTTGAAACTGACCTGCTCACCGTTGTAGGTCACCGCCTGTACCGCAGGCGTCAGTGAGGCATGCAGTTCCCCTTCCCACTGTTGCCAGGGAGACAGGGTAAGACGGCGGATAGTGAGCCAGGTATTAGGCAGCACCGACTGCCATTGTGCCAGGGTTTTTGGCGCAACGGTTGAGGGGGCAGACTGGGGAATTTTACTGAGGCACACCGTGTTAAGTTCAAGCGCACCAATATCCAGATTCCAGCGGCTGGGGTGCGACAGCGTGGCGTTTTCAACCCTGGCAATCTCGCAATCCTCAACCAGATAGCGCAGATTGGGGATCACCAGCGCGTGACGGGTCAGTTTGGGGCTTTCCTCAAAGGCGATACGTGTACCGACAGGCAACCAGATACCGGCGAGGGTCGGTACCCACTGGGCGAGCGTCATCAGCAGCGTCAGCGGCAATAAAATCAACAGCAATAAGAGCGCAATCGCGGCTTTGTATTTACCCTTCATGGGCAGTTAATATCCTGATTTAGCGAGAGAATTAAGCCGACAGTGCCGATCATTGTCGCATGTTTAGTCAATCAGTTGAAGTAAATGCCAGTTTTAAGAATAGATGCTCTAAAATAATTGATAGAACTTATTGATTTAAATAATATTTTAGAAATTGTAAGATTATTTTAATCATGCTAACGTGGATGTAAAATCACTGGAGAAAGTCTTATGAAACTCGCGATATATAGCACAAAGCAGTACGACAAAAAGTATCTGCAACATGTTAACGAGGCTTACGGGTTCGATCTTGAATTTTTCGACTTTCTGCTGACCGAAAAAACCGCTAAAACGGCGCACGGCTGTGAAGGCGTCTGCATCTTCGTGAACGATGACGGTAGTCGTCCGGTACTGGAAGAGCTGAAAAAGCACGGCGTAAAGTATATCGCCCTGCGCTGCGCGGGCTTCAATAACGTCGATCTTGATGCGGCGAAAGAGCTGGGGCTGAAGGTGGTTCGCGTTCCGGCCTACTCCCCGGAAGCGGTCGCGGAACATGCTGTGGGTATGATGATGTCCCTGAACCGTCGTATTCACCGCGCTTATCAGCGTACCCGAGATGCGAACTTCTCGCTGGAAGGACTGACCGGCTTTACCATGTACGGTAAAACCGCAGGCGTGATCGGTACCGGTAAAATCGGCGTGGCCGCCCTGCGTATTCTGAAAGGCTTTGGTATGCGCCTGCTGGCGTTTGACCCGTACCCAAGCGCCGCCGCGCTGGAGCTGGGCGTGGAATATGTCGATCTCCCGACCCTGTTTTCCCAGTCGGATGTGATCTCCCTGCACTGCCCGCTCACACCGGAAAACTACCACCTGTTGAATCAGACCGCGTTTGAGCAGATGAAAGACGGCGTGATGATCATTAACACCAGCCGCGGCGGGCTGATTGACTCTCAGGCGGCGATTGAAGCGTTGAAAACCCAGAAAATTGGCGCGCTGGGGATGGACGTGTATGAGAACGAACGCGATCTGTTCTTTGAAGACAAGTCTAACGACGTCATTCAGGACGACGTGTTCCGTCGCCTGTCAGCCTGCCATAACGTGCTGTTTACCGGGCACCAGGCGTTCCTGACCGCAGAGGCGCTGATCAGCATTTCCGAAACCACGCTGGGGAATTTACAGCAGCTGGAAAACGGCGAAGCGTGTCCTAACGAGATAGTCTAAGCCTGGCATGCCGGGTGGCGGTTGCGCCCGGCACATACGCTACGCCCCGTCCGGGGCGTTATCGGTCTGCCAGGTCCGGTTCGGGAAACGCCACCAGAGCAGGACCGCCGCCAGGGCAATAGCGCTCAGCACACTGAAGGCCGTCGCAAAAGAGTAGTGTCCGGCGATCGTCCCGGTTAAGGCAGGGCTCATCGATGCGCCAACCCCCTGCATCAGCATGACCACGCTCTGCCCGGCATTAACGTGCCCGCTCCCACGCAAAAGCACCACGATAAATGACGGCACCACCACGCCCAGGATCCCGGCGGCAAGACCATCAAGAATTTGTACCGGGATCATCATAAACGGTGCATCGGTAGACGCAGCCAGCGCCGCGCGTACCGGCATGATTAACAGCGCCAGCATGATTAAACGCCAGTAGCCATAGCGTTCGATTCGCCTGGAGGCCAGGATAGCCACCGGGATCATCACCGCCTGCGAAATAATCACCGTCGCCGCAGCAAACACGCCGGGATTAACGCTGGCCGGTGCGGCAGCGACCCGCATGCTGAGCATCGGCAACAGGGCCGCATTCGCCAGATGGAACAACAGCAGCGTCAGTCCGGTCACGAACAGGGCTCTGTTTTTCATCAGTACCGCAAAACCCGGCACCGGCTGATGTTCTGACGCGTTCAGGCCGCGCGCCGCCTCGTTGTCGATATCCTTGTTGCGTATCGCCAGCAGCGAACAGAGCGTTAACAGCGTTGTACAGGTCATCAGCAGGAAGATGCCCCCAATGCCCCAGTACCACGCAATGCACCCGGCGATCAGTGCCGTGAGGAAATTTCCACCGTGATTGAACGCCTCATTTTTGCCCATCTGCGCGCTAAACCCGCTCTGCCCCGTCAGCCCCAGGGTGATCCCGGTGATAAGCGGCCCCACGAACGCCGCGCAGATCCCGGTGACAATTTGCGAGAGCGCGACAACGCCACTCTGCTGGCTAAACCAGAGCAGCAGCGTACTCAGGGTGATCAGCAAACAGAGCAGCGCCAGAACGGAACGTTTGTTTTTGGTGGTGTCGGTGATGAACCCCGCCGGCAGCGTGGCCAGAAGTCCTGCCAGACCTCCGGCGGTCATCAGCAAGCCGATGTCATCCGGCGTCCAGTGCCGCTGCGTCAGGAAGATACCGAGAAAAGGGCCGAGACCGTCACGGACGTCAGCGATAAAAAAACTCGTCAGGCACAACGCCCGCAGTGAACGAAGAGACATACTTCCTGCCTTTTGTCGGGATGGCTGGCTCGGTTAGCGGCGGCCTGAATCTCAAGTTCGCCCGGAAATCAAAACGTTGAGCCGAGTTTATCAGCCAGACGTCAGAGCGAAAACTACGCGATTTGATTACAGGCACGCCGGGTAACGCTGCGCTTACCCGGCCTACCGGATCAGCAGGCCCAGGCAAGCAGCATGTACCCTTAATAAATTACGTGGTTGGTTTTTAGATTTAAATCTGCAATCGCCGCCGGTTTGCCGAGTAAATATCCCTGGACTTCGTCACACTTATTTTTCTTCAGGAAAGACAATTGTTCTACGGTTTCGACACCTTCTGCTGTGACCTCCATGGAATAGGCTTTACCCAGATCGATGATCTTCTCGACCACCGACTGGTTCTGTGTCGAATCCCCTAAAGAAAAAATAAAGCTTTTATCGAGCTTTAAGCCATCAAACTGGAACTTCCGCAGATAGCTCAGAGAGGCATAGCCGGTACCGAAATCATCAATCAGAATACGCACCCCCATTTTTTTCAGGGCCATCATGGTCTGCAACGTTTTCTCTGGATTAGAGAGCGTGACATTTTCAGTCACCTCTATTTCCAGCCGGGTAGGCTCAAGCCCGGTTTCATCAAGAATAGCTTTTATTCTTTCGGCGAGATCGCTTGCCTGGAATTCAATGGCTGAAATATTGACTGAAACCGAAAGCCCCGGCAGTTTTTCATGCGTCTCTGTACAGGCCTTACGAATGACCCAGTTGCTGAGGTTGATGATGAGCCCCGTTTCTTCAGCGAGTGGAATAAACTGATCGGGCATCATGTTTCCGCGTTCAGGATGCTGCCAGCGAACCAGGGCTTCTACGGCGTCGATGCGAGAATGTCTGAGGTTATAACGCGGCTGATAAACCAGATAGAGCTGGTCTTCCCGAATTGCGGTCTTCAGCGCTAATTCCAGCTTTCTGCGCTCGGTCAGCTTTTCCGACATATCCTCACGATAATAGACCCATCGGTTTCGACCGGATTGTTTAGCCTGATAAAGCGCAATATCAGCATAGCGTAAAAGGTCGTTTGCACTGGTACTGTCCTGGGGAGCCAGAGCAATGCCCATGCTGACGCCGATGGTCACATCATTGCCATCAATGGTGAACGGGCGGTTGAGTTCTTGCACGATGCGATGACACACCTCTTCTATGTGGTCCAGGTGCCGGGTGTTGTCGAGAAGCAGCATAAATTCGTCCCCGCCCTGTCGTGCGACAAAATCACCGCGACGAACACATTGTTTAAGCCGTAAGGCAACCTCGCCAAGCAGGGCATCGCCCGTTGAGTGGCCGAAAATATCATTCACGGGTTTAAACTTGTCCAAATCAAGGCAAATCATGGCAAAGGGAGAATTGTGGATATCCTCTTTAGCCAACTGTCCTGTGAGGAACTCCTTAATATGATACCGGTTGGGAAGGCCCGTTAATTCGTCATGGCGTGACAGGAATTCAACACGTTTGGTGGCTTCCACTTCCAGAGAAACATCCGATGCCGCCCCCCGTAAAACCACCGTGCCATCAGGCTGAGCAGAGAATTTTGCCAGAAGTGTGCAGTACGAAGTCGACCGTTGAGCGTTAGTGTATGGGCAGTTCTTAAATTCAAAGCGCCCCGATAACTCACGCCGCCTGACGCACGTATTTAATAAACCGTTTGTCGAAGGAAAAAGCGCATCCAGCTTGCGTCCCAGCCACTGACTCTCGTCATAGCCCGTGACAGTCGTAAAACGCCCTGATAGCCAGGTGATCGTTAACGATAAATCCGTTTCCCAGAACCAGTCACTGGTGGTTTCACTGACATCCCTGAAGCGTTTTTCACTGGTAATCAGATTTAACCGAGCCTGCTCAAGGAGAAAGATATTTTCGTCATGAATTTTTGCCTTATGCAAAATATGACGCATCAGGATCGCCGTCAGCGCGAGGGTCAGAAGGACAGACAGAATGAGCAAGGGTAAAAAATAAATGATCAATGCCTGGCCGGGGTTTTCTGTGTCCCAGATAATGTGGACTGGGCCATTCTGGGTACGTAACGTCAATGCTGTCAGACTATCTGTCTCAGCAAGGGCGTCAGAAGAGACCGCGCGGACGTTTTCGATCCCTGCATCGTGCCCAATCGCAAGCAGTTTCTTAGCCGTTAAGGTGTCGATAAACAGCATGGTGGAAGGCTTACCCGGCAACGGCTGCACGCTGGTATCATCTCCCGTCGTTATCCATGCCGCAGAAACTATGGCGGGGACGGAATGGATAAGCGTGAGCATGGAGACCGGCAGACCATTTTTACTGCCCGTCTCACGGAGTAAATGGTCTATGGTGGATTGATCTAACCAGCGTTCCAGCTCTTCGTGCTTCAGTTTCCCGTCAAGCACGCTGTAACGGGTGGTTCCCTCCGGGGACAGCACAAACACGCCTTCGTAGCCAAAGTTATCATACAGAGACTTGCCCAGATTCTGCTTATCCCATGCCCAGTTCAGGTCAGTTTTTTGATGAAGATGTTTGTAAGCATCTCCCCACTCAGCATTGTCTTTCAAATGGCTGCGCATGTTTTCCTGGCGGGCGTCTAATGCTTGCCTTAACAAAAACTCGTCATGTTTATCGCTGATTTTATTAACATTGTTTTTAATGATCAGCAATGACACTATCGCTGCAATAAAAATACCTATCAACAAGGTAACAATATAGGTAAACGTTTTATTTATCAGTCCTTTAGAATGCTCGCTATCCGTAAAGCCAGGGGTCTTCTGAGGTATGGTCATTCTTCGCCTTCTTAACTGCTATTACGTCATTTTTGTGCTATCCACAGTTATCGGCAAAAAAACACAAATTTTTATAGCGAAGCCTCCTGAAGCTTAACATTGTTTATTTTTTTAACTCAGATCAAATTATTCCGCATTAACGCGCATAAAAAACCGGACTGTCCGCCCGGTTCTGTTTTCAGCTAATAATGAACAACAGGTCTAAACCCATTATATTCTGTTAAGCAAAATATTAAGCATGCGGCGTAATGGTTCCGCTGCCCCCCATAATAGTTGATCCCCCACGGTCAATACCGAATAAACAGGTTCATTATTTAGCGCCATTTTTTTATAACGCCCTACGCCAACCTTAAGCGTGCCGCTAATATGTGTGGGAGTAAGCTGGCTGACGCTGGCTTCTTTATTATTAGGGACGTATTTTACCCAAGGGTGAGCGTCGCTTACCCTTTTAGCAAATTCAGCTTCATCCACTTCGCGTTTGAGTTTCATTGTAATGGCCGCACTATGGCACCTGATTACACCAACACGAATGCACAGACCATTAACCGGGATGGTGCCTTTTTTCAGGCCAAGGATTTTATTTGTTTCTGCTTCTCCCTTCCACTCTTCGCGGCTATTGCCATCCCCCAGGTCGCTATCAATCCAGGGAATGATGCTCCCCATCAGCGGCGCGCCAAAATTCTCAACAGGCAAGTCACTGCTGTTAATCAGTTCGCTGACTTTATTGACCAGAGGAAGCACCGAGCCTGCGTTTTCCAGCTCATCGGGGGTTAAATTTCGGGTGACAAATGCACTTTGGGCGATCAACTCGCGAACATGCTTTGCACCCGCACCCGACGCCGACTGATAGGTCATCACGCTCATCCATTCAATGAGATCGGCCTTGATCAAACCGGCGAGCCCCATCAGGCTTAAGGTGATTGAACAGTTTCCGCCTACAAAAAGTTTACCGCCCTTTTTGATGGAATCATCGATATTTTCACGGTTCACAGGATCCAGGATGATACAGGCTCTTTCGTCCATTCGCAGCGTTGATGCGGCATCGATCCAGTAACCTTCCCAACCATGATCAATTAATGACTGATACATCGATTTTGTATATTCACCGCCCTGGCAGGTAATGATGATATCCATTTCCGCCAGCGCATCCAGTGAATACGCATCTTTAAGTACCGAACGGACACCATTAATGACAGGCCCAGGTGCCCCAACAGAAGACGTACTAAAAAAACTGGCTGCAATATCATTAAAATCATTTTCTTCGAGCATGCGTTGCAGCAATACTGACCCAACCATACCGCGCCAACCAACAATGCCAACCTGCTTCACGGGTTTACCTCAATGACGTTACAAAAGTGTTAAGAGAGGTAAAGTTTATAACCCGTTAAATCCCGCGCGTCATTCTTTATTTTACTCGTTTTTGCAATAATAAGAATGTTTAATAAGGGGTTAGCGAAACTGATGAATATTGTGTTTGTGTTCAAGTCAAAAAAAATAGATATCTTTAATTAGGCTGTTTAAAACGATTTTATGCCCCTCGGAAACATAAAGTCATAGTTATCAGCGAAGCCGATGCCCACACCGATGCGCCGTTTGCAACGCCACCTTTCCTCAACGTATAAAAAACCCGCCGGTTGGCGGGTCGGTTAGTCTTTAAAGATCAGAGATTTTTTTCTTCAACTCTTCAAGCCTGCTGTTATCTTCCTCAGTGAACATTGTTGCATCATACAACATCTGATTATCAGTACCGTCCACTCTTACGAGTGTCACAGTCAAAACAGCGTCTTTTGGGGCATAAAGTACACCCCATTCAGAATTCTTAGGGGGGGCAATAGCCCATGTGGCTTCTTCATTTGGCTTAAGCCCCTCAGGAATATCATAGAAAAAATTACTTACCAGCCATGGTACTGAGTATCCCTCGCTTGCCATCACTCCGTGCAGGTACGCTCTGGAGATAACGGTATCAGTATTATTTTTAACAACCAGTCTAATTACGGGTTGTGGCTTACCGTCTTGCTCAGGCTCCATGGTAAATCTGGATGATAAAACCTGGATTTTCATCAACTCTTTTTTAGCCACGTCGGCGTCAGCTTTTTTCTGTTCCAGCGCTTTGATTTCCTGAGTCATCTTTTCTTTTAACTTCATCTCTCTCTCAGCAGTGACTTGCTGTGCGTAAGAGATTATTTCTTCACCCGTCTTACCAGACAGGCTTTCGCGCATCTTTTTGCTTATCTCTTCGTTATCATTATTTGAAGTGGAACGCATCAGGTCAGCCATATTGATGTTACTGAATGCCACAACCTTTAAGGCGCTATCGAATTCCTCCCGTTTATTTTCCGGAAGTGAATCTCTGACTTTGGCTATCGAGGATTTCATTGCAGCATCAGTTGAAGAATCAATTTTGGGTTTATCGCACCCAACGAGTAAGCAAGAAAGTAATAACACACCAACAATTTTCTTCATGTTCCTGTTCCATCAGTAAAAAATTAAGATTAATCCTACCAGAGTTTGACCACACGACAAAATCTACTTGTGCATGTTATTGGAAATTTGTTGCATACCAGACGAAACCCTCAGCTTTAGCTGCTTCGCCAGTGCGGAGCAAAATTAGAGGCGTTTTCGAGAAGAGAAATTGGATAAAAAAAACCGGGCTTCCGCCCGGTCCTGTTTAAGCCAAAAAATGACGCTACTCGCTCAGCCCGCGATTCTCCAGCATCGGCTCAATCTTCGGATCGTGCCCGCGCCAGTTTCGGTACAGTTCAGCTAAATCCGTGCTGTTCCCGCGCGACAGAATCGCCTCACGGAATTTTTGCCCATTCTCGCGGGTTAAACCGCCCTGCTCGACAAACCACTGATAGCCATCGTCCGCCAGCATCTGCGTCCACAGGTAGGCGTAATAACCTGCCGCATAGCCGCCGCCGAAGATATGCGCGAAGTAGCTGCTGCGATAACGTGGCGGTACGGCGGGCAGATCCAGCCCCACTTTTTCCAACGCTGCTTTTTCAAATTCCTCTACGCTCGAAACGGCCTCACGAATGCCGTGCCAGTTCATGTCCAGCAGCGCGGCGCTGAGCGTTTCCGTCATGTCATAGCCTTTATTGAAATGCGTTGCGTTGAGCATGCTTTCGCGCAGCGCGTCCGGCATCGGTTCGCCGGTCTCGTAATGGCGGGCATAGTGGGTAAATACCTGCGGGTGGCTGGCCCAGTGCTCATTGATTTGCGACGGGAACTCAACAAAATCACGCGGGGTATTGGTCCCGGACAGCGTGGCGTAGCGCTGACTGGCAAACAGGCCGTGCAGCGTATGACCAAATTCGTGGAACAGGGTTATTACATCATCCCAGGAGAGCAGCGCGGCGCCTCCGTGGCTGGGTTTTTGATAGTTACACACGTTGTAGATAACCGGACGGGAGGCAAATTCATATGATTGCTCGACGAAATTCCCCATCCACGCTCCGCCCTGTTTCGAATCGCGGGCGAAGAAATCGCCGTAGAACAGCGCCATGCCTTCTCCGGTGTGGTCGAAAATTTCCCACACGCGGACGTCCGGGTGATACACCGGAATATCGAAGCGCTCGACGAAGCGGATGCCAAACAGCTGGCTGGCCGTCCAGAATACGCCATCATGCAGTACGTTATTGAGCGCAAAATACGGCTTAATTTGCGACTCATCCAGGGCATATTTCGCCTGACGCACGCGCTCGGCATAAAAGGCCCAGTCCCAGGCCTGCACGGTGAAGCCGCCCTGCTCATCATCAATGACTTTCTGGATATCGGCCTGTTCCTGCACCGCACGGGTGCGCGCCGCAGGGACAATTCCACGCATAAAGGTCAGTGCGGCCTCCGGCGTTTTTGCCATCTGGTCGGCGATGCTCCAGCTCGCAAAGTCGTCAAAGCCCAAAAGCTGCGCCTGGCGCGCACGCAATGCCGTGAGACGAAGGATCAGCTCGCGGGTATCATTTTCATCGCCTTTCTGCGTACGCAGCCAGCCTGCGTTGAACAGGTTTTCACGGGTCTGTCGATTGCGAAGCAGTGAAAGCGCAGGTTGTTGGGTGGTGTTCAGGAGGGGGATTAGCCAGCGATCCTTCAGCCCTTTATCGGCGGCGGCCTGAGCAGCCGTGGCGATCTCCTCTGCGCTTAACCCCTCAAGCTGGTGAACATAATCCACCACCAGCCCGCCCGCCTTATCTGCGGCCAGCAGTCGCTGGTTGAACTGGCTAATCAGTGAGGCGACTTGTGTGTTCAGGTCTTTCAGTTCAGCTTTTTCAGCGTCGTTCAGTCGCGCCCCGGCCAGCACGAAGCGCTGGTGCGTCACCTCGACCAGTCGGCGGGACTCAGCATCCAGCCCCTCACGATCCTGCCAGACGCTCTCCACGCGGGAGAATAACGTGTCGTTGAGCCAGATATCATTGGCCAGCGCGGCCAGCTCGGTTGAGAGCTGTTCTTCCAGCTCCTGTAAGCGGGCATTGGTGTGCGCCGACGTCATGGCAAAGAAAATACTGCTGACGCGCGCGAGCATGGCACCGCTTTTCTCCAGCGCCAGTACCGTATTATCGAAATCGGGTGCTGCCGTTTGCGCGACGATGGCGTCAATATCTGCCCGCTTCTGGCGTATGGCCTCATCAAATGCCGGGCGATAGTGGCTGTCGTTGATTTCATCAAAACGCGGGGCCTGATAAGGCAGCAGGCTAATGTCAAAAAAAGGGTTACGGGTTGACATCTTTTACTCCTGATAACGGTTAACTTTCCCAGAGTAGGCCAGGCCGCCATTGACCGCAATGCGGTCATACAAATGATGCCTTAACGCACCCTCTCAGGGCGTGCTATGTTAGTACAACACAAAAAGCGTTGAGGAACAGTGAGATGATTATTTTAGTTACCGGGGCAACGGCAGGTTTTGGTGAATGCATCACGCGTCGCTTCGTCGCCAACGGCCATAAGGTGATTGCCACCGGCCGCCGTCAGGAGCGTCTGCAGGAGCTGAAAGAAGAGTTGGGTGACAATATCCTGACCGCGCAGCTTGATGTGCGCAACCGCGCCGCCATTGAAGAGATGATTGCCAACCTCCCCGCGCAGTGGCGTGCCATTGACGTGCTGGTCAACAACGCCGGTCTGGCGCTGGGTATGGAGCCCGCGCACAAAGCCAGCGTGGAAGACTGGGAAAACATGATCGACACCAACAACAAAGGGCTGGTGTATATGACCCGCGCCGTGCTGCCAGGCATGGTGGAGCGCAATCGCGGCCACATTATCAATATCGGCTCGACCGCCGGAAGCTGGCCGTATGCGGGCGGCAACGTCTATGGTGCGACAAAAGCGTTCGTGCGTCAGTTCAGCCTGAACCTGCGTACCGATCTGCACGGCACCGCCATTCGCGTCACGGATATCGAGCCGGGCCTGGTGGGCGGTACCGAGTTCTCCAACGTGCGTTTCAAAGGCGATGACGCGAAAGCAGATAAAACCTACGAAAATGCCAACGCGCTTTCGCCGGAAGATGTCACCGAAGCGGTCTGGTGGGTCGCGACGTTGCCAAACCACGTCAATATCAACACCGTAGAGATGATGCCTGTCAGCCAGAGCTTTGCCGGACTTAACGTCCATCGAGGCTGACTCTGCCCTTCCCGGCCTGCGGGCCGGGTCTGTATCAGGGTATAAAAGAATGGTAGTATGTTCAGGCTAACTCTCTGAGAAATGACAACTCATGGCCGCTGAATCGCAACTCAATCCCACCCAGCCCGTTAACCAGCAAATCTATCGCATATTACGACGTGATATTGTGCATTGCCTGATCCCGCCTGGTACCCCGCTTTCAGAAAAAGAGGTATCCGTGCGTTTTGACGTTTCCCGTCAGCCCGTACGTGAGGCGTTTATCAAGCTTGCTGAAAACGGCCTGATTCAGATCCGCCCGCAGCGCGGCAGCTATGTGAATAAAATATCGCTTTCTCAGGTCCGTAACGGCTGTTTTGTCCGTCAGGCCATTGAGTGCGCGGTGGCCCGGCGTGCGGCCACGCTGATGAATGACAACCAGTGTTACTGGCTGGAGCAAAACCTGCATCAGCAGCGTATTGCCATCGACCGCAAACAGCTTAACGACTTCTTTCAGCTCGATGATGAGTTTCACCAGAAGCTGGCGCAAATTGCCGATTGTCAGCTGGCCTGGGATACCATTGAAAACATTAAAGCCACGATCGACCGTGTGCGTTATATGAGCCTCGACCACGTCTCTCCGCCGGAAATGTTGCTCCGACAGCATCATGATATTTTTAGCGCGCTGGAAAAACGCGACCCTGACGGTGTGGAAAAAGCGATGACTGTCCATCTGCAGGAGATCAGCGAATCCGTGCAGCTTATTCGGCAGGAAAACAGCGAGTGGTTTAGCGAAGATTAAATTCGCCGCACCCTTTCGGCGCGGCGGAGAGATTAGCGTACAACCAGGACCGGAATAGTGGCGTAGCGCAGGATAGATTCCGCATTTGAACCCAGCAGATGCGTGGTAATAGTCGGGTTTTTTGAACCGATAACAATCACCTCATATTCCCCTTCTTTGCTCATCCTGATAATTTCATCGCGCACGTTGCCGAAACGCACCTCACAATGAATGTCCTCCGGAGAGAGATCGAAGAGACGCGTTAACTCCTTCATCTTTTTGCTGGATTCCGCGGTCATATACTCTTCAAACTTCCTGATATCTGCATTGAATCCGCGCAGTAACGAGCGGCTGCTGTTGGGCAGAATGTTGACCAGGGTAATCGATGCGCCTTCAGCCTTCGCCAGGTTGGCCGCGTGCCGCACCGCTTTATCGCTTAAATTCATTTCAAACACATCAACAGGCATCAAGATTTTCTTATACATAAGCCTGACTCCTTATTTTCAGGAAACGTTATTTACTGCATCCAGAGTGCCATCAGGAATATAAACCAGACTTAAACGCTCACTGGTTGAAATTATCAATTAAAGAAAATAACTGTCCGCTTTGTAAATTACCGTCGTGAACCGTCATCGCCCTGCCGAAATGAAGAAAAAAGTGTGAGTTTGATCAAAAACAAAAAAAAGATGTCCAGAGAGGCGTATTTATAGTGCCCCGTGGACGGCACAACCTGAAATAGCGCCGTAACGGATGTGTTAGCGAGGAGAAAATACCATGATGACTTACGACCGTAACCGTAATGCAATTACCACCGGCAGCCGCGTAATGATTAACGGCACCGGGCATACCGGGGTAATTAAAGCGATCCACAGCGAGGGACTGGATGCCGCGCAGGTACGTCGCAGCAAAACGGTGGAAGTGGAAGGATGTGAAGGTAAGTTCGAACCGATTGAACTGATTCGCCTGGGTATGCACTAACAGGTGCGACGTCATGCCGCCGCGAACGGCGGCATGACTGAATTACAGCTGTGCCGCGTACTGCGCAACCGTGGCTTTCGCGCCCTTTTGCAGAAGGGTCTGATACGCCGTCATGACCGCCTCCACAAAGCACGTGTCGTGCGGCAGTTCCTTACCGAAGATGGCTTCAATGCCCAGCAGGGCTTTCACCCGACTTTCCCCTTCCGCACTCCCGTTGACCGCGGCCTGAATCACCGCCAGCTGAGGATCGCTCACGTCGATGGTGTTCCCCTGTTCATCCACCCCGCCGACATAGCGCATCCAGCCCGCCACACCCAGCGCCAGCAGTGGGAAAGGTTTCTGATGCACCAGGTGCCAGCGCACGGAATCGAGCATACGCTGCGGAAGTTTCTGGCTGCCGTCCATCGCGATTTGCCAGGTCCGGTGGCGCAGGGCCGGGTTGCTGTAGCGCGCTATCAGCAGATCGGCATAGTGGCCTAAATCAACCCCTTTTACTTTCAGCGTCGGCGCCTGCTCTTTCAGCATCAGCGCGTGGGCGGCACGACGGTAGTGTTCATCTTCCATACAGTCGTTAATGTGCTGATAACCCGCCAGATAGCCAAGGTAGGCCAGGAAAGAATGGCTGCCGTTGAGCATACGCAGCTTCATCTCTTCAAACGGAATAACGTCGGCCACCAGCTCCGCCCCCGCCTTTTCCCACTGCGGACGTCCGGCGACAAAGTTATCTTCAATCACCCACTGACGGAACGGCTCGCAGGCCACGCCCGCCGGATCGCGTACGCCAGTAAGCTGTTCGATTTTATCCAGCGTTTCCGGCGTCACCGCAGGCACAATACGATCCACCATGGTTGACGGGAAGGTGACGTTGGCCTCAATCCACGCGGCCAGCTCCGCGTCGACCGCGCGGGCATAGGCGCAGGTGACATTGCGCATAACGTGGCCGTTCTCCGGCATGTTGTCACAGGACATAACGCTAAAGGCAGGCAGCCCCGCCGCTTTGCGTCGCGCCAGCGCTTCAACCACTACACCCGGCGCAGATTTAGGCTGATGCGGGTTTTGCAGGTCGGCCGCAATCAATGGGTGATCGAGCATCAGTTTGCCCGTGGCCGGTGAGTGGCAGTAGCCTTTTTCGGTGATGGTGAGCGACACAATCGCCACCTGCGGCTCACACATCGCCGCCAGTACGGCCTCCAGCCCGTCAACCTGCGCGTGCAGCGCATTTTTGACCACACCGACGACCCGTGATGTCCACGCGTCCGCCGACATTTCGGCCACGGTATAGAGGTTATCCTGCGCGTTCAGATCGGCAATCTGCTGTTCGCCACCAATCAGGTTCACTTCTGTGTAACCCCAGTCGCTGCCGTGTTCAGCGGCCAGAATATCGGCGTACACCGCCTGGTGTGCACGGTGGAACGCGCCAAACCCTAAATGAACAATGCGTGCCTGGAGGCTGCCGCGATCGTACTGAGGCAGCGTCGCTTTCGCCTGTAATAATCGGTTTTCCATGGTTGAGACTCGTTTAATTAATGAAGCTGAGTTCTGCGACCGCACGGTGGCGCGCGGCCGCGCATGTTGACTACACCAGCCAGAATGGCAGTAACCCCCTGGTGCCTTGCCCACCACCATACGGGTTATGTTCAGCGGAACATTGATTTACATTAACTTTGCGCTAACTGGTGTGATATCAAAATTAAGTTGTGTGACATCTTTCAAAAAGATATATACCAACGTCACACAAGATTACGCGCCGGTTCTGCGCCTGAACGGCCAGCGGGCTCACGGCACAGCCTGTCGTAGGAATACCCCGTCAAATCTTCCACCACACGGCGTGCTTCGGCGGAAACCAGCTGGGGAGAACCGTTTGCTTTCAGGCGGTCCAGTTCATCCACGAAGATCTTGTGCGTACGCTTGTTCAGATGGAACGTTAATGCCTGCCACAACGCCAGGATGAGTAAGCCCGCAGTACCGATGAACATCAACATTGCGATGGTATGAATGGCCTCCTCCGGCTGTGTCTGGCTGCCCTTCACAAAGCCGCCATTCTGTAACAGCAGCCCCACAATAAAGGTGGCGATAGCCACGGTCGTTTTGCGGGAGAAGGTCATCACCGCCGCGAACAGCCCCTCGCGACGCTGGCGGCTAACCATCTCGTCAATATCGGGGATGAACGGGAAAACGTTCCACGGCGTAAACTCCAGCACACAGCGACCGACCTGATATAACCCGGCCAGAACAACCAGCGTCGCGACGGTATTAAGTGCCGGAATTTGATACACAGCGAAAAAGCCGCCCAGGCAGAGCATCATCAGCGAGTAGGCAAACACATACAGCTTCGACGGCCCGAATTTAATGATCCCCACTCCCGCAATCAGCGTGACAGGCAGGCCGACGATACTCATCGACAGCAGTGTGCCGGCAAGCGACGAAGAGACATTCAGGCAGTAAACACAGAAGAAGACAAATACGGTGTTGTAGACATCTTTCCCGGTAAACGACAGCAGGTAGATGGCAAGGTGTTTTCTGAAGGCCCGGATTTTCAGCGTTGAACCATACTCTTTAAAGAGGCGACCAAAGGCAGCCAGCTTTTGCGTCAGCGTTCGGGGCGCCGTGCTTGTTTCAAGCTCGGCCAGCATCTCCGGGGTTAACTCGCGTTCCCAGGTCACCTTCCACGAGATAAAGACGCAAACCATAAACAGGACGGCAAAAATAACGCCGTTAATCAGATAAGCATGGGCGCTGTTTTCCCCAAAATAGCCAATCAGCAGCCCCGGAATGAACGTCGCCAGGAAGGTACCGGACGCAGAAAGGAACATGCGACAGGTAGAAAGTTTGGTGCGCTGGTTAAAGTCTTTTGTCATTTCCGATGGCAGCGTTTCCCAGGGGATCAATACCATCGCGGCGATAATTTCAAACGCCAGATAGACCGCGAGATAGAAACCGTAGGTCATGCCATCAAGCCACAGTAACGCATAGACCAGCATTAACGGCGCGCCGATCAGCAAAAAGAAGCGTCGACGACCAAATTTTTTACCAAAATAATTTTTGTAAAAATGATCGGTGAAACTTCCCATAAACAGACTGACAATGGCATCGACAATACGCGCGATGGCGACAATGGAGGCTGCCTCAACCGGCGATAGCCCAACGAATGTCGTATAGAAAAATAACAGCCAGGCGCCGATCACGGTAAATGCACCGCCACCCATAATATCCGTTAGTCCGTAGCCGATACTAACCGGAATGGTAATTTTTTTAGCCGCACGAGACATATTTCATCCCCACTTGATGAAGTGAATTTAAAATTTGAAATAATTCTTAGCGTTGTCGTGGCAAATATTTTTAATCATCCGCGTGAGAATATCGTTATTATCCGGAACTTCTCCCCGCTCCACCCAACCGCCGATCATATTGCATAGAATGCGGCGAAAATAATCGTGGCGGGTATAGGAGACCAGGCTACGCGAGTCGGTCAGCATGCCGACAAAATTCATTAACAACCCCTGATCTGCCAGGCTGTTGAGCTGGTTTTCCATCCCGCGACGGGTGTCGTTAAACCACCAGCCGGAGCCGAATTGCATCGGTGATTTCACTCCCAGTTCTGCACTCTGAAAATTGGCGATCGTCGTCGCGACAATATCGTTGTAGCTGGGGTTGAGGTTATACAGAATGGTTTTCGGCAGCGCGTCTGCAAGGGCCATGGCATCCAGCAGCTGATTAATATTCGCAGCAAGATTGACCTGATCCGTCAGTGAATCAAACCCGGTATTTATGCCCAGGGCACGGTACATGCGGGTATTATTATTGCGTATCGCACCGAAGTGTATCTGCATGGCCCAGTCATGCTGTCGGTAATAACGCGCCAGCATGATAAAAATAGCACTGTCAAGAATCGCGCTATCCCGCGCGTTGAGATGTTCACCCTGCCGTTTACGGACAAATATCGATTCCACGATACTGTCATCCGCAGCCTGATAATGGATCTCCACAGGGCCATGATCCGAAATACGGCACCCCATGTCATGGAACCAGGCAATACGCTCGCCGAGCGCAGCAGCAAAATCGCTAAAGGCGTGAATGGACCGCCCCGTCAGCTCCGCTAATCGATCGGTAAAGTCGGCGAACTGATGCGCATCCGGCGTAAAAAAGTCATCCGGGCGGAATGTCGGTAATACCTTGACGTTGAATGTTGCGTCCTCGCGCAATAACTGATGGTAACGCAGGTCATCCAGCGGGGCATCTGTGGTACAAATGACCTCCACCTTTGAGCGTTTAATCAGTTCGCGGGGCGTAAAATCAGGCTGTTGTAATAAACGATTACAGCGCTCCATTATTTCACGCCAGTTATGGCTGCCCAGCGGTTCATCACAGGAAAAATAGTGATGCAGTTCTAAATGCGTCCAGTGATAGAGCGGATTGCCATAACTGGCGTCGACCGTTTCAGCCCACGCCGCAAATTTTTCTTCCGCGGTGGCGCTGCCCGTAATGTATTTTTCATCTATACCGTTGGCGCGCATAGCGCGCCATTTGTAGTGATCGCCTGCAAGCCAAAGCTCGGTAATGTTCTCCAGCGGTTTATTTTCGAAAATATCCTTCGCAACCAGATGACAGTGATAGTCAATTATCGGCAATTCTTTCGCGACGTCGCGATATAACGCAACGCCCCTGGCGTTGCTAATCATAAAGTTATCATTAATGAAACTCATAGCAGCGCTCCATATTTGCGTGACTCACCAGCCTTATCGTTCAGCGCCTGTGGTTCAGCCGCGTCTTGTGCCGCGCTCAAATCACGGTCGCGCACTTCCGGCATGAAAATGGCTGAAACCAGACCAATCACGGAATAGGCAATCAGCATCGCGACAATCGGCCACCAGGAGCCGGTCATGTTGCAGAAGATCCCCGCCAGCACCGGACCAAAGCCCACCGCCACCAGACCGCCCGCCTCTTTGGAGATGGCCATGCGGGTAAAGCGATTACGCGAGCCAAACATCTCCGCCATGGTGATGTTTTCCAGCGCGAACAGCCCCAGCACCGCGAAGTTATGAATGACAATAATCGAGAGCATAATGACGCCCGGCGCATAGCTTTTATCGACGATAATCGACAGCATCGGGTACGCCAGAATGATGGCGGAAACGTTGAGGAGGATATACGGCAGACGGCGACCGACTTTGTCCGACAGCCAGCCCAGCAGCGGGATAGAGATAAACCCGAGGATTGAACTTATCATCAGCGCATCGGTGGGGATCGCTTTATCAAACAGCAGCGTCTGTACCAGATATCCGGCAAGGAACGTCTGGATCAGACCGGAGTTACCCGCCTGACCAAAACGCAGCCCGGTGGCCAGCCAGAAGGATTTGCTTTTCACCATCGCCCCAAGGGAGGTATCCAGCTTCGCCACCGGTACGGCAGCTTCAGCGTCGTTCACTTTTTCGAATACCGGGCTCTCTTTCAGGTTCATACGCAGCCAGATGGCAAAGATCATCACGACGACGCTGGCCAGGAACGGCACGCGCCAGCCCCATGCCACCAGTTCTTCACGATCGAGAGCAAAGAACATCACCGCCCAGATCGCCGTGGCACTCAGGGTTCCGCAGTTGGTCCCCATCGCCACCAGCGAGGAGATGATCCCGCGTTTGCCCTTTGGCGCATACTCGGCCAGCATGGTTCCCGCACCGGAGATTTCTGCCCCGGCACCCAGCCCCTGAATAATGCGCAGCGTCACCAGCAGAACCGGAGCAAAAATGCCAATCTGGCCGTAGGTCGGCAACACGCCAATCAGGGTGGTACAGATCCCCATCATGGTGATGGTAATAAACAGCACCTTTTTACGACCGATCCGGTCGCCCATTCTGCCGAAGATAAAGGCGCCGACGATGCGCGCAATATAGCCTGCGCCGTAGGTCCCCATCGCCAGGATCAGCGCCATGGCCGCGGACTGTTCAGGGAAAAAGATCTCATGGAAGACCAGCGCGGCCCCCAGCGAGTAGAGCTGAAAATCCATAAACTCCAGCGCGGTACCCAGCCAGCCGGATACGGCAGCTTTCACCAGATCTGAAGTCGTTCTTTGAGGTTGTGCTTGAGTCATAATGGCTATCTCTGCAAGGTAAGATGCGTACCACTCAGAGCCTGTCTGCGCAGGCTCTTTACCGCGTAAATTATTATTGGTCGAAGGTGAGCAAGACTTTGCAGCACTGCCGCTGGTCTTTCTCAAACAGTTCGATGGCGTCTGTCACGTGGTGGTAGTCAAAGGTGTGGGTAATCAGTTTTTCAGGATCGATCAGCCCCTTTTCCAGCCAGTCGATCACGACCGGGAATTTGTTGGCATTCAGGCGCGAGGAGAATATCGACAGCTCTTTGCCGGTGATCCCCTGCTGAACAATCTGGCTCGGATCGCTGGAAAAGCCCATCAGCACGATACGTGCCGCCGGGGAAGCCAGGGTTATCGCTTCCTGCAGAATCGACGGATGACAGGCGGCATCAATGATTAACGTCGGTTTGATGCCTTTTTCTTCCAGCGCCTTATGCAAATCAAGATTACCGTTGTTCAGGACCCAGTCCGCGCCGCTGCGTTGCGCCATCGCCAGCCGTTCATCAATGCGGTCGACGACAATCACCTGCCTGACGTTGTAGACACCTTTCAGCGCCTGCACGGTTACCAGCCCCATCGGGCCCGCGCCGTACACCAGGGCGATATCCTGTTCCGTCGGTTTTGCCTGCCCGGTGACGTTGGCGGCAATGGTAAAGGGCTCGACCATCACGGCGTGTTTATCGGGAATGGCGTCCGGGATGGGCCACGCATTTTTCGCCGGTACCACGGCGTATTCCGCAAAACCGCCGTCGCGATGCACGCCGAGCACGACCAGGGAGGTACACACGTTCGGTTTACCCACCGAGCACGGATAGCAGTGCCCGCAGCTGATCACCGGATCAACGGAAACCCGCTGCCCCAGGCGTCCGGGGTCAACGCCCTCGCCCGTGGCGTCAATCACACCAAAAAATTCGTGCCCGATAACGCGCGGATATTTCGCGAAGGGGTTATGTCCGCGATAGATATGGCTGTCGGAGCCGCAGATCCCGGCAAGTTTAATGCTGACGCGCACTTCCCCTGCCCCCGGTTGCGGGAGTGGACGCTCTTCAATCACCAGCTGGTTGGGCTGTTGGATCACTACGCTTTTCATCGTTCGCTCCTCGTTTACCAGTTCCACAGCGTGCCGTCTTCAAGACGAGCCACAGGCAGGTAGGCCGGATCGTACGGGTATTTCGCGGCCAGCTTTTCGTCGAACTCAATACCCAGACCCGGCTTATCGCCCGGGTGCATATAGCCGTTGTCGAAGCGCCAGTTGTGCGGGAAGACTTCAAGCATCTGTTCGGAATAGCCCATATATTCCTGCACGCCGAAATTTGGCACCCACAGGTCGAAGTGCAGCGCGGCAGCATGGCAAATCGGCGACAGATCGGACGGGCCGTGTGACCCGGTCCGCACCTGGTAGAGCGAGGCAAAGTCTGCAATACGACGCATGCCGGTGATCCCGCCTGCATGGGTAATGGTGGCGCGAATGTAGTCGATAAGCTGCTCTTCAATCAGCTGTTTGCAATCCCAGATGCTGTTAAAGACTTCACCCACAGCAATCGGCGTGACGGTGTGCTGGCGGATCAGGCGGAAGCACGCCTGGTTTTCAGCAGGCGTAGGATCTTCCATCCAGAACATGCGGAATTCTTCGATGCTCTTACCGAAACGCGCTGCTTCAATCGGCGTCAGGCGGTGGTGCATGTCATGCAGCAGATGTTCGTTGAAGCCAAATTTACTGCGCACCGCGTCAAACAGCTTCGGCGTGAAGTCGAGGTATTTCTCGGTGGACCACAGCTGCTCTTCCGGCCAGTCCCCTTTGGTGGCAGGCTCATACGCCAGCCCTTTTCCTTTGGACATGCCGTAGGTGGTTTTCATTCCCGGCACGCCGCACTGGACGCGGATCGCCTTGAAGCCCATCTCTTTATGACGGGCGTAATCTTCCAGCACGTCGTCAATGGTGTGCCCGGTGGTGTGGCAATAGACCATCACGCCTTCGCGGGAGGCACCGCCCAGCAGCTGGTAAAGCGGCATATTGGCGGCTTTGGCTTTGATATCCCACAGCGCCATATCCACGGCGGAGATTGCCGACATGGTGACCGGGCCGCGACGCCAGTACGCGCCTTTATAGAAAAACTGCCAGATATCCTCGATGCGGTGCGCATCGCGGCCAATCAGCTGCGGGCAGAGGTGGTCTTTCAGGTAAGAGGCGACGGAGAGTTCGCGTCCGTTTAGTGTGGCATCGCCAAGACCGACGATGCCTTCATCGGTCGTAATTTTAAGGGTGACAAAGTTACGCCCCGGGCAGGTGACAAATACTTCAGCCCCGACAATCTTCATAATTCCTTTCCTTACATCGCATGTTGTGATGCAGGAAATTTACGCAACTGAGCTACTACCATACAAGTATAACGATCAAAATATCCGCGACAGATCACATATTCAGGGGTTGAGGTACACGCCCGCTATTTTCTGTCTGATTCACTTCAGGTGAGGATTTATTTAACCAACATGCCTGATGATACGTTTACTTCTCCATACCCGCGCCGCGGGTATGCCGTCATTTCTGTTTGGTGTAGAATCTGAACAGGGTAACGTGATGATCTGCACCGATTCAAAAAGGAAACGCTATGAGTACATTAAGCAAACGCCTTTGTCTGACCGCCGCACTGGCGCTGTCAACGCTCGCCTTCGCTGCTACGGCTACCGCCGAAACCAGCAAACTCATTATTGAGTCTGGCGATAGCGCGCAGAGCCGCCAGAATGCCGCAATGGACAAAGAACAATGGAATGACACCCGCAGCCTTCGTCAGAAGGTGAACAAGCGTGCTGAGAAAGAGTGGGACAAAGAAGATGTCGCCTTTGACGCACGTGATAAGTGTCAGCAAAGCGCGAACGTTAATGCCTACTGGGAGCCAAACACCCTGCGCTGCCTGGATCGTCGAACGGGTCGTACGGTAGCACCGTAATGCCGGGTCTTGAGGTTAAACTGCGTCCGCTGGAGCGCGAAGATTTGCGCTTCGTCCACCAGCTCGACAACAACGCCAGCGTGATGCGCTACTGGTTTGAAGAGCCGTACGAGGCGTTTGTCGAGCTGTCCGATCTGTACGATAAACACATTCACGATCAAAGCGAACGCCGCTTTGTGGTGGAATGTGAAGGCGAAAAAGCCGGGCTGGTTGAGCTGGTGGAGATCAACCACGTGCATCGCCGGGCGGAATTCCAGATCATTATCTCCCCGGAGCATCAGGGTAAAGGCCTGGCCTCACGGGCGGCGAAGCTGGCGATGGACTACGGATTCAATGTTCTTAATCTGTACAAGCTCTATCTCATCGTCGATAAAGAGAACGAAAAAGCGATCCATATCTACCGTAAGCTGGGCTTTATGGTGGAAGGCGAGCTAATCCACGAGTTCTTTATCAACGGGGAATACCGCAACACCATTCGCATGTGCATTTTCCAGCACCAGCATCTGGCCGGACACAAACCGTCTGGTGCCAGCCTGCTGAAACCTACCGCGCAGTAACCTGCGCGGCTTTACTCTCAGTAGTATTCAATGGTGTTTTTTATGCTGTACTTGCGCTCAACCGCGGGTTTCACGCTGTCGTCGGTGATGGTCAGGTCGCAGCTCACCGGGTTATTGTGCCGGTCGTAATCGCAGCTCTGCTTCACATTCCCCAGCGGTTTGTCATTCAGTAAACTCACGGCCGAGTAATCCATTCTTTTGCGCAGATCCTTCGAGGGTGTCGACTGTACGGATAAGTGCTGATCCCCGGAAACGGTGGTTTTACCGAGCGGGTAGCCGTCCGCGTCATAGCGATACTTTACTTCCATCTCTTTACCGTGCGCCGCGACCACAAATCCGTTGTCATCGGTATCCCACGTCACACCGGCAGACGGCAGCTCGGCCAGCTGGCATTTGCCCTGCAGTTTCACTTTTCGCTGCTGGGTTTCTGCATCGATGTAGTAGTTGGCATCCAGCACCAGCGCGACGCCGGTATTCGCTTCAAGATCGTGCAGCTCAAGCGTATCAAAGCACCCTTCTGTCGACATCGTCCCGGTCACCCGTTTGGAGACCTCGCCCTTGTCGTTAAACAGCGTCTGGGTAAAGTCTTTGACCGGGCCGCGCAGCGGGTCAAAATCAAACTCATTCGAAAAACTCGCCATCTCAGGCGTGAACGACAGCGGCGCGGAATTGTTGTCGCACCCCACCAGTGTCGCGGCCAGTAGCGTTATCGCTGCGTATTTCTTCACATCATTTACCGATTCAGGGAGATTATTCCCAATCATATTAGCAAATACATAGAGTTAACGAATAGTGATTCGTTTTTCTTCGTTTCACACCAGACGGTGATGTGACTTATAGTAAATTCCAATAGCGCGTCAGAAATGTATAACCTCCTGAAATATATGTAATTTCAATAACATTTTTTGCCTACTACAACTGTAATTCAGGATATTAACTGACCCTTCTTTTTAACAACGAGAATGGGGTTTCAAAATGGCAATTCCTGCATACCTTTGGCTAAAGGACGATGGCGGAGCAGATATACAGGGCGCTGTTGATGTACAGGATCGTGAAGGAAGTATCGAAATTTTAGGCTTCGGACACGGCCTGCATCTACCCACCGACAGCTTAACGGGAAAGATAACAGGCACGCGCGTGCATAGCGCTCTGGTTTTTGAGAAGGAATTCGACAGCTCAAGCCCTTACCTCTATAAAGCCGTAGCAAAGGGGCAGACGTTTAAAAGTGCGGAGTTCAAATGGTACAAGATTAACGACGCTGGCCAGGAAGTCGAATACTTCAACATGTTACTGGAAAACGTCAAAGTTGTCGCAATATGCCCTCTTATGCATGACATAAAAAACCCGGCTACTGAAAAGCATAATCATCTCGAAAGCATCTCATTGCGTTATGAAAAAATAACATGGAGACACTGTGACGGTAACATTATTTTCTCAGATGAGTGGAAAGACAGATGATTCGATGCACTTTTCATTTAAGTGGAGGACAATTGTCAACATTAAGTTGTCCAGGTCTGGGATTTTTTCCTGCATATTCCGGAAATGCTGGACCGAACAGAAATAATCCCGACGCAGTTGCGATTCCGAAAGTCGGTCCATTACCACCGGGGTTGTATTACATCGTTACCCGGCCACGAGGGGGATTAAAAGCACGCTGGAAAGACACCATCAAAGAGCTTGAAAGTGGCTCCAACCGTGACTTTTGGTTTGCTCTTTATCGTGCAGATGAACATATTGATGACATTACATTTATTGATAACGTAGAGCGTGGTTCTTTCCGCTTGCACCCCGCTGGGCAGTCTGGGATCAGTAACGGATGCATTACATTGCCAAACCATGCGCACTACACAATCTTAATGCATGCTTTGTTAGCTTCGGGAGCGATGATGATCACATCTGAATTAAAAGCCCTTGGTACAATACAGGTATATTAATGAGCGCAAAAAAAAGAGCATTCACCTGGATAGTCGAAACCATGATGCTGTTTGTCATATATTCCGCGTTGTGCTATTTCCTTCCAGACATTGAACTTTACCATTTCTACACAAGTCATTTCGGTTTTGTTACCGAACTGACTTGGAATGAAAACTATACGCTAATACTGTTTATTCTCTCGTTTTTCTTTAACGCCCTGTTGATATATCTGTGGGCTTTAAAAAAGGGAATATAATTATTGGGCGGTGATAATGCCGCCTTTTTTTGTCGCACGAATATTATTTTCTTCCATCGGCATGAAGCCATAAATTTAAACAAATTATAAGAAAATTCAGAATGTGCAGCCAAAAACAATTACTTACATAAACTCTGCTAACATTAATCTACACACAGAGAAAAGGAGCTACAGATGAAACGGTTACCCTGGATTACCGCCCTGCTGTTAATGAGTGCCTCTACCGCCGCGCTGGCGGCACCGGATTCCTGCGAACGCGTAAAAAGCGACATTCAGCAGAAAATCATCAACAACGGCGTGCCGGAATCTGGCTTTACGCTGAACATCGTACCCAACGATCAGGCCGATCGTCCGGATGCGCAGGTTGTTGGGCATTGTGCCAATGATACCTTCAAAATTTTGTACACTCGCACAGGCAGCGGTGCTGCTGGCGCGCAGGAGAGTCCGCAAGGCGAACCGCAGTGATTTTTAACCACTTTCCTTGCGCCAATCCCCCTTGAATTGATGAGGATTAATATTTAATACCTCCAAATAAGTAACACTCACCCCCATCATTAGCCCGGTTGTAATCACGGGCGAAAATAATAGTCAATTAAAATGATGGGGTGAGTCATGTCCGATGTCGAACATCACGGTGGAATTAGCCGCCGAACACTCGTTAAGTCCACCGCGATAGGTTCTCTGGCGCTTGCCGCCGGTGGTATCTCGTTGCCGTTTGGATTGAAAAGCGCCGCTGCTGCGGTGCAAAACGCCGTACAGCCTGCTGAAGATAAAGTGGTCTGGGGAGCCTGCTCGGTGAACTGCGGCAGCCGCTGCGCGCTGCGCCTGCATGTCCGTGACGACGAAGTTTACTGGGTGGAAACGGATAATACCGGGGAGGATATCTACGGCAATCATCAGGTGCGTGCCTGTCTTCGCGGACGCTCCATCCGCCGTCGCATTAATCACCCTGACCGCCTTAACTACCCGATGAAGCGCGTGGGCAAACGCGGTGAAGGTAAATTTGAGCGCATCTCCTGGGATGAAGCGCTGGATACCCTGACCCGCAGCCTGAAAAATGTAGTGGAAAAATACGGCAACGAAGCGGTGTACATTAACTACTCCTCCGGCATTGTCGGCGGCAATATCACCCGCTCTTCCCCTTACGCCTCGCTGGTGGCGCGCCTGATGAACTGTTACGGCGGCTTCCTGAGCCACTATGGCACCTACAGTACCGCGCAAATTTCCTGCGCGATGCCGTACACCTACGGCAGCAACGATGGCAACAGCACCTCCGACATTGAAAACACTAAACTGGTGGTGATGTTCGGCAATAATCCGGCGGAAACGCGTATGAGCGGCGGCGGGATCACCTACTACCTCGAACAGGCGCGTGAACGCTCAAATGCGCGAATGATCGTCATCGACCCGCGTTATACCGACACCGCTGCCGGACGTGAAGATGAATGGATCCCGATTCGCCCGGGTACCGATGCCGCGCTGGTAGCCGGACTTGCATGGGTATTAATCAACGAAAATCTGGTTGACCAGCCGTTCCTCGATAAATACTGCGTTGGCTATGACGAAAAAACGCTGCCGGAAGGCGCGCCTGCTAATGGGCACTACAAAGCGTATATTCTCGGCCAGGGCGACGATAATACGCCAAAAACCCCGGAGTGGGCTTCGCGCATCACCGGTATTCCGGCGGATCGCATCGTCAAGCTGGCGCGCGAGATTGGCTCGGCAAAACCCGCCTATATTTGCCAGGGCTGGGGACCGCAGCGCCAGGCCAACGGTGAACTGACGTCGCGCGCCATCGCCATGCTGCCGATCTTAACCGGCAATGTGGGTATCAACGGCGGTAACAGCGGCGCGCGCGAATCGACCTATACCATCACCATCGAACGGATGCCGCTGCCGGAAAACCCGGTAAAAACGCAGATCTCCTGCTTTAGCTGGACGGATGCCATCGCCCGCGGCCCGGAAATGACCGCCCTGCGCGACGGCGTGCGTGGCAAGGATAAGCTGGATGTGCCGATCAAGTTCATCTGGAACTATGCCGGTAACACCATCATCAACCAGCACTCCGACATCAACAAAACCCACGATATTCTGCAGGACGAAAGCAAGTGCGAAACCATCGTGGTGATCGACAACTTTATGACCTCTTCGGCGAAATACGCCGACATCCTGCTGCCGGACCTCATGACCGTCGAGCAGGAAGACATCATTCCGAACGATTATGCGGGCAACATGGGCTATCTGATTTTCCTGCAGCCCGTCACCGCGCCGAAGTTTGAGCGTAAGCCCATCTACTGGATCATGAGCGAAGTGGCGAAACGCCTCGGGCCGGATATCCATCAGAAATTCACCGAGGGCCGGACACAGTCGCAGTGGCTGCAGTATTTGTACGCCAAAATGCTGGCGAAAGATCCGCAGCTTCCGTCCTATGACGAACTGAAAAAAATGGGCATTTATAAGCGCAAAGATCCCAACGGACACTTCGTGGCGTATAAAAAATTCCGCGATGATCCGGATGCCCATCCGCTCAAAACCCCGTCAGGCAAGATTGAAATCTACTCCAGCAAGCTGGCAGAGATTGCCGCCACCTGGGAGCTGGAAAAAGATGAAACCATCAGCCCGCTGCCGGTGTACGCCTCAACGTTTGACGGCTGGGATGCCCCGGAACGTAAAACATACCCGCTGCAGCTGTTTGGCTTCCACTTCAAGGCGCGCACCCACTCCAGCTACGGCAACGTAGATGTGCTTAAAGCCGCCTGTCGTCAGGAGGTATGGCTCAATCCGGTTGATGCGGCACAACGCGGTATTCAAAACGGCGATATGGTGCGCGTGTTTAACGACCGCGGCGAAATGCGCATTGCCGCGAAAGTCACCCCGCGCATCATGCCCGGCGTCAGCGCGATGGGCCAGGGGGCCTGGCACGACGCCAACATGAACGGTGATCGGATCGACCACGGCTCATGCATCAACACGTTGACCACCCATCGCCCGTCACCGCTGGCGAAAGGCAACCCGCAGCACACCAATCTGGTGCAGATCGAGAAGGCGTAAGGAGTAACCGATGACAACCCAGTATGGATTTTTTATTGACTCCAGCCGTTGCACCGGGTGCAAAACCTGCGAGCTGGCCTGCAAGGATTACAAAGACCTGACCCCGGACGTCAGCTTCCGCCGGATCTACGAATACGCGGGCGGCGACTGGCAGGAGGATAACGGCGTCTGGCATCAGAACGTCTTTGCCTATTACCTGTCGATTGCCTGTAACCACTGTGAAGATCCGGCCTGCACCAAAGTGTGCCCGAGCGGGGCAATGCACAAGCGTGACGACGGGTTTGTGGTAGTGAATGAAGATGTCTGCATCGGCTGCCGCTACTGCCATATGGCCTGTCCGTACGGTGCGCCGCAGTACAACGCTGCCAAAGGCCACATGACCAAGTGCGACGGCTGCCACGACCGCGTCGCAGAGGGCAAAAAGCCGATTTGCGTGGAGTCCTGTCCGCTGCGCGCGCTGGACTTCGGCCCGATTGACGAGTTGCGTAAAAAACACGGCCAGCTTGCGGCCGTCGCGCCACTGCCGTCCGCGCACTTCACCAAGCCAAGCATTGTGATTAAACCTAACGCCAACAGCCGCCCGACGGGAGATACCACCGGCTATCTGGCAAACCCGAAGGAGGTGTGAGATGGGAAGTGGATGGCATGAATGGCCGCTGGTGATCTTCACCGTTTTTGGGCAGTGCGTGGCCGGGGCGTTGCTCGTCAGCGGTCTGGCATGGATGAGAGAGAGTGACGAGGCGGTCAAAGCCCGCATCGTGCGCAGCATGTTCTTTTTATGGCTGGTCATGGGCGTTGGCTTTATCGCATCGGTGATGCACCTGGGCTCCCCGCTCAGGGCGTTTAACTCCCTGAACCGTGTTGGCGCGTCGGCGCTCAGCAACGAGATCGCGGCAGGCTCGGTCTTCTTTGCCGTCGGTGGCTTCTGGTGGCTGGTGTCGGTTATCGGTAAAATGCCGCCCGCGTTGGGTAAAGTATGGATGGTGGTGAGCCAGATCCTGGGGATTGTGTTTGTCTGGGCCATGACCCGCGTGTATCAGATCGATACGGTTCCGACCTGGTACACCGGCTACACCACGCTGGCCTTTTTCCTGACGATGGCGCTGGGCGGCCCGCTGTTTGCCGCCCTGCTGCTTCGCGCTGCTGGCACCGCCTTCAGAGGCACGTGTGCCGCATCGGTGAGCGTACTGGCGCTGCTGCTGAGCGTGGCGGTGATTGTGCTGCAGAGTAACGAACTGGCGACGCTACACAGCTCCGTACAACAGGCCAGCGCCCTGCTGCCGGACTATGGCGCATGGCAAGTTGGCCGTATCATACTGGTCGCCGCCGGATTAGGCTGCTGGCTGTGCCCGCTCATCCGGCGCCAGGAGCCGAAAACCCTTGCGCTCTTTGCAGGCCTGGCGCTGGTTGTCGTGGGTGAACTGATTGGCCGCGGTCTGTTCTATGGTCTGCACATGACGGTAGGTATGGCAATTGCCGGTTAACACAGGCGCGCGGGTTCGCCCGCGCGAGCAAGGAAGGTTGTAATGATAGATGTCTCACAGCGTGAAGCGTTCGCGTTCAGCGCCCGGGTACTGGGCGCATTGTTTTATTATTCACCCGACAGCGAGCACGTTGCGCCGCTGGTCAACGCCCTGACCGCTGGCGACTGGGTTACGGACTGGCCGCTGCCGCAGGCGGCGCTGCAGCCCATCGCCGACACCTTTACGGTACCTGCCGATGAGCCCGTCACCGACGCCTGGCAACGGCTGTTTATTGGCCCCTATGCGCTGCCCGCACCGCCGTGGGGTTCCGTATGGCTGGATCGTGAATCCGTGCTGTTTGGGGATTCAACCCTCGCACTGCGTCAGTGGATGCGGGAAAACCAGATTGCCTTTGAGATGCAGCAGAACGAACCGGAAGATCATTTTGGTACGTTGCTGCTGCTGGCCGCGTGGCTCACTGAGAACGGACGCGAGACGGAACGCGACCAGCTTCTGGCGTGGCACCTGCTGCCGTGGAGCACCCGTTTTCTCTCCGTGTTTGTTGAAAACGCCGGGCACCCGTTCTATACCGCACTGGGAAAACTCGCGCAGCTGACGCTTGCGGACTGGCAATCTACCTTACTGATCCCGGTCGCAGAAAAACCGCTCTACCGTTAACCGCGCTGGCTTGCTCACGGATGCTGAGCAAGCCAGGCTCGCCAGCCACCGAATCGCGTAATCTCCTGTGCTCCCTCTAATCCAGCCTCCTCGCAGATAAACCCGGTCAGCCAGCGCCCGTCCTGGAGTTCGATTTTCCCCAGGCCCAGCGGTGCAGGGATCCCGGCCAGAAACGATCCCACTTCGCTGTGCGGTAGCGCCCACACCTCAACGGCTATTGCGGAACCCTGTTCTGTTGCCCGCACCATGCCTGGCCGTTTGCCGTCTGCCAGGGCAAAGAGCCGATAATGCGGGGCGCTGGTGGTGGCTTCTACATACGTCGCCCCGCGCTGGCGCAGTTGATGATTCAACGCCAGCCCGTCCAGGTGCGCCCCGCACACCACCAGGTGCAGGCGATCATCGGTGGCGGTTGAAGCGGGTGCGTCCTCTTGTATCTCGCGCTCTCCGGGCAGAGGTAATTTTTGGTGACGTTGTAACGCATCGGCCAGACTGAGCAGATACTGGTCGGTAAACGCGCGGCCAAACAGCGTTATGCCGGAAGGCAAGCCGTTGGCCATAAACCCTGCCGGGACCGCCACGGCAGCGTAATCAAGCAGGTTCATAAAGTTGGTGTAAAGCCCAAGCTCAGAGTTGCGTTTGACCGGTTCCTCCGCCAGCTCGGCCAGACTCACCGGGCGCGGATAAGTGGGAGTTAACACGCATTCAAGCCCCGCCAGTATGGCATCGCACTCGCTTTTATAGGCCTGAAGCTGGTACTGCGCTTCAAACGCCGCTACCGCACTCATGGCAGGCGCTTTTTGCAGCACATTGCGGATCACCGGCAGCACCGCGTCCGGCTGTTGCTCAATCAACGCGCCCGCCACGTGGTAGCGCTCGGCCACCCACGGGCCGTCATAGAGCAGTTTTGCTGCCGCCAGGAACGGCGAAAAGTCGATGGTCACCGGCACGCCGCCAAGGGCGATCAGCCTCTCCTTTGCGGTGTGATACAGCGCCTCGCTCTCTGCGCAGCCGAGAAACTCCAGCGTGTCCGGCACGCCAAAGCGAAAACCGGCTGCCGGTACGCCAAATGCCTGCGCTCCGTTCCAGGACGGGTTAGCACGGCTGTAGTCATCGTGCGCGTCTTTCGTCGCCGTCAGCGCCAGCAGTTGGCTGGCCTCCGCTGCCGTGCTGGTGAAGAACGTTACGCAGTCCAGCGTGCGGCAGGCGGGCACCACGCCCGCTGTCGAGATCAGCCCTTTGGTCGCCTTCAGCCCGACCAGATTATTGAGAGAGGCCGGAACGCGCCCGCTCCCGGCGGTATCGGTGCCCAGAGCAAAGCTCGCCAGCCCCAGCGCCACAGCCAGCGACGAGCCCGCGCTTGAGCCACCGGACGGATACTCCGGATGCACACTGTTGCGACACGCACCAAATGGTGAGCGCGTGCCGTTTAAGCCGGTCGCGAACTGGTCGAGATTGGTTTTCCCCAGCGGGACCGCCCCCAGCGCGATCAGCTGCGACACTATCGTCGCATCCTGCTCTGCCCGGTACGCAAAGGCCGGACAGGCGGCGGTGGTCTCAATACCCGCCAGATCGATATTGTCTTTAATGGCAAACGGCACGCCATAGAGCGGCAACGACGCCGGATCCACGCCGTCCAGCGCGGCCAGATACGGCTCCAGCTCGTCGGGCGTGAGAAGATAAATAAAGGCGTTAAATTCCGGGTTCAGCGCCAGCGCGCGCTCGCGCAGGGCGAGAAGCACCGCGCGCGGATTAAGCTGACCGGAACGGTATGCCTGCGTCAGAACATCAAGGCGTAAATCAAAAAGGTGCTTCATGCTGTTTTCTCCAGGACCACCACACACTGACCCGCGCGCACCGATGAACCCGGCTGCACGCGCACCTGGCTGACCACCCCGTCCTGGGTTGCGACCAGCGGGATCTCCATCTTCATGGACTCCAGCACCACCAGCACATCGCCTTCGCGCACGGTGTTGCCGACTTCAACGTTCACCTGCCACAGGTTGCCCGACACCGGGCTGTCAATCCCGGCCTGTCCGGGTGCCAGCGGCGCGTCTTCGCCATCCGTTACCAGCACCTCGCTGCTGTCAAAATGGGCCTGACCGTTGGCGGCCCAGCGCTCACGCTCGGCGTCAAACGCGGCCTGCTGATGCGCGCGGAATGCCTCAATCTCCGGCGCCTCGTCGGCCAGGAATTGCTGATACTCCGCCAGCTTCAGCGTGGTGTGTTCGATGCGCAGCGGATAACGCCCCAGCGGGAAATCCCGGCGGATGGTGAGCAACTCTTCGGCAGAGACCGGATAAAAGCGGATCTGGTCGAAGAAGCGCAGTAGCCAGGGCTTGCCGTCAAAATCCTCCACGGCGTGATAGCGATTCCACATCTGTAGCGTGCGTCCGACAAACTGATACCCGCCCGGCCCCTCCATGCCGTAGACGCAAAGGTAGGCCCCGCCAATACCCACCGAGTTTTCCGCCGTCCAGGTGCGTGCCGGGTTGTATTTGGTGGTCACCAGACGATGACGCGGATCGAGCGGTGTAGCGACCGGCGCGCCCAGGTAGACATCTCCCAGCCCCATCACCAGATAGCGGGCGTCGAACACCGTTTTATAGACCTCGTCGATATTCGCCAGATCGTTGATACGACGGATAAACTCCAGGTTGCTCGGACACCATGGCGCATCCCGGCGCACGGTGGTCATGTATTTGTCGATGGCCTTCTGGCACGCCGGATCGTCCCAGGAGAGCGGCAGCCAGACCACGCGCGACGGCACGTCCAGCGACGCCTGCCCGCATACGTCCTGCCACAGCCCGGCCACCGTCTCCAGCAGCGCTTCCAGACTCAGCGTTTCCGGCTGATAGTGAATCTGCAGGGAGCGGATCCCAGGCGTGAGGTCGATAATCCCCGTCAGGGCGCGCGTTTCCAGCGCCTGCATCAGCGCGTGGGCGCGAAAACGCAACACCAGATCCAGTTCGGGGTCGCCTATCTCCAGCAGCAGATGGGTATCACCGGATAACCTCGCCACCAGCCGTTTATCGTCCTCCCCCACCTCCAGCACCACCGGCGAGCTCAGCCCGACAGGTTGCCACGGCATGACCTGCGGCGTCAGGCTGACGATTTGCGCTGCCTGCCCCTGCGCCAGCCGTCGGGCGGTGGAAACGTCCACCGGCATAAAGCGCACTTTATCGCCCGCTTTCAGCTGGCCAACCGCGTGTAAATCCGCCTCAATGACGGTGACCGGGCAGACAAATCCCCCCAGGCTTGGGCCGTCGGGGCCGAGGATCACCGGCATATCGCCGGTGAAATCCACCGCGCCAATGGCGTACGGGTTATCGTGGATGTTCGACGGGTGCAGCCCCGCTTCGCCGCCGCTGTCGCGTACCCATTCCGGTTTCGGGCCGATCAGACGCACGCCCGTGCGGCTGGAGTTAAAATGTACCTCCCACTCGGTGGCAAAAAAGGTCGCCATATAGCCCGGCGTAAAATACTCCGGCGCACCATGCGGACCGTAAATCACCCGCAGCTCACGCACCCCATCCAGGCTGGTGCGCAAGGCCTGCGGCAGCTCGCCGTCCGCGACAGGTTCGGTCAATGGGGACAGATGCAGCACGTCACCTGTGCGCAGTGCTCGTCCGGCGTGACCGCCAAACTGCCCGAGGGTAAAGGTGCTTTTGCTGCCCAGATAATCCGGCACCTCAAACCCGCCGCGCAGGCAGAGATAGCTGCGCACGCCGTCCCCCTGAATCTCACCCATACGCAGCGTGCTTCCCGCCCGGACGCGGAAAACGCGGTTGTTTGCCAGCGGCTCGCCGTCCAGCGTCAGCGCGATGGCTGCGCCGGTCACCGCCAGCTGCGCGTCGCAGTTGAATTTCAGCGTCGGGCCGCTGAGGGTGATCTCCAGCGCGGCGGCCCCCTCCTCATTGCCCAGCAGACGGTTGCCGAGACGCAGCGCCAGGCTGTCCATCGGCCCGGAGGGCGGCACCCCGACGGCCCAGTAGCCCGTGCGCCCCGGATAATCCTGCACCGTGGTTTGCGTCCCGGCGCTGAGCACCTCCAGCGTGAAGGCCTGATACTCCAGCGTCTCTAAACAGCGGGTCCACGGCTCGCCACGGGCGAACGGCGGGAAGGTTAAAATCTGCTGCAAATAGCTGCGGTTGGTTTCCACGCCGTAGAGACGCGTCTCTCCCAGCGCGGTGTGCAGGACGCGGATCGCCGCCTCGCGCGTAGGCTGCCAGGCGATGATTTTTGCCAGCATCGGGTCAAAAAACGGCGGTACGTCGCAGCCGGACTCCACCCAGCTGTCGATGCGCAATGTGCGACGGTCGTTTTCCGGGAACACCACTTCGGTGAGTAGCCCTGGCGACGGCTGGAACTGACGGCCCGGATCTTCGGCGTAGACCCGCGCCTGAATGGCGTGTCCTTGTGGTTGCAGGCTGGCGCGCAGCTCCGCCAGCGGCGGCAGCGTTCCGGCCGCCAGGTCAATCATCCAGCGAACCAGGTCAACACCCCACACCTGCTCGGTGACGCCGTGCTCTACCTGCAGACGGGTGTTCACTTCAAGGAAGTAAAAGCGGGCCGCGTCGCTGTCGTAGACAAACTCCACGGTACCCGCGCTGCGGTATTTGACCGCCTGGCCGAGTTTTATCGCCGCCTCGCACAGCGCGGCCTCCATGCCGTCCGGCAGGTTAGGCGCGGGCGTCTCTTCCAGCACCTTCTGGTTACGCCGCTGTACCGAGCAGTCGCGCACGCCGAGGGCAATCACCTCGCCTTTGCCGTCACCAAACAGCTGGACTTCCAGGTGACGCGCCCGCTCAATGTATTTTTCGATAAACACGCCCGCGTCGCTAAAGTTATTCTTGCCCAGGCGCACCACGGCATCGAAGGCGTCGCGCAGCTCTTCCGCGTGGTAACAGACGCGCATGCCGATCCCGCCCCCGCCCGCGGTGCTTTTCAGCATTACCGGGTAGCCCACTTCCGCCGCAGCGTGAACGGCCTCATCGACGTTAGCCAGCAGTCCGGTGCCTTCGAGCATCGGCACGCCGTGCGCTTTCGCCAGCGCGCGGGCGGTATGTTTCAGGCCAAACAGGCGCAGCTGCTCAGGCGTGGGGCCGACAAACGCAATGCCTGCGGCTTCGCAGGCTTCGGCAAATGCGGCGTTTTCCGACAGAAAACCGTAGCCCGGATGAATGGCCTGCGCACCGCTGGCTCTGGCGGCCGCGATGATCTTTTCGCTCACCAGATAGGTGTTCGCCGCCGGGCCCTCGCCCAGGCTCAGCGCCTCATCCGCTTCCCGGATATGCAGGCTGCTGAGATCGGCTTCGGAGTAGACTGCCACGCCGCGGATGTTCATGGCGCTCAGGGTGCGCAGAATGCGGCAGGCAATCGCCCCGCGGTTTGCAATCAGGAGTGTCGTCAACATAGGTCAGACTCAATCGTGGCGGGTCGTCCCGCCGAAAATCGGCTCACCCATGGTCGTCCATGGGGAAAAAGCGGTTACGGCAGAATGCGTCCGGCGCGGACTGCAAACAGGCGATAAATGGCCTGGCGCAGGCGCTGCCAGCGAGTGGGTGTCAGTTCCATACCAGTACCTCCGCTGGCGTCGGGTTCCAGCCGTTGCACGGGTTGTTAAGCTGCGGACAGTTGGAGATCAGCACGATGACGTTGCACTCGGCGCGCAGCTCGACATATTTCCCCGGCGCGGAGATACCGTCCTCAAAGGTCAGCCCGCCCTGCGGAGTCACCGGCACGTTCATGAAGAAGTTAATATTGGCGGCAATATCGCGCTTTTGCAGGCGGCCATCGTGCAGGCAGGCGCAGAGGAAGTTATCCCGGCAGTTGTGCATATGGCGTTTATCGAGAGCATAGCGCACGGTGTTGCTCTCCTGCGCGCAGGCGCCGCCGAGGGTATCGTGACGCCCGCAGGTATCTGCCACGATGGTCAGCAGCGGGTTACCGAGGTTGGAGTACAGCACGCTGCCGTGGGTGAGATAAGCGTTGTTCTGGCGGCGCAGCGTGCGCTGTGCGTCGTAGCGCTCACGCGGGTTGTCCGCATTGTAAAACAGCGTGTCCACCGCCTGGTTGCCCTCCAGGTCGAGCAGGCGTAGCGTCTGGCCTTTCTTCACTTCAAACAGATACGGTTCCCCCGCCGGGATAACGTGGCGGAAGCTGGCGTGCTGGGGATGTTTTTCGCTGGCAACGGTCATACACGGCTCCTTACAGGGCGAAAAGTTGAGTGTTAGTGATGGCGCGTTCGTTTTCCGGGCGCGTCAGGAGGGCGTTAATCGCCCCCTCTTCATCCTCCGCCTGCCGCCAGCTCAGTTGTACCGGGCGCGGGGCGTACTCCCGGGAGGGATCCATCGGGTGCGGTAGCGCGGTCATGACAATCAGCGTGTCCATCGGCGCGAACAGCTCAACGTAGCTGCCCGGCTGCGAATGTTCGCTGTGGAAGCGGAACTGGCCGTTGTCCTCCACGGTGACCTTGCTGAAGAAATTGACCACCATCAGCAGATCTTCCAGGTTGAGATCCCACTTGCCCATCTCCACCAGCAGGTTGTCCGTACCGTTACGGTAGAAACCGTTGCGCAGCTCCTGATAACGCCCCTGACCGTATTTTTCCGCCACTTCGGCGGCATTCAGCACGCCGCCAAACGGGTCGTGCCAGCCGCAGGTGTCGGCGGTAATGCCCGCCAGCACGCGGCCCATGTCGGAGTAAAAGCAGTGTCCGGCGGTCAGGCGCGCGGTGTGCTGGCCTTTCAGCGTGTCGGGCAGGTTCAGCCGCTCGCTTTTCTCGTGCGGGTTGAGCATCAGCAGGCTGACGTTGGCACCGCCTTCCGCATCTGTCATGCGCAGGATCTGCCCGCGCTTGAGGACAAACGAGAGGTGTCCCCCGCCGGGAAGCGTCTCTTCACGTAAAATCGTCATGGTATTCACTGTTACCCCCTTAAGGCATAAACGTTGTCGGGCGTGGTTCCGCTCAGGGCGGAGAGCCGCGTCTCGTTGAGCGGAATGTCGTAGGTGATGCGCGCGCCGTAGGCATTCGGTGCCTGCGGGTCGAGGCGCACTTTGTCGAACACCAGCAGCCGGGTGCCGAGGTTGAAGCCTTCAGACAGATCGTGGGTGACCATAAAGACGGTCATGCGGGTTTCGCCCCACAGCTGCAGCAACAGGGCGTGCATGTCTTTTCTAATCCCCGGATCCAGCGCGCCAAACGGCTCATCGAGCAGCAGCACGCGCGGCTGCATGATGAATGCCTGAGCAATGGCCAGGCGCTGCTGCATGCCGCCGGAGAGCTGGGCGGGATATTTATCCAGCGCGTGCCCGAGGCCGACTTTTTCCAGCATCTCCGCCGACCGCTCACGCACGGCGCGTTTTTTGGCCCCAAACAGCCGCCCGAACAGCGGCGATTGCGGCAGTTCAAGACCAATGGCGACGTTATCCAGCACGCTGAGGTGCGGGAAAACGGAGTAGCGCTGAAACACCACGCCGCGGCTGCTGTCCGGCTCGGCGCGCAGCGGTTTGCCATCGAGGGTGATCACTCCCCGGCTGGGTGCTTCCTGACCAAGCAGCAGGCGCAGGAAGGTGGATTTTCCGCAGCCGGACGCCCCCACCATTGAGCAGAACTCGCCCTCTTTCACCTGCAGGTTCAGGCGTTCCAGCACCACATGGTCGCCGTACTCCTGCCAGATATTGTTGATGTTGATAAAGCTCATGCCTTCCCTCCTTCCGCCCAGGGAAAACAGGTTTTATGCAGCTGACGCAGAGCGAGATCCATCAGCCACGCCAGCAGGGTGATCCACAGGACGTACGGGATAATCACATCCATCGCCATGTAGCGCCGTACGAGGAAAATGCGGTATCCCAGCCCTGCGGTAGAGGAGATAGCCTCCGCCGAGATAAGAAACAGCCATGCCGACCCGAGCAGCAGGCGCAGCGAAGTCAGCAGCCTGGAGAGCAGTTGCGGAAGCGCCACGCGCAGCACCAGCGTCCAGCTACTGGCCCCCAGCGTCTGGGCTTTGATGAGGATCTCCGGTGGGATTTCACAGGCGCGGTGCTCCAGATCGCGCGCCAGCATCGGGGTGATGCCGATGACAATCAGCATCACCTTCGACAGCTCATCCAGCCCGAAAACGATAAACAGCACCGGGAGTATTGCCAGCGGCGGGATCATCGACAGCACCGTCATCAGCGGCGAGAGCGATGCACGCCACAGCGGAAACACGCCCGAGGTAACGCCAATGCACAGGCCGATCAGTGAGGCGATCGCCAGCCCCGCCAGCAGACGCGCGAGGCTCACCAGGGTATCGATCCAGAACAGGTATTCACCGCTGCGTTTATCCGGGGTCAACGCCATCCGGGATAGCGCGTCCAGCATTTGTTGCAGGCCGGGCAGCAGCTTGTCCTGCGGGTTGGCCTCCAGTCTCACCGCCGAGCCAAAAAAGTAGGCGGCCAGCAGCAGGACAAAAGGCAGCATCACGAGCATCAGCCGCATGCCGGGAGTGGGATGGCGATTAATTTGTCGCATGGAGACTCCGTCCGTTATCACAGCGTGCCGGCAGCGGCCATTTTCACGAAGCTGTCGTCAAAGCGCAGTTTCACGTTGCTGGCATCGCCCACCGTGACATTGCCCGGGAAGCGCATACCGATAAAATCGGCGCTCTGCGCGCCCTCGCCCAGCAGCCCTTTGTCGAACGAGAACGACGCCACGCGCTGCATGGTTTTCGCCAGATCCGGCGACGTGACAAACGCCATGTTGTCCTGCGGGGTATAGAACAGATGGGTGGTTTTGAGCTGCGACTGATACCCGGCGAGATCGGTCCCGGAGGCGGCGGCCATCGCATTCAGCGCGCCGGCATCCTGCGCTTTCATCAGCCCCATCATCTCGTACCAGGCGCCAGTGAGCGCTTTGCCCAACGCCGGGTTGTCTTTCAGGGTCCCGGTGTTGACCACCATCATGTCGATAAGCTCACCCGGTACCTGCGAGGAGCTGAACACTTCGGTGGTGTTTGGCGTGCCTTTGATGACGGAGAGTTGCGGGTTCCACGCCACCGCAGCCTGAACGCTGGCGGTCCCGAACGCAGAGACAATATCTGCGTCCGAGGTATTCACCACGGTGACGTCTTTCTCCGCCAGCCCGGCTTTTTCCAGACCGCGCACCAGCAGATAGTGGGACACGGAGAGCTCAGGCAGGTAAACCTTCATCCCTTTCAGATCTTTCAGGGTTTTGCCCTTACCTTTCATCACTACTCCGTCGTTGCCTTCCGAGTAGCTACCGAGGATCAGCGCTGTGGTGTCCACCCCGCCCGCGGCCGGTATGGTCAGCGCATCCATATTGGTCATGGTGCAGCCGTCAAACTGCCCTGCGGTATACTGGTTGATGGATTCGATATAGTCGTTGAGCTGCACGACATTGATTTTGATGCCGTATTTGCTGGCCCATTTATCGATGATTTTGCTACTGCTGATGGTGCCCCAGGGCATCCACCCGGCGTAGATGGTCCAGCAGACGTTGAACTCTTTTTTCACAGCAGCGAACGTGGGGAGACTGACCAGCATTGCCAGCGACAGTACAAGGGAGCGGAGTAATGGCGTTTTTTTCATGCTTGACCTCTGAGTGGCACAAAATTAGGGGGGCAGCGCGACACCGTCTGGTGCTGCTGTCTCCCGGGCTTTTGTCCCGCCGTGTAACCTCTCAGAGGTCGCCAGCTCTTGGACCAGCCATTCACCGTGGTGAACCGGAACCCTAGCCAGCTATTGTTCAAATTGTGGTGTGCTGCCCTTTCACGGTTGATTAAGCAAGGGGTGTGCCAGGATGGTTTTGCTTTGTTTTTTAGTAGGTTGTGGATTGCTGCGGGTTGGGTTTCACTGTTTTGGGGAGCGGGTTTGGGGGGTGTGCACTGCGGTGGGGCGTTTTGGGGCGGCGATTTGAATTGCCGGATAAATTAATGCATTAATAATATTTCTGCGTGGACGAAGGAAAAACGATGGAGATGGACGACTGGTGGTTTGGCTGGAAGGGTTTCACTCCCGAACGCCCCTGTCCTGGCAAAGTTGTGTTGATGGTTGGCGCGGGGATCTCCATTGATTCCCCTTCGCGACTCCCGGGAGGATACGAACTCACGGAAGCCCTGCTTGACCACTTGCTTGACAGCAACGCGGCTGACGAAATTAAAACGGTATTTGGTCAATGTGAGCAGTGGATGGGGCGAAGCCTGCCACGTCTGGAGCATGTTCTAGATAAAGCGTTTGAACCTTCAACCATTGAAGGCGTCGAGCGTAGCGGTGCCGCCCGGGAACTGCTACGTATCTTTTCCCAACGTCCCCCAAATGCGAATCATCATCTGATTGCCGATTACCTGATTAAGCACCGTGGCTGGTGTATCACCACAAATTTTGATGACTGTATCGAGCAGGCTGGTTGTCATCAGATCCCTGTGCATGTGATTGACCCCGCAACCAAAACTCTGGACATCCTGCACCGGGAGTACGGTGAAGACTGGGGTATCATCAAAGTGCACGGCACAATAGAACACGGCTGTTCAGGACTTGGCGCAACACTTGCCGACCTGGAGCACGGGCTACCCGAAGCCTTCAAAAAAATTCTCGAACAGGTAACAAATCAGGCCGATTTAATGGTTGTCGCAGGCTACAGTGGTACCGACCATTTCGACATTAATCACTGGATCCGCGATCGCTGGAATGGGAAGCGCTCGACGCGATTAGTCTGGATTGACCACCGCCCCAGCGTTGAAGAAGAGTTCTGGCGACTCAAAGAACATGAAAATCGCGAGCCGAGAGTCTACTGGCAAGGCGCTTTCGGCGGTATGAAGATTCAGCACGGACCCACGTTAGCATTACTGTCATCCCTGCTGGGGATCCCTCGTAAAACGGTTAAAGATACCGAAGAGAATGGCGACTGGTGGCGTACGGCCCTGGCAGAGTATTACTCCCCTACCAAGAAAGAAAAGCACCTTACCGGCACTCGTCTGGCCAGCTCTATCGGTCTTGGCCAACTAGCCGAGGAACAGCTCCGTTATTTGAAACGCCAACTGGAAGACGACGATATGTTGGTGCCTTTCGAAGCAGAGATTTACTACTCCCGTGGGTTTATTGCCGGGGCGTTATGGTTACAAAACTATCTAAAATCATCGCACGAAAAAAACAGAAAAGTGAACGGCACCGCCCTGATCCGTGCTGAAGGAAAACCTGTAAAAGCGCTTCTGTTTTATCTTGCGCGGTGGTTAAAAAGCTCACGCAGACTCTCACTTGATGAGCAAATAGACGCGTTTGCCTGCCTGCTTGATATCCACGAGCGGAGGCAACAATGGCGACTCTGGCAAAGTAAACCGCTTCGACGTCTGGGCGAAAAGGGATGTAGCGTATTCCGTCGGTATTTCATGAAGCTTGAGAACAATAAATTGCCGCTCTATCTGCATGGAAGGATGCAAATGCAGTCCATTCGCCTGGGCACGCTGTTTTACGATGAAGAGGCTTTTTCCTTTAACCATGTCTGGAATTTACTCTACCACGAGAATAGTCCGCCGAGTTTTTTTACCCCGTACGGCCCTGCAATCCCAGGTTTTTATCTGATTGAACGCAGCACTGCGCGTGAAGAAGATCGCATTGCCGACCTGGTGCTGGCGAATATTAATTACGTCAATACCCTCCTTTCCGCTCTGCGGCGTCGTTGGCCTAAGGGCAGCGAAAGTGTATTTAAGGAAAGACAGCGAAGAGATGGATATGTTGATTCAGGAGACTATGCGGTGACGTATATCGTGCAGCTGTTAAACGACAGCTCGCAGATGGTTAGTGCTTTGAATGCACCGCATTTACACATCCTGATTGCCAGAGCCTGGATCAGGGCGGACAGTATTTTAGGCGGTATCGAATACTGGAAACAGCAGCGGCTTTATCTCGGCAGTCCGCGTTCGCTAACGACATAAAGAGGTCGTCTAAATTTGAGGCTGTCATTATGCCTGTTGCTTCGCCGTGATATTTGTTTTTGCGGTAAAGCATGTTGATGGTGGCCTGCCCCGTTTCCTCAACCACGATCGCGCAGTGTAACCAATAACATGCATCGGAAACGATGCTAAATCGGCGAAACATGTCTAAGTGCTTAAGGGAAATACCTTCATCCGGTAGAAAACAGGGCTGATGATCAGGGCGTTAATGATATCCACCGCAAGATTTGCAAGGCGTTTCGGAAAACGGTGGTTTGCTTCAGAATCACAGAAACCGTTCATACTGGCTGGAATGCGCCACAGTTCATCAGTATGATTGCGGGCAGCATCGCCAGTTAAGATTTGCTGAGAGGACAATATGGATGTTACTGAAGAGGCTTTGTTGAGCGCTGGCTTTACGCGATCTGACTTGCAGAAGATTAAGAATAACATTGAAAGCTATGGTGGAACATTAGGGGGAGCGATTCAGGATCTGGCTAATCGATTCAGGGTTGTTTTATGGATAACATCATCTTGCCTGATGGTTTTTATCCTTCTTATGTTGTTTGCTGCGAAAGAAACCGTTGTGGGTGGTGGAATATCAATACTCATCGCTATCATCATCGTTGTATTTATTCAGCCGCCAGTCCTGTCTTACAAATCCTGGCGGTTCTGGAGAAAACATAAAGGTTAACACTCTGCGTCCTAGACGACTCATCGTATCCACCTTGTTCCTTTTCTACGACCTGTTTTATCTCCTCGACAAATTTGATACGCGTCAGGCCAACATTCAAATAAAATGCTGACAACCGATTTGCTGTTTCGACCAGCTTTCGGGCTTCCAGATTCACAATCGTATCTGAACATGTTCTGTTCCAGCCCCTATTAAGCAGAGCAATATCCATAATGCATCCATTTCCATAAATGTCTGATTATTTTACGAGCAGGATGGTCATGGGCAACGGTAAACGCCTTGTCAGATTCTGATTTTACCCGAGTGAATCTGGGTAGAGGTTGAAGCCACATGCACTCAATGTCGGTTTTATCATGCTTGATGGTAAATCTCCGAACGGAGGACGGTCTATACCTCGACGAGGAGCTTGTCCGCTTTGTGCCAAAAGCGGAAGTAGCTAACAGTGCTTAGTGTTGAACAACGGGAAGCTGGTCAACTCTTATTACTAACTGATCGTTGTATCTAATGCTGGGGGCAGGTCAGGCCGGATCGTGCAAGCGGCCTAACAAATTTCGTTGAGAACAATTATTGATGTTGTTAGTTATTCTCCTACCGAAATTATTCTTCCAATTTCATTAACTATTGCCTCCTTGCATTGCATGAGTTCTTGCCGATAAAAGGTTTCATGTTTATGGAAACGTGGCGCTGGAACTAATAATGAGATAGAAAAACGACCAAAAAGTGTGTCCAGCGCTACCGCTATCGTGCAGACACCCTCCAGAGTTTCACCCAGATCTATAGCCAGCCCTTTGGCACGAACATCAGCGATCAGCTCCAGAAGCTGTGGAAGAGTTTTAACTGTCATTCCGGTGAGATCTTCATAGGCTTCGCCTACCAGTATGCGGACATCTTCATCACTTTCCATAGCCAGTAACACACGTCCGCCGGAAGTGCTGTAGAGCGGCAAATTAAGTCCAATACGAGGTACAACACGTAATTCCCGTGTTGCTACGACGTAGTGGATGATTGCCAGCTGTGTACCGCTGGCACGTGCCAGGGTCACTGTTTCATTAATATTGGCCGAAAGTTGCTCTAGGAAGGGACGTACAAGATCCACGACATCGCTGTGCACACTGGAAATAAGTTTGAGTAGTGCAGGTCCCAGACGCAGGCCACCGGCCCCGCTGCTACGCACAAGTTGAGCGCTATCTAAAGCCGCGACAATACGCTGCACCGTTGAACGAGGGAGAGCAACCTCCTGCGCAATTTCTCCCAGACTCATGCCGCCAGGGTGTTTTCCCAGCACATTCAAAATTGCAGCTGCGCGGGCGATAACCTGAATCCCGCCGGTTTTTTCATCCTCAAAGCTTGAGACATTTACGGCCATATAGAGCTCCTTATTGTCCGGTCACGGACAGCCTGTTACCTCAGTTCATGTATTAATTATCACATTGCAATGGACGCTATCGCAATGTAAGATGTCACATGTGTATCACAATGTGGTACATCGTATCGATATAATGCATGAGAACTTTGTATGAATACACAGCGTTCTACTCCACCTTCGCCCCCCTTTACCTGGCGCCTTGCAATGGGATTTGTGGGGATACTCATCGCAGCCTTAACTTCCGGACTTAATGGTCGGGTTATAGATATAGCGCTTGCGGATGTGCGTGCCGGAATTGGCGTGACTTATGATCAAGCCAGTTGGTTCACCTCTGCCTACCAGGCCGCAGAAGTAGTGGCGATGATGATCGCACCATGGTTTGCTGTGACTTTTTCGCTGCGTAAATTCGCGCTTACTTGCGCTGGCGGTTTTATGGTTTGCGGCATACTTTTACCCTTGCTCCCGAATGCGCCGCTGTTTATTCTCTTGCGAACGATACAGGGCCTGTTTAGCGGTGCCCTACCTCCCTTACTCATGACTGTGGCGCTACGTTTTCTGCCACCATCGATAAAACTTTATGGACTTGGCGCTTATGCTCTGACTGCGACTTTTGGTCCAAATGTGGCCCCTTCACTGGCGGCATTCTGGACAGATGATGTGAGCTGGATGTTCATGTTCTGGCAAGTGGTCCCCGCCATTTTGATTTCGATGCTCTTTATTGGCTGGGGTTTGCCGCAGGACCCGATTCACCTCGACCGATTTAAACAGATCGACCTGTTCGGTATGATTACCGGCTGTTCTGGAATGGCGTTTTTGATAATCGCCATCACTCAGGGTGGACGTCTGGACTGGTTTGAATCGCCCTTATTTAATGGCCTGTTATCCAGCGCCTTCGTGTGCCTGACGATTTTCCTGATTAATGAATGGTTTCATCCCCTCCCTTTGTTCAAATTACAGATGCTGGAGAGAAGTAACTTTTCATATGGCCTGATGGCGCTCGCTGTAGTGTTGGTACTGGCACTGGCTGGCTCTGCTTTGCCGTCCAATTTCTTTGGTAAAGTAGAGGGCTTTCGAACAGTGCAGTTTGCCCCGCTGGCTTTGATAATTGGGCTCCCGCAGTTAATTATCACCCCGCTTGTTGCCGCATTGCTTAGTCTGCGCTGGGTTGATTGTCGCTGGCTGATAGCTTTCGGGATTGTTCTGATGATTTCTGCCAGCCTGATGGGTATGCAGATAACCAGCGATTGGTCACGCCAGAATTTCTGGGCAATACAGCTTCTGCAGGCGATTGGATTACCGTCAATTATTTTACCGTTGCTTATGAGCGCAACCAGCGTTGTGGCTCCCCCTGAAGGACATTATGCCTCTGCTATGTTCAATACCGTACGGGGTTTTTCAAGCATCGCAGCTGGCGTTTTAGTGGAATGGTTTATAAATGACAGAGAGCAATTTCATTCTAATGTTCTGGTCAATAACGTAGCCAACCGCCCATGGTTGATATCGACACCGGTCAGCGAGCAGGCCAGCAGCAGCATTCCTTTATTACACGACGGTAGCATCAGCAACACCGAGAACATCGCTGGATTTATCACCTTATTAAAACATCAGGCAATTGTTCTGAGTCTGGCCGATAGCTATCTGCTGATGACTGGCTTTGCCGTCCTTCTGTTATTACTCACTGTCTGGTTGCCAAAACGTGTCTGGCCGCCCCAGACACTTTTCAACCTGCAATGACAAAATAGAGGTGGTTAAATGAAATTTTCGGTATCGAGAAGAACGACTCTGCTCAGCGCATTATTAATCCTGATGATGACGATGATATTTTTCGTCTGGTCGACAATGCTGAACAATGATACCCGTACCAATGATGCCTATGTGAATGCGGATTACACACTGGTAGCACCAAAAGTATCGGGTTATATCAAAAATATCTATGTTGCGGATAACCAACGTGTCAAAGCAGGGCAAACACTGGCCACGCTGGATGACCGTGACTACAAAATAGCGCTTGAAATGGCGCAAGCTAATTTGCAGCTTAGTGATGCAAAACGCCTGAGCAGCCTTGCACAACTGGAGCAGCAACAATCCATTATTGCTCAGACAAAAGCGACCCTTTTAGCCAGTCAGGCATCGGCGCAGTATGCCAGTCAGAATGCTGAACGTTTTAATAAGCTTTATCAAAGAGGTACCGTCGCTGCGGACGATCAACAAAAAGCCCATTCAACACAGCGTTCTGCATCCGCAGTCGTTCGTCAGAACGAAGCTGCTCTGACCTCAGCAGAGAAACAGGTAGGCGTGTTGAGGGCTGCATTACGTCAGGCGGAAGCCGATGTTGCAGTCGCGCAGGCAAAAGTCAGTCAGGCGAGGCTTAACCTTTCTTATACGCATATTGTTGCACCAGTCGATGGGATGGTAGGCCAGCGTTCGGTGCGCCTCGGAGCGTACGTTAACGCAGGGACACGTCTACTGGCCGTGGTTCCGCTACATCAAACTTACATCACTGCCAATTATCTTGAAACACAGTTGGCAAATGTTCAGCAGGGGCAGAAGGTCTTAATTAAAATTGATGCCATGCCTGGCAAAAAGTTTACTGGACATGTCGATAGTATCGCTCCTGCAACCGGCGCAACGTTTTCAGCCATCCAGCCAGACAATGCAACGGGTAACTTTACTAAAGTCGTCCAGCGTTTACCGGTGAAAATAGTGCTGGATGGTAATCAACCCGATGCAAAATTATTGCGCGTCGGGATGTCAGCCGTTCCTGAAATTAAAATCCGCTAATATTCAAGATATACTCAAAAAACGCTCTATTTTTTAATGTCTGGCTTAGAAACGGCGTTCCAGTTATCTATACATAATTTCCTGTTGGAAATAAAGGGCACTGACACCAAGCTAACTTCATGTTACAAAAACGCATGAGCGATCACGATCATATTTAGTCGACCCTCATTTACAGAGAGTGATCGACTAAATTTTTTCAGTCAACAATACTGGTAAATAATAGGTTATTCTTCACGCCTGGCTATCAAAATACTTAATGCTGCATAAGTGCCAGTGTTTTTTCCTTAACACGCTGCAAAATTTTCTGCGCCTCCTCGGTTGAACGAATATTGGTGTATCCAATGACTAATCCATAACGTTTTCGTGTCTGCGCATACCAGCTCGAGAGTGGCCGGACGTAAAGCTCGTGCTGTGTCCATAATGCAGCTAATGCAGTATCTTCAATGCCACGTTGCAGGAAGGCAACAATATGCATACCGCCATCTGTAAGCTCAAATTCAAAAAAACCTGGAAAGGTCGTTTCAATTGCGTCAAGCATCATGCGACGCCGCTGCTGGTAGAGTAAACGCATCTTTTTTATATGCCGGTAGAAGTGCCCTTCACTAAGGAACTGTGCAAGGATTTTTTGCGGTAGTAATGGCAGACCCGTTTCAAGGATTTCACCCAGTTCACTGAAACGGGTTACCGTCTCCTGTGGCACTACCATATATCCGATACGCATAGCTGGCATTATCGTTTTACTAAATGTACCGGTATAAATAACCCGGTCATGCGTATCGAGGCTTTTCAACGCCGGGATTACTTTGCGTGTGTAGTGAAACTCTCCGTCGTAATCATCTTCAATTATCCAGCTATTGTTTTGCTGTGCCCAGGACAGTAACTGATGCTTACGCGGTAATGAAAGGCTAACTGCGAGCGGACTTTGATGAGTAGGTGTAACGATAGCGAAGCGTGCATCGTTGTGATAGCGCTGAAGATAATCAACATCCATGCCCTGTCTATCAACAGGTATATAGTGCAGTTTGGATGCCATTCGCTTCAATAATTGCTGACCATAAAAGTAGCCAGGATCTTCAAACAGCACTTTATCATCAGGTTGTGCAAGTACCGACAGAATAAACCGTAAATTGGCCCGATAGCCGCTGGTAACGAAGATTTGCTCTGGTCGGCAATTCAGTCCTCTTGAAATAGTGAGATAACTTGCAATGGCCTCACGTAGTGGCTTAAAGCCCACTACCGGGGGCATGAGCATTTCTTCCGGACGCAGACTTCGCGCCGCTTTTCCCGATATCAACAGCCATTTTTTATGGGGGAATTCATCCAGTGCAGGAATGCCGAGTCGGAGATCACCCTTCCTTTCAGTAACCGGCGTGTCAAGTGAACGAGACGATACATAATTGTCTTCTCTGACCGTTGAGGTCAGCCGGAGCTCCGGATTTATATAGGTCCCCTTCGCCCCCAGACTTACGAAATAGCCTTCTCCAGTAAGAATTTCATACGCGGTTTCCACCGTTTTTCGCGCGACCTGCAACTCGCTCGCCAGCGAACGAATTGAGGGAACGCGCTCCCCCGGTTTCAAAAGGCCGTCCTGAATTTGCTGACGATAGCGGGCATAAATCTCTTTGTACCCCATCAAATGCACCTTTAAATGTCCTATCAATTAATTCGAATAATGACCCTTTTTAACAAGACATACAAGATTAAGATATGGCTATTAACTAAGCCACTCACTATGAGGCGTCATGAAGATTGTACATTACGACACCGTCATTGACCTTGCCCGTTGCTTTGCGCTGATGCAGGAACTACGCAGCAAACTAACGAATGAGAAACAATTTATCGCCCAGGTACAGCGCCAGCAGGCGCAAGGCTATCGGCTTGCAGGACTGGAGCAGGATGGCAAAACAATGGCGCTGGCCGGTTATCGACTGCTCGAAAATTTCATTCACGGGCAATTCTGTTACGTCGACGATCTGGTAACAGTGAACGAGGCTCGCGGTCAGGGGATGGGTGCAACGCTGTTGAATCACTTAGCGGTCATCGCACGTGAATACGGTTGTGGTCAGATGGTCCTTGATACCGCCATTAGTAATTCAGGAGCCCAGGCATTTTATCAGCGTGTCGGATATACCGCCCTCGGCCTGCATTATTATCGCGATCTCACTTGAGGAAAAAATGATGAAACTGCTTCACATTAAAGTCAGCCCGGATTTATCAGGATCGACATCCCGTGTGGCGTCTGAGTACCTGGTAGAAAAATTACGCGCGCATCATGCCGGGCTTCAAGAATCAGTGCTGGACCTGGCTAAAAGGCCGCTACCACATCTTGATGCATTTACCATTGCTGGTTTTTTTACCCCACCAGACCTACGCAGTGAAGCTCAGCTCACCGCTATTCAGACTTCGGAACAACTGGTAGATCAGCTTTTAGATTGTGACACGCTGGTTATCTCATCACCGATGTGGAACCTCGGCCTGCCTTCTGTGTTAAAGGCCTGGTTCGATCATATAACCCGCGCCGGACGAACTTTCGCCTTTACGCCAGAGGGCAAAAAAATAGGGCTCGTCAGCGGCAAAAAGGTGTATTGCGTTGTCGCCAGCGGCAGCGTATTTGCACACGGTCCATTTGTAGCGGATGACCAGTTTACGCCATACATTCGCGTAGCGCTTGAATATATTGGCATTACCGACGTGCAATTTATTCGGGTAGACGGTACGCATGATCCCGTCGCTCGTACTACAGCGTTACCTCATGCACTGCAAACCATTGATCGTTTATTTTAAAAAGAGGATTACAATATGTCGTCACGTGTGAATCATTTTAAAACCATTCCCGCACTGGCTAAAACACTAGCCGATGCCTCTATGGCATTAGGAAAAGTCTCGCTGGATAAAAAACTTAAGCACTTAGTGGATATCCGAGCCTCACAGATGAATCATTGTGCGTTTTGTCTGGATATGCACGTTAAAGAAGCAAAAATGCATGGGGAGCGTGAACTGCGTCTTTATCACGTTGCAATCTGGCGGGAATCGCCACTGTTCAGCGCCAAAGAGAAAGCTGCTCTGGCGCTGACTGAAGCGTTGACACGCATTGGTGATAATGGTGTAAGCGAAGCGCTTTACAGCGAATTGCGCGAACATTTCTCTGAAGTGGAAGTATCAGAGTTAACTTTCACCATTGCTGTAATCAACGCCTGGAATCGTCTCCAGATTTTATCACAGATGTCACCAGGATCGATGGATAGCGCTTACGGTCTGGATCGTGCTGAATTACATTAATAAATATCCGCCAACAACACTTCTTGTTGGCGGCTTTATTTTTTATTATTAGCTTACATATGTTGTAATAATCACCCACAAATAGTATTCATAGTGTATTTTTAACCTAATATTATACATGCTTATAAGAATATTAAGATCGTTTATATTCATCGCTAGCTGTTAAAAAAGTAAAAACCGCCTTTCGGCGGTTTTTACTTTGGAGGAAATGAGTAACCAATCGCGAGAAGAAAACGAATGGTAATTTATGCCTTGGCCAGCGGCTTCATTCGAAAGCTGACGCCCATACGATTAAGTGCATTCATTGTTGCAATAACGATGGTCAGATCGACCAAATCTTTTTCACCAAATACTGAAAGCGCTGCAGAATACGCTTCATCCGAGGCATGTGTCTCACTTACTCGGGTAACTTCTTCAGCCCATGCCAGTGCCGCTTGCTCCAGATCCGAGAATAAATATGTAGCTTCCTCCCATACGGGAATCAGAACTATTTTCTCTACTGACATGCCACACTTCATAAGATCGCGGGTGTGAATATCAATACAATGCGCGCAGCCATTAATCTGAGATACTCTTAAAAAAACCAAATGTATTAACTCTTCCGGGAGATTTGTTCCTGTTGTGGCAAAATGATGCAGCGTTCCCAGTGCTTTTGAACCTTCTGCAGATACCTGGAACCAATTTGGACGTTTCATGTGTTTTCCTTTAGAAAGTGATAGATGATTGATTTATCTACGGAAATATACCTAACCTTCTTCAGAAGGGTTACTGATGGATACTTCAGTGTTAAGTCATCATAATCAAAATTGACATGTAAAAAAGACACAAAGGAGAGGAAAACGGGTAGGACATGATAAAAATGAAATGCCATGAAATTAGTATGGGTTTAACTTTGATTCAACAATGATGATTGTTTGAATGGCCAGTTTTAGTCTTTATGCAGAAATGGCACCTGAGAATGTGACTTGGTGAAGGCCTTCATCATAATGATAAAAAAGGTGCAGGATACATTGTCGGAACACTCTTTCTTCTGGCTGAACTGACGATTACCAGCAGGCTAAAGCCTGGCTATCCCAAAAGACAATCGACGTTCCCCGGGAAGAAATGTTTAATTCATATGTAATGAAATTCGTTCTGTACGTCCACCTCTCGCTCATAAGGGACAATCATACTCGAATCTCCCATATTACAGTAGATTTGAGTATGAACACTTCATCGTGGAACATAGGCAGTATCGTAGGCCAAAAAAGACCAGTTCAGATATCTCATATCTGGAGGAACCGAATCCGGCTTGAATTGGAAGGTAAAAGGCGCGATCTAGCTCTGTTCAATATGACCTTGGACAGTAAGCTTCGAGATTCTGATCTGGTCAAACGCAAAGTATCTGATGTGGCAGATGGTAGCTTGGTTTCAAGCAGAGCAACGGTATTGCAACAGAAAGCCTGTAGTCCTGCGCAACTTGAGACCACCAAAGGAACAAGAGAAATAGTTGCTGCATTGATAAAGCTTGGCAATTTGCACAGTAAAGACTTCTTGTTCCGGTCTCGGGCCAGAACTAATCAGTAAATATTAACTCGAAAATACAACCGAATCTTTAATAGGTGGGTAGAAAAGCTTGGTTGACCTGCTCCCTGTTTATTAACACGCGTCAACAGATGTGGAATAAATTACGAACTTCCGCTGTTCGCTCATAGCAGCCATTTCCCAGCCCCTATCGCAAAAGCAATAACAACCCCCCCTCAAAAACCTCAAAGGGGCCCATCCAGCCCCTTTCCCTCACCACCCTCTAAGCAGCTAACCAAGCCTGCCCGCACTCAGTGCGCCACAATTCGCGGCTCCTTCACAAACTCCGCCAGTAGCCAAATCATATCGTGCAGCAGCCCCGTAAGCTCTTTTGCAACGTTCGCGGGCAATGTCCCCCCTTTAACGGCTTGGGTAAGTGCCAGCGCATAGTCTATCTGGGTAGCGGTGTCGTGCCAGCAGTCCGGCACGCAGGAGGTCATTTTTTCTCCCACAATCAACTGTTCAATAAGGTTCGGCGGGAGATCGGCATCGCAGAGTTCACGCAGTCGATGAAGCGCTTGCAGCAGGCGCTCGCAGAGTGCAGAGCTAATGACGCTATCATCGCTTTCGACCAGCACGGTCACCAGCGCGGCGCAGTTGTCTGCGACGTCAAAGAGATCGGCGTCAACCGGAAGGGGCCGGGTAATAAGCTGCTGAATAATGTTTTCGTCAGATTGCAGGTAAGACAGGGTTGGGATAGTAGCCATAAGGCATCCTCAGTGTATGACATTGAATTAACCACCCGATGAGTTCCTACGCTCGAGGGGGCAGCGCTGACGGAGGTAGGAATACCGCCCACAGAGAAAACGGCCAGCCTTAACGGCTGCTCCGCCAGCGCCACCGTGATTTTAACGGCATATGCACTGTTGCGACAAAATAAAGTCGCACTGTGAGATCCGGGTTCCTACACCCGATTGCGGATGTGCCGCAACGCCGTCACTTTACGACCCCGATAACCGGAATAAAAGCATTAACCCTCATTTTCACCGGGTTACTTTTAGGTTTGCGAGGCTCCTTCCAGAAAGACGGTATCACTCCCCCAATCCAGCGCACTCGCCACCCAATTTTGCCCCGACCTCTTTCACAAAACTGATGTATTGTTTTTAAACCATTCATTCCAGTGCAGGACATCTGACCCATGATCACCGTTCTCGGCAAGACCACCTCCATCAACGTGCGTAAAGTCCTCTGGACCTGCGAAGAAGCCGGAATTGCATACCAGCAGGAAGATTACGGCAGCGGATTTGCCCCGACGGAAACGGACGCCTTCCGCGCCCTGAACCCCAACGCCATGGTGCCGGTGCTGATCGACGGCGATTTTGTGCTGTGGGAATCGAATTCAATCTGCCGCTACCTGGTGCGCAAAGCCGGACGCGATGACCTGCTGCCGTCGCAGCCGCAGGCCTGCGCTAACGTCGAGCGCTGGATGGACTGGCAGGCAACCGAATTCAACAACGCCTGGCGCTATGTCTTCCCGGCGCTTGGGCGCAATAACCCGGACTATAACGATCCCGCGCGGATTGCCGCCGGGATAAAAGAGTGGAACCACTGTATCGGCATTCTGGAGCAGCAGTTGCAGCGCACCGGCGCCTTTACTGCGGGCGAAACGTTTACGCTTGCAGACGTGGTGCTGGGGCTGTCGGTCAACCGCTGGAAAATGACGCCCTTTGACAAACCCGCTGTGCCTGCCATTGATGCCTGGTTTGAACGTCTTAATCAGCGCCCGGCATTTTTGCGACACGGAAATAACGGCATGGTCTGAATTCCCCACGGCCCTATATTCAGCAAGGATATTTTATTTAATTACAAAACTCTGCATGCCGTCAGAGGGAATAATAATTAAGCCATATCCTGGACTGTCCGTTTCAGCGCTTTGCTAGCCTGACGTTTCAGGCAAAGCTCACCCCGGAGGTATTCTTGCTGATTAAACTCAAAAAAGAACGAACGCATCAGGAGGATCGCCGGTTAGCCCTCTGGCTGGCGACATCCGCTGGCTTGCTCAACGCCATCGCCCTTGGGGCATTTGGCTTTTTCCCCTCTCACATGACCGGCAATACCTCACAATTATCCAGCGAAGTCTCTTCCACCGATCTGAACGATATTATTTTCTTTGGCTCCATTATTCTGGCGTTTGTCACGGGTGCCATTCTTGCGCGCATTATTGTTATCTGGGGCATTATCCATAATATCCGCCTGGTTTTTTGCCAGATCCTTTTTGTCGAAGGGTTATTACTGACCGGTATTTCGGTTTACGAGATGTATTTCCATGCCCTCACCAGCAACCGCACAATTATTATCTTTCTCTGTGGTCTGATGGGGATCCACAATTCCACCTCCACCCAGCTCTCCAGCGGCCGGGTGAGATCGACGCACATCACCGGCACGCTGACGGACGCGGGAATATCGCTGGCCTCGGTAGTGGTGGCGATGCTGCGCCGGGACTATTCCAAAGACACGGCGGCGCAGAAAAGCCAGCTTAAAACCCACTTAACCACCCTGTTCTCGTTTATTACGGGCGGTATCGCGGGGTTACTCCTGTTCCGGTGGATTGGGTTTAATGCGATGCTGGCGCTGGGTGTCATACTGGCGCTGGTATCCGTTTGTTCCATGATTACCATCGCGGTGCGCGTGCGCAAAGTTCGCGCAGCCCTCGGCCGATAGTCAAAACGCAGAGGGCAGAATGTCGCGACAGTTGTGACACCGTCACTTTCAAGAAGTCGCTTTAGGACTATTCTGCCCTCTCACAGCCAGCCCTTAGCTCATAAGGCTTAATCAAGGTTGTCACTAGTTTCATAGGGTTACTAATTTTCCCCCTTCGCTGGAACCCTTCCCAAACGCTTGCTATAGGTCAACTACCCCTGCCGAAACATGGCATAACAACAGGCAACCGCTGGTTGCGATAACGCATGCGCACAGGGAGACACACCGCAATGCATCCATTACTCAAACGCTCGCTGCTGTTTGTCGGCGCCATAATCGTGGTTCTGGCCCTCCTCACCTGGGGCATTGGGCTGGAGACGATCAAGGCGCGTCAGGTTGACCTGATCTACCTCGGGCAACAGCATTTAATCCTCGTATTTTCCTCGATGTTCTTCGCACTGCTGGTTGGCATTCCGGCGGGTATCCTGCTCAGCCGCCCGGCGGCGCGTGGGGTAGCCGAATACGTGATGCAAATCTTCAACGTCGGCAACACCCTGCCGCCGCTGGCCGTTCTGGCGCTGGCGATGGTGGTGATTGGCATTGGCGATACGCCAGCCATCATCGCCCTGTTTCTTGCCTCGCTGCTGCCGATTGTGCGCAATACCTACGCCGGGCTGTGCTCGGTGCCGTCGTCATTACTGGAAGCGGCCAACGGGATTGGGATGACCAAATGGCAGCGTCTGCGCCAGGTGGAGTTACCTAACGCCTGGCCGGTGATGCTCTCGGGCATCCGCATCGCCACCGCCATTAATGTGGGTACTGCTCCGCTGGCCTTCCTGATTGGCGCCAGCAGCTACGGCGAGCTGATTTTCCCTGGCATCTACCTGAACGACTTCCCGACGCTGATCCTGGGCGCGGCGGCCACCGCGCTGTTTGCCCTGATCCTCGACACCCTGCTGGCTGCGCTGGGTCGCGTGATGAGTCCCCATCTCGCTCGATAACAATAACAAGGAGCTTTCATGAGACTGATATCCAGCCTGACGGCGCTGTGTGCCGCGGCGCTCTTCACCAGCCAGGCAATAGCCGCCCCGCTGATTCTGGCGACCAAGAGCTTTACCGAGCAGCATATTCTCTCGGCCATGACCGTGCAGTACCTGCAAAAGAAAGGGTTCCAGGTGCAGCCGCAAACCAATATTGCGACTGTTATCTCCCGTAACGCGATGATCAACAAACAAATTGATATGACCTGGGAGTACACCGGTACGTCGTTGATCATCTTTAACCACATCAACAAGCGCATGTCGCCGCAGGAATCTTACGAGACGGTTAAGCGTCTGGACGCGAAACACGGTCTGGTCTGGCTCAAACCCGCCGATATGAACAACACCTATGCCTTCGCCATGCAGCGTAAACGCGCCGAAGCGGAACATATCAACACCATGTCTGAGATGGTGGCGAAGATTGAGCAGGTGCGTAAAACCAACCCGGACAAAAACTGGCTGTTGGGACTGGATCTTGAGTTTGCCGGGCGTAGCGACGGCATGAAGCCGCTGCAGAAGGCCTACAACATGGAGCTTGACCGTCCGCAGATCCGCCAGATGGATCCCGGTCTGGTGTATAACGCGGTGCGCGACGGTTTTGTTGATGCCGGGCTGATCTACACCACCGACGGCCGCGTGAAAGGTTTCGACCTCAAAGTACTGGAAGATGATAAAGGCTTCTTCCCGAGCTATGCCGTCACCCCGGTGGTGCGTAAAGACACGCTGGAGGCGAACCCGGGGCTGGAAGAGGCGCTTAACACCCTCTCCGCCCAGCTCAACAACGACGTTATCACCGAGCTGAACAAGAAGGTGGATATCGATCATCAGTCACCGCAGCAGGTCGCCCGTGATTTCCTGCGTAGCAAAAAGCTGTTGTAGGAGGCGCTATGGAGACGATTCACTACATTCTGGATAACTGGGATTACCTGTTAACCCTGACGCTGCAGCATCTGTGGCTGGTGGCGCTGGCGGTTGGCCTGGCCATTATTATCGGCGTTCCGCTCGGCATTCTAATTGTCCGTCACAAATGGCTGGCGACACCGGTGCTGGGCATCGCGACCATCGTGCTGACCATTCCGTCCATCGCCCTGTTTGGCCTGATGATCCCGCTGTTTTCGCTGATCGGTCAGGGCATTGGCGCCCTGCCCGCCATTACCGCGGTGTTTCTCTACTCGCTGCTGCCGATTGTACGCAACACCCATACCGCGCTGGACAGCCTGCCACCGGGTCTGCGTGAGGCCGGACGCGGCATCGGCATGACCTTCTGGCAGCGGCTGCGCTGGGTTGAAATTCCCATGGCGTTACCGGTGATTTTCGGCGGCATCCGCACCGCCGTGGTGATGAACATCGGCGTAATGGCAATTGCCGCCGTGATTGGCGCGGGCGGCCTGGGCCTGCTGCTGCTTAACGGCATCGGCGGGAGCGATATCCGCATGTTGATTGCAGGGGCGCTGATGATTTGTCTTTTAGCGATTGTGCTCGACTGGCTGCTGCACCGTCTGCAGGTGGTACTGACTCCGAAGGGGATTCGATAATGATAAAACTGGAAAACCTCACCAAACATTTTTCACAGAAGCACGGCCAGACCTTTAAGGCCGTGGACAACGTCAACCTGAACGTGCCCGAAGGGGAAATGTGCGTCCTGCTCGGCCCATCCGGCTGCGGGAAAACCACCACCCTTAAGATGATCAACCGCCTGATTACGCCAAGCAGCGGCACGATCCTGATTAACGGCGAAGACACCAGCGGGATGGATACGGTGACGCTGCGCCGCAACATCGGTTACGTGATTCAGCAAATTGGCCTGTTCCCGAACATGACCATCGAAGAGAACATTACCGTGGTGCCGCGCATGCTGGGCTGGGATAAAGCCCGGTGTAAAACCCGTGCCGAAGAGCTGATGGATATGGTGGCGCTGGATCCACGTAAGTTTCTTCACCGCTATCCGCGCGAGATGTCCGGCGGCCAGCAGCAGCGTATCGGCGTGATCCGCGCGCTGGCGGCCGATCCGCCGGTACTGCTGATGGATGAGCCCTTCGGCGCAGTGGACCCCATCAACCGTGAAGTGATCCAGAACCAGTTTCTGGAGATGCAGCGCAAGCTGAAGAAAACGGTGATGCTGGTCAGCCACGATATCGATGAAGCCCTGAAGCTGGGCGATCGTATCGCCGTTTTCCGTCAGGGGAAGATTGTCCAGTGCGCCAGCCCGGACGAGCTGCTGGCGAAGCCGGCGAACGAGTTTGTCGGCTCGTTTGTGGGTCAGGACCGCACCCTGAAGCGCCTGCTGCTGGTGTCGGCAGGCGACGTCACCGACCAGCAGCCTACTATCACTGTACGCGGCTCTACCCCGCTTCCAGAGGCCTTTGCCACCATGGATGATAACGATATCCGCGCCATCACCGTGGTAGACGAACACGGTAAACCGCTGGGGTTTGTGAAACGCCGGGAAGCGCGCAACGCCAGCGGCACCTGTGCCGATATCCTGCATCCGTTCCGCATGACCGGCAAAGCGGAAGATAACCTGCGCGTGGTGCTCTCCCGCCTGTATGAAAGTAACACCAGCTGGATGCCGATTGTGGATGAAGAGGGTCGCTATAACGGCGAGATTTCGCAGGACTATATCGCGGAGTACCTCAGCTCAGGGCGTACGCGCCGGGCGCTGAATATCCACAGTGAAAGTTAATTCTTCCGGCCGGGCTTGCCCGGCTTTTTTTCGCACGCAGACCTTTTGCTAACCCCGTCATTTCCCGCCACAATATTGCATCGACCCCGTTTACTCGCGACCCATGCAACGTCTTCATACTTACCCCGATATCCGCGCGATGTTTCGCCGGCTTTTGATTGCCACCGTCACGGGCGTACTGGCCGCGCTGGCCGTTGCCGTGTTTCGCCACAGCATGTATCTGCTGGAGTGGCTGTTTCTCAGTAACGACAGCGGCAGCCTGGTGAATGCCGCGGCGGCGTTGTCCCCCTGGCGTCGCATGCTCACGCCTGCTCTTGGCGGCCTGGCAGCCGGATTGTTGCTGTGGGGATGGCAGCGGCTGACAGCGCAACGCCCGCATGCGCCAACGGATTATATGGAAGCGCTGGAAACGGGTGATGGGCAGTTCGATTACGGTGCCAGCCTGGTCAAATCCCTGGCATCACTGCTGGTGGTTTCCAGCGGAAGCGCCATCGGGCGTGAAGGGGCGATGATCCTGCTCGCTGCCCTCGCCGCCTCCTTGTTTGCGCAGCGCTTTACGCCGAAGTCCGAATGGAAATTATGGATAGCCTGCGGGGCGGCGGCGGGAATGGCCAGCGCCTACCACGCGCCGCTAGCCGGAAGCCTGTTTATTGCGGAAATCCTGTTCGGCACGCTAATGCTGGCCTCGCTCGGTCCGGTAGTCATTGCGGCCGTCGTCGCGCTGCTGACGACGCGTCTGTTAAGCCCTGGCGCTACCACGCTGTATGAGGTGCATCTCAGCGAAACGCTCACTGCGGGCGATTACGGATTGATCGTTATCATCGGTCTGCTGGCGGGCGTCTGCGGCCCGCTGCTGATGTGGCTGATGACGGTTAGCCACGCCCTGTTTCTGCGTCTCAAACTCTCACCCCCCTGGCAGCTGGCGCTCGGGGGGGTGATCGTCGGGCTGTTGTCGCTTCTTACGCCCAAAGTGTGGGGCAATGGCTATAGCGTGGTGCAGGCCTTTCTGCTCTCACCGCCGCTGCTGTCCGTCATTGCGGGCGTGTTTATCTGTAAGCTGCTGGCGGTCCTGGCAAGCAGCGGTTCGGGCGCACCAGGCGGGGTCTTCACGCCGACGCTGTTTGTCGGGCTGGCGACAGGAATGCTCTTTGCGCAGCTTTTTGCGCTGTGGCTGCCGGGTTCTGAAACGGCGATTTTGCTGGGACTGGCGGGGATGGCGACGTTGCTCGCTGCCACGACGCATGCGCCTATTATGTCGGCGCTGATGGTGTGTGAAATGACCGGGCAGTATTTTCTGCTACCCGGCCTGCTGATTGCCTGCGTTGTTGCGTCCGTGCTCTCGCGAACGTTACGCCACGACTCGATCTACGGCCAGCACACTGCCGAGAGCAGAGAGATCGATGTACTGCGCTAGTTCGCGCTGCTCGGCGCGCGGCAAATAAGGCAGTTCGCCCACCAGAGGGCCGGGCAGTTTTTTGCTCAGCACGTCGATGATTTCTGCATAGTGCGCAAGGCCAGGGTTGATACGGTTTGCCACCCAGCCCACTAACGGCAGGCCGTCATTGGCGATCGCCTGCGCCGTGAGCAGCGCATGGTTGATACACCCTTCCTGGATGCCCACCACCATCACCACCGGCAGTTGTTCCTGCACCACCCACTCGGAAAGTGGACGCAAATCGTTCATCAGGCTGCGCCAGCCGCCCGTGCCTTCAACCACAACGTGATCAACCTTCTCGCTCAGGTTCGCCAGCCCATCCGACAGCAGGGTGTAATTGATCAGCCCGCTGTGCGCCACGCTGCTCTCCTCTTCGCTCAGGGCAATAGGATTGACCGCGTCATAAGGCAGCTCCAGGGATGAGACGCTTTGCAAAACCAGGGCATCTTTATTGCGCAGCCCCTCTGGCGTCTCTTTACTGCCTTTTGCGACCGGTTTGTACCCTGCAACACGTTTACCGCTTGCTGCCAGCGCCTGTAGCAACGCGCGCGATACAACAGTCTTGCCGACAGAGGTATCTGTACCAGTAACAAAGAAACGCTTAAGCATGACTCATTCCACCTCTTGGGTATGCTTCGAAAATATAAACCAGGTAAATAATTCAGTGGGGGAAGTCTACGGGAAGCGTGCGCTATCCGGCTTGAGATAGCGCAATTTTTAGTAAGTCTGTGGAAAAGAGTTAGCCCTGCAGCAAGCGGATCAGTAAGGAGCCGTTATACATTGCATCTTTCACCAGCGCGGCGCCGGCCATGGTGCCCTGGTTCGAAAATTGCGTGCTTTCGACCACAATGTTTTTGCTGTAAGCGGGCAGCGCCTGCTGACTAATGCAGGCCGAGATCGCCGGGAAGAGGATATCCGCCGCCTGGCTGAGCGGGGAGCCGATCAGGATTTTTTGCGGGTTAAACAGATTCACCATAATGGCGAGAATGCGCCCGACGTTATTCCCTACGCCAGTAATGATGTCCTTAGCCAGCAGATCGCCCTGCCGCGCCGCTGTGCACAAGGAATCTACCGTCAGGGGTTGCCCGTGCAACGAGGAGCTCATGGACTGGCTGAGCCTCACCTGCGCCAGTTCCAGCACGCTTTCCACGCTGGCAATGGTCTCCAGGCAGCCGTGGTTGCCGCAGTAGCAGCGTTTCCCGTAGGGATCGACCTGCGTGTGGCCGATCTCCACCAGGCTACTGCTGCCCGCATGCAACAGGCGTCCGTCGGTGATGACGCCCGCCCCGACGTTATGGTCGATCACCACCTGAATGACATCCCGCGCCCCGCGTGACGCGCCAAACAGCGCCTCCGCCATGGTCCAGGCGCTGATGTCATGCTGAATGTAGACCGGTACGCCGGTATGGTTTTTCAGGACCTCACCCAGCGGCATCTCTTTAACGTCTTCATAAAACGGCATGCGGTGCACAATGCCGTTCTCGGTATCAATAATGCCCGGCATGGTGATGGCAATCGCCGTTAAGCGTTCAAGCTTCTGCTGGTGACGAATAAAGAAATGATCGATATGCGTGACAATCGCCTCAAGAAGCGGTTGATCAGCGTTAAGCGGCAGCTCCAGCCGGTCTTCCACCACCAGCTTGCTGCTGAGATCGCGCAGCGCAAGAAAGATCTCACCCCGGCTGATGCGCAGTGACAGGTAATGCCACGCTTCCGTCTCCACCACCAGCCCGACCGCCGGACGACCCCGGCTCCCCGGCTCCTGAATCTCCGTCTCCTGAACCAGGTGGGCTTCCAGCATTTCGCGAACAATCTTGGTAATACTGGCGGGAGCCAGTTGGGCCAGGCGCGACAAATCGATACGCGAAACCGGACCAAGCTGATCAATCAGGCGATATACCGCGCCAGCGTTGGTCTGCTTAATCTGATCAATATGCCCTGGCTGACTATCAGCAACCACCTCGTACTCCCTTATTTTCGAGCTTCGAAATAAACTTTGGGCTATGGTGAAGCACTTGCATGGCCGTCGTCAAATATTTACTTAGCCATGTGATTTACTGCACATTTTTGCCCATTTTTCCCTATAAATATCGCCCGGCAGAGGCGGTGCTAAGCTGCTTTTTAAAACGCTGTGCCGCATTGCTCTGTTCATGATGTCTGGACCACACCAGCCACATCTCCGATACCGCGTCGTCTTCGGCAAGCGGAACCCAACACATTTCACGCAATTGTACCCGTTTAAAGGAGGCCGGGAGAATAGAAACCCCCAGCCCGGCGGCGACCAGACCAATGATCGTCATCGCCTCTCCTACCTCCTGGGTAATCACCGGGGCGAGATCGTAGCGGCGCATCAGGCCAAGAATATCGTCATACAGACCGGTCCCCACCTGCGGGTCGAAAAAGACAAACGGCTCTTTCGCCAGCTCCGCCAGCGTGACGGCAGGTTTCGACGCCAGGGGGTGATCGCGCGGGATCATCGCCATCAGCGGCTCGCGCAGGATCACCTGCCACGCCAGCGAGTCCGGCAGTTGAGTGTTGCGCATCAGCCCTAAATCCAGCGCCCCTTCATTCAGCGGAGCAATTTGTTCCCGGGTATTAATTTCGCGCGTCTGAATATGCACGTCCGGGAAGTCACGGCGAAACGACGACAGGGTTTGCGAGACGGCGCTGATAAACGGGGCAGACGAGGTAAACCCGATACGCAATTCACCGGCTTCCCCCAGATAGAGCCGCTCTGCGCGGGCGGCGGCGTCGTCAACCATGCTCAGAATTTGTCGGCTGTCGGCCAGAAATTGCCTGCCTGCCGCCGTCAGGCTCACGCTACGGTTGGTGCGGGCGAGAAGACGGGCGCCAATCTGCTGCTCCAGGATCTGAATTTGCTGGCTGAGCGGCGGCTGCGAAATGTTCAGGCGCGCGGCGGCGCGGCCAAAATGGAGTTCTTCTGCCACCGCGACAAAGTAGCGTAAATGACGCAGTTCGATATTCATATTTTATAAGTATCATTTGAGATTATTAATATATTAGACAGAATATTTACATTTTCCTACCCTGAAGAGGTGGTCATACCCGTCACCAGAAACCACGGGGATGTTTAAGCAAGGAACATGTGTGAGTCGTACATCTACCGTTGATATCGAACCGGCACGCGATATCGATGATTTACCCGCAGCCTCTCAGCCGGCGCAGTTTATTAAACGTGGTACCTCCCAATTTATGCGCGTCACGCTGGCGCTGTTCTCAGCCGGTCTGGCAACCTTTGCCCTGCTCTACTGCGTTCAGCCTATTCTTCCCGTGCTGTCACACGAGTTTGGCGTCTCACCGGCCAGCAGCAGTATTTCACTCTCTATTTCAACCGGGATGCTGGCTGTCGGCCTGCTCTTTACCGGCCCCCTCTCCGATGCCATTGGGCGTAAACAGGTGATGGTGACCGCGCTGATGCTGGCGTCGGTTTGTACATTGCTCTCCACCATGATGACCAGCTGGCACGGGATCCTGATGATGCGCGCGCTCATCGGGTTATCCCTGAGCGGCGTGGCAGCGGTCGGGATGACTTATCTCAGTGAAGAGATCCACCCGAGCTTTGTCGCGTTCTCCATGGGGCTGTACATCAGCGGGAACTCCATTGGCGGTATGAGCGGACGCCTGCTGAGCGGCGTGTTTACAGACTTCTTTACCTGGCGCATTGCGCTGGCGGTGATTGGCTGCTTTGCACTGGCCTCTGCGCTGATGTTCTGGAAAATTCTGCCGGAATCACGCCACTTCCGCCCCACCTCCCTGCGTCCGAAAACGCTGTTTATCAACTTCCGCCTGCACTGGCGGGATAAAGGGCTGCCGCGGCTGTTCCTGACCGGCTTCCTGCTGATGGGATCGTTCGTCACGCTGTTTAACTATATTGGCTATCGTCTGATGCTTTCGCCGTGGCATCTGAGCCAGGCGGTGGTAGGCCTGCTCTCCGTGGCGTATCTGACCGGGACCTGGAGCTCGCCAAAAGCCGGAGCGATGACCGCCCGCTATGGCCGTGGGCCGGTGATGCTGGTCTCAACCGCCGTGATGTTGCTGGGCCTGTTGCTGACGCTCTTCTCGTCCCTGTGGCTGATTTTCACCGGAATGCTGCTCTTCTCTGCCGGTTTCTTCGCCGCGCATTCCGTCGCCAGCAGCTGGATTGGCCCGCGCGCCCGTCGTGCCAAAGGCCAGGCATCCTCTTTGTATCTGTTTAGCTACTATCTTGGCTCCAGCTTCGCCGGGACACTGGGCGGCGTGTTCTGGCACAACTACGGCTGGAACGGCGTGGGCGGGTTTATCGCGCTGATGCTCTGCGGGGCACTGCTGGTGGGCGCCAGTCTTCATAAACGTCTGAGATAATCCGCCTGCGGGCTGATATCCGGTAAGACGAGCGATCCAGATAAACGGCACCAGCGTACTGGTGCCGTTTTTACATTCAGGAATCCCAGGCCTGCTCTATCTTAGCGGCTTCAAACTGCGGAGGCGGTTTGCGGAAACGGCGCGTCAGCCATGTCAGGTAAAGGACCCCCAGTGCCGCCCAGATGAGGCCAAGCGTCAGGGATGTCGCCTCGAGGTTTATCCACAGCACGCCGACCGTGACGGCACCAATGAGTGGCAGCAGGAGATAGTGGAACCGATCTTTCCACGTTTTGTTCAGCCCCTTACGCCGCCAGAAATGGTTGTACACCGAGAGATTAACAAACGTAAACGCCACCAGCGCGCCAAAGTTGATCAGCGCCGTCGCGGTCACGAGGTCAAAGTACAGGGCCGACAGCGCCACTATCCCTACCATAATGACGTTCAGGGCCGGAGTACGCCATTTCGGATGCACGTAGCCAAACACCCGCTCCGGAAAGACGTTGTCACGCCCCATCACATACAATAAGCGTGAGACGCTGGCGTGTGAAGCCAGGCCTGAAGCGAGCGTATTCACAAACGTGGTACACAGAAACACCGACTGGAAGAGCTTGCCACCCACGTACAGCGCAATTTCCGGCAGCGCGGCGTCCGGGTTCTTGAAGCGCGCAATCGTCGGGAAGAAGAGTTGCATGAAAAACGAGGCAACAATGAATATCAGCCCGCCATACAGTGCGGTCAGGAAAATGGCTTTGGGAATAACCCGCGCCGCGTTTGGCGTCTCTTCCGACAGCGTGGTGACCGCGTCAAAGCCGAGGAAAGAGAAGCAGACGATAGTCGCGCCGGTAATAATCGGGATCAGATGTGCGTTCTCGCTGATAAACGGCTGCAGCGACCAGACGGTGCCAACGCCCTCCCCCTTGTGCAGGCCATGCACCACGAGTATGACAAACACCACCATGATGGCGATCTGCACCAGCACAAACAGGGTGTTAAAGTTGGCGACCAAATTAACACTCTTCAGGTTCGCCAGCGTCAGGATGGTCACAAACCCCACCACCCACACCCACGGCGGGACTTCCGGGAACAATGCGGAAAGGTAGATCTTCGCCAGCAGCACGTTGATCATCGGCAGGAAGAGATAGTCCAGCAGCGAGGACCAGCCGACCATAAATCCCAGGTGGGGTCCGATCGATTTCTGCGTGTAGGTGTACGCAGAGCCCGCTTCCGGGAACTGTCGTACCAGTTTGCCGTAGCTGATGGCGGTAAACATGACGCCCGCCAGCGCCAGGAGATACGAGGCGGGCACGTGGCCATTGCTGATACCGGACACAATGCCGAAGGTATCAAACACGGTCATGGGGGTGAGGTAAGCCAGCCCCATCATCACCACCTGCCAGAGCTTGAGGGAACTGCGCAGCCGGGCTCTCCCGACCATGCCCGGCGAATCAAGAGACGTGTTAGTCGCCATAGACCATCCCCCCCATGCTTACCGTGGTTTGCAATCGCGTTGACCTTAACGCAAACCTGCTTAGCAAAGGGGGAAGTTGTAATGAACATACGCGATCGTACCAGCGCAGCGTCTCTCGCTCGCACTCACAGCAGGCGCCTGACTGGCCCCCTTCGCCCTGCGGATAGTTGAACATCTGCATCATTTCCTACCTCGTCACACAGTGTCGTTAAGAAAGTCCCTGTGCCGCCTGCGCTCCATAACGCGACTCCCGGGAGATAGCTGGCGTGCCAGCGAACAGTTCGGCCAGGCTCCGCGCAGGCCGTTTGGTGATACGTATGCGATGAAACAAAGCGGCCCCTGACCGGGGCACGTCATCAGGCGTTTTTCAGCATCCACTCGATTTCAGTTTCGGTAATCAGGCGTTCGAACTGCAGTAATTCATCATTTTTGCAGGCGTGATAGACGTGGCAGAAACGTTCGCCCAGCCGCTCGCGAAGGTGATCGTTTTGCATAAACTCCCACAGCGCATCGCTCTGACGAATCGGGAACGGCAGTCCGTCCTGCTCCAGACCATTGCCTTCCACTTCTTCCTGCAGGGGTAAATCGTTATCCAGCCCGTGTAAAATGCCGGCAAAAATCGCCGCCATCACCAGATACGGATTCGCGTCTGCTCCCGCCACCCGGTATTCGACCCGATGGTTATGGCGATCGCCGCAGGGGATACGCAGGGCAACCGTACGATTATTGTGTCCCCATGACGCCTGCGTCGGCACGTACATTCCCGGCTGGAAACGGCGGTATGAGTTGACGTTCGGCGCCAGCAGCGCCATGGACGCTGGCATCAGATCGATCATCCCGGCCAGCGCGCGTTTCAGCAGCGCGGAATCCTCACCGCTGGCGTCTGCGAACACGTTTTCGCCTCTGTTGTTTTGCATGCTGATGTGGATATGCATCCCGCTGCCCGCATGTTCTTCATACGGCTTTGCCATAAACGTGGCGTGCATCTTGTGTTTTTCCGCCATCTGCCTGACGAGACGTTTTAACGCCAGCGCATCATCGCAGGCATCCAGCACGTTTTCCGTATGGTGCAGGTTAATCTCAAACTGGCCCGGGGAGGCTTCAGCCACTGCCCCGTCGGCGGGGATCAACTGCAGCTGCGCCAGTTCGTCAATGTCATTCAGCACGTCAGCAAAGTGGTTGAGATTATCAACCGAGTAGACCTGACTCTGCGTGTTACGCACGTCGGTGCCCGGCGCGCAGGGTGGCTGCAGATAGCCGTCAGCATCGCGTTTACGGTCAAGTAAATAGAACTCCAGCTCTACCGCTACCACGGGGAACAGACCGCGCTGGCGCAGTTGCTGCCAGAGTCGGTTGAGTACGTTCCGCGGCTCAACGTCAAAGGGAGCGCCATCTTCATCGACCATGGTGAGCTGCACCTGACCAATGTATTCCGGGTCGGCGGCGGAGGGTGTCAGGGTGCCCGGCACCGGCACACAGATACAGTCCGGCTCGCCCAGCTCCTGCCCCAGCCCTGCCTCTTCCACAACGTTACCCAGAATGTCCATGGCGAAAACCGATGCCGGGAAATAGCAGCCTTTTTCAAGTTTGCTCAGTCCGGCAACCGGGATGCGTTTGCCGCGAAAACAGCCGTTCAGGTCGGTCAGGAGGACATCAATAAACTGGGTGTCAGGATACTTTTCTAAATAGCGCTTCACTTCCTGCGTAAAGGCGCTGCCCCGCCTCTCATCCGTGTGCTGCACAAAGTTCTCAACTTCTACGATATTGGTTTCCATGATTTACCACCGTTTTTGGGATTTGCGTTCGCTGCTCTGGACTGTCAAATATAATGTCCACACTATCGAATCTGTATGCAAACAAATTGTTTGTCAAATGTTAAATTAAGTTTGCAAAAGGCAGATCTCGTTGCTAGATTGAGAAAATATTGAACGAAAAGGCCGTTTCACAGGCGAGAATGGCCTAAATTTAGTCCACTTTGTGAGGGCGATCATGGAAAATATAATGAACAAGCCAGTTATTGGCGTGGTGATGTGCAGAAACAGGCTTAAGGGTCACGAGACCCAGACCCTGCAAGAAAAGTACCTGAATGCCATTATTAACGCGGGGGGCTTACCTGTTGCCTTACCGCATGCGCTGGCAGAGCCAGAGCTTATTACCGCTCTGCTGCCAACCCTGGACGGAATTTACCTGCCGGGCAGCCCAAGTAACGTGCAGCCGCACCTTTATGGTGAAAACGGCGATGAGCCTGACGCCGATCCCGGGCGAGATCTTCTGAGTATGGCGCTGATTGCTGCCGCGCTCGAAAGGCGCATCCCCATTTTCGCCATCTGCCGGGGGCTGCAGGAAATGGTTGTTGCCACGGGAGGGACGCTGTATCGCCGCCTGTTCGAGCAGAACGACCTGCTTGAGCACCGGGAAGATCCTGAACTGCCGGTTGAGCTACAATACGCCCCTTCTCATGAAGTTCAGGTTCAGGAGGGAGGACTGCTGTCTCAATTAATACCAGGCTGTAACACATTTTGGGTAAACTCGTTACACGTGCAAGGTGCACGGACGTTAGGACCACGGCTTCGCGTGGAGGCCCGCTCGACGGACGGGCTCGTCGAAGCGGTCAGCGTTCATGACCACCCTTTTGCCCTCGGTGTGCAATGGCACCCCGAATGGAACAGCAGCGAGTACGCCCTGTCACGCATGTTGTTTGAAGGTTTTATCACCGCCTGTCAAAGCCACATTGCCGAGAAGCAACGGCTTTGACCACTACCGTAAAGGAAATGCAACTATGAGCGATGACGGACTGGCGCCAGGGAAACGTCTGTCTGAGATCCGCCAGCAATTGGGTCTCTCGCAGCGGCGTGCCGCCGAACTGTCTGGGTTAACACACAGTGCCATCAGCACCATTGAGCAGGACAAAGTCAGTCCTGCCATCAGTACGCTGCAAAAGCTGCTGAAAGTTTATGGGCTGTCGCTCTCGGAATTCTTTTCGGAACCGGAAAAACCTGATGAACCGCAGGTGGTTATTAATCAGGAAGACCTTATCGAAATAGGCAGTCAGGGGGTTTCGATGAAGCTGGTTCATAACGGAAATCCGAACCGTACGCTGGCGATGATTTTTGAAACTTACCAGCCAGGAACCACGACCGGAGAGAGGATCAAACACCAGGGGGAGGAGATCGGTACGATACTGGAAGGTGAAATAGTGCTGACCATTAATGGCCAGCCTTATCACCTGGTTGCGGGGCAAAGCTATGCCATTAATACCGGCATACCGCACAGCTTCAGCAACACCTCGGCAGGCATCTGCCGCATTATCAGTGCCCACACCCCCACCACGTTCTAATTACCACTCAGTCCCGGCGTAAGTGCGCTTACGCCGGGACAAATAAAAACGATCAATGTCGGCATTCAACGGGTTAATTCCCGGGATGCCTCACGGCTTCGTATTGCCTGAAACGGCCATGACCTTATTTATCTGATTGCGAAAGAAAGGAGTGAATATGCATTTTCAGCACCTGACTTACTGGCAGGATAAAGCAAAAAACAGCGCCATTGAGACCCGGTTATTTATTAACGGTGCCTATTGTGACGCCGCCGATAATGCCACGTTTGAAACCGTCAATCCCGCGACACAACAGACGCTGGCGAACGTGGCCCGGGGCAAGCAGGCGGACGTGGACCGTGCAGTTCAGGCGGCGCGTGAGGTATTTGAGCGCGGTAACTGGTCGCAGGCGTCTCCGGCGCAGCGCAAGGCCGTGCTCAATAAGCTCGCCGATTTAATGGAACGCCACGGCGAAGAGCTGGCCTTACTGGAAACACTGGACACCGGTAAACCCATCCGCCACAGCCTGCGCGACGATATTCCCGGCGCGGCGCGCGCCATTCGCTGGTACGCCGAAGCGGCGGATAAAGTCTACGGCGAAGTGGCACCTACGTGGCCGGGCGAACTGGCGATGATCGTGCGCGAGCCGATCGGGGTGGTTGCGGCCATCGTTCCCTGGAACTTCCCGCTGCTGCTGGCCTGCTGGAAGCTGGGCCCGGCACTGATCGCGGGCAACAGCGTGGTATTGAAACCGTCGGAGAAATCACCACTCACCGCCCTGCGGCTGGCCGGGCTGGCGAAAGAGGCAGGCCTGCCGGACGGCGTGCTGAATGTGATAAGCGGTTACGGCCACGAAGCGGGCCAGGCACTGGCACTGCATCCAGAGGTCGAGGTGCTGACGTTTACCGGCTCTACCCGTACCGGCAAGCAGCTGTTGAAGGACGCGGGAGAAAGCAACATGAAGCGCGTCTGGTTGGAGGCGGGCGGCAAGAGCGCCAACATTATCTTTGCCGACTGTCCGGACCTCGACAAAGCCGTGAGCGCGACCGCCGCCGGGATTTTTTATAACCAGGGGCAAGTCTGTATCGCCGGTACCCGCCTGCTGCTCGAAGACAGCATCGCCGATGACTTTCTGGCAAAGCTAAAAGCGCAGGCCCGTCACTGGCTGCCGGGCGATCCGCTCGACCCTGACAGCACGATGGGCATGCTCATCGACGCTGCACATGCCGATACCGTCCACACGTTTATTCGCGAGGGAACCCGAAAAGGTACGCTGCTGCTTGACGGGCGGGAACAAGCATGGCCTTGCGCAGTTGGTCCCACCATTTTTGTCGACATCGATCCTGCCTCCCCGCTGTGTCGGGAAGAGATTTTCGGGCCGGTGCTGGTCGTCACCCGTTTTAAAACCGAAGAGGAAGCCTTAACGCTGGCCAACGACAGTGAATATGGGCTTGGCGCGGCGGTATGGACCCGCGATCTTTCCCGCGCGCACCGCATGAGCCGCCGCCTGAAAGCAGGCTCGGTCTTCGTCAATAACTATAACGACGGCGATATGACCGTACCCTTTGGCGGCTATAAGCAGAGCGGCAACGGTCGCGATAAGTCCCTGCACGCGCTGGAAAAATTTACCGAACTGAAAACCATCTGGATTGCCCTGGAGTCTCAATCATGACCGAACATACCACCAGCTACTACGCGGCCAGCGCGAACGCTTACGAACCTTTCCCGACGCTTAACGAGTCGATCAGCTGTGACGTGTGCGTGGTGGGCGGCGGCTATACCGGCCTCTCCTCCGCGCTGCATCTCGCCGAAATGGGCTACGACGTGGTGCTCCTTGAAGGGGCGCGCATCGGCTTCGGCGCCAGCGGACGCAACGGCGGCCAGCTGGTTAACTCTTACAGCCGCGATATCGACGTGATTGAGAAAAACTACGGACCCGATGCCGCCAGAGTCCTCGGGAGCATGATGTTTGAAGGCGGGGAGATCATCCGGGAGCGTATCCAGCGCTATCAGATCCAGTGCGACTATCGTCCCGGCGGGCTGTTTGTGGCGCTAAACCATAAGCAATTTGAGACGCTGGAGGAGCAAAAAGCCAACTGGGAACGCTACGGCAACACGCAGCTGGAGTTGCTGGACGCCAGTGCCATCCGCCGGGAAGTCGACAGCGAACGCTATACCGGCGCGCTGCTGGACCGCAGCGGGGGGCATATTCATCCACTGAACCTGGCGATCGGCGAAGCAGACGCCATTCGCCTGAACGGCGGGCGGGTGTATGAACAGTCCCCGGTGACCGCCATTCAGCACACCAGCCCGGCGGTGGTAAGCACGCAGCATGGCCAGGTGACGGCCCGCTACGTGATCGTCGCCGGGAATGCCTACCTGGGCGACAAGATAGAACCGGAACTGGCAAAACGCAGCATGCCCTGCGGCACTCAGGTCGTGACCACCGCCCCGCTGCCGGAAGCGGTCGTCCGCACGCTGATCCCCAATAACTACTGCGTGGAAGATTGTAACTACCTGCTGGATTACTACCGCCTTACCGCCGACAACCGCCTGCTGTACGGCGGTGGCGTCGTCTATGGCGCGCGCGATCCGGACGATGTCGAGCGTCTGGTGATGCCAAAGCTGCTGAAAACCTTCCCACAGCTGGCCGGTGTCAAAATCGACTACCGCTGGACGGGCAACTTCCTGCTGACCCTGTCGCGCATGCCGCAGTTTGGTCGTCTGGATAAAAACATCTATTACATGCAGGGCTACAGCGGCCACGGCGTGACCTGCACCCACCTGGCCGGACGGCTGATTTCGGAACTGTTGCGCGGTGACGCTGAGCGCTTTGATGCGTTTGCCAACCTTCCGCACTACCCCTTCCCGGGCGGTCGCAGCCTGCGGATTCCATTCACGGCGATGGGCGCGGCGTATTACAGCCTGCGCGATCGTCTTGGCGTATGAGCGTTTCGACAAAAGGGTATCTGACATGAGTAACCAGGAATTTCATCAGCGTAGACTTTCTGCCACCCCGCGCGGCGTAGGCGTAATGTGTGATTTCTTTGCCCGCTCGGCGGAGAATGCCACGCTTACCGACGTGGAAGGCAACGACTATATTGATTTCGCCGCCGGGATCGCGGTACTGAATACCGGCCATCGTCATCCTGAACTGGTGGCCGCAGTGGAAAAACAGCTTCACCAGTTCACCCACACGGCCTACCAGATTGTGCCGTATGAAAGCTACGTTTCATTAGCCGAAAAACTTAACGAGCTGGCTCCGGTGCAGAGCCCGGCCAAAACGGCATTCTTCACAACGGGCGCGGAAGCGGTGGAAAATGCCATTAAAATCGCCCGGGCCCACACCGGCAGACCGGGCGTGATTGCCTTCGGAGGAGGCTTTCACGGTCGAACCTATATGACCATGGCATTAACCGGCAAGGTCGCGCCTTATAAGCTGGGATTTGGCCCCTTCCCGGGGTCGGTTTATCACGTGCCCTATCCCTCGGAGCTGCACGGCATCACGACGCAGGATGCCATCACGGCGATAGAACGTCTGTTCAAAGCAGACATTGAGGCGAAACAGGTAGCGGCGATTATTTTTGAACCCATTCAGGGTGAAGGCGGCTTCAACGTCGCCCCGCCAGAGCTGGTGGCCGCCATCCGCCGTATCTGTGATGAACACGGGATCGTGATGATTGCCGACGAAGTGCAGAGCGGCTTCGCCCGTACAGGTAAACTGTTTGCCATGGAACACTACGCGGACAAGCCCGACCTGATGACGATGGCGAAAAGCCTGGCAGGCGGAATGCCGCTGTCCGGCGTGGTGGGCCGCGCCGAAATCATGGACGCGCCGGCGCCCGGCGGTCTGGGGGGGACCTATGCAGGCAACCCGCTGGCGGTGGCCGCCGCGCACGCGGTGCTGAATATTATCGACAACGAGTCACTGTGCGCCCGCGCCCGGCATCTGGGCGATCGACTGAAAGCCACCCTGGAAGAGATTCAGGGCACCTTCCCTGCGCTCGTGGCGATAAGGGGAAGAGGATCGATGATTGCGGCGGAGTTTTTTGATCCCGAGAGCCGTCAACCGTCGGCCGCCATCGCGCAGGCGATCCAGCAAAAGGCACTTGCCCAGGGCCTGCTGTTATTGATCTGCGGCCAGTATGGCAACGTGATCCGCTTCCTTTATCCGCTGACCATTCCGGATGCCCAGTTCACCCAGGCGCTGGCGATCCTGCAACAGGTTATGCGTGATAAGGCCTAAGCGCCCACCGAAAACCGTCTGCCGGCATGCCGGCGACGGTTTCAACGCAGGAGATCGGCACAGATTTCCTCCGGGTGGGAAATGTTGGGGAATTTGGTCTGTTTCATTGTATGCTCCCTGAAACAGATCCCTGGCAAGAGGAAATAAGAATTGCAAAAAATATCCGCCTATCAGTCACTTGTGAAAACTTTCCAGCGTCTCTCCCGCTTCTCACACCTCTCCTCCATCGCCAGCTGGGACATGTTCACCATGATGCCGCCCGGCGGCAGCGCCGCGCGCGGTGAGGCGCTGGCGGAGATGAGCGTCCTGCAACATCAGATCCTGACCGACAAAAAAGTGGGCGACCTGCTGGCTGCGGCGGCAGGTGAAGATCTGAACGATGTCGAACAGGCCAACCTGCGCGAAATGACGCGTCAATATCAACAGGCCTCGCTGCTGCCGGAATCGCTGGTGGAAGCCAAATCGCTGGCGGGCAACAAGTGTGAACACGCCTGGCGTACCCAGCGTCCGGCCAACGACTGGCAGGGTTTTTCCGCCAACCTGAAAGAGGTGGTCAAACTGAGCCGCGAAGAGGCGCGTCTGCGCGCGGATGCCAAAGGTTGCTCCCCTTACGACGCACTGCTCGATATTTTTGAGCCGGATATGACCAGCGCGCGCCTGGACGTGCTCTTTGCTGATATGAAGTCCTGGCTGCCGGATCTGCTGGCAAATGTGGTCGAAAAACAGGCAAAGCAGTCGTTCGTCCCGCCGCAGGGACCTTTCCCGACGGCAACGCAGCGTGAGCTGGGGCTGGAAGCCATGAAGATGCTCGGCTTCGATTTTAACGGTGGTCGTCTGGACGTGAGCGCACACCCGTTCTGCGGCGGCGTGCCGGAAGATGTGCGCATTACCACACGTTATGACGAAGATGAACTCCTCAGCGCCCTGTTTGGTGTGATCCACGAAACCGGACACGCGCGCTACGAACAGAACCTGCCGCGCGCGTGGGCCGGTCAGCCCGTTGCCCTGGCACGTTCAACGGCAATCCACGAATCCCAGAGTCTGTTCTTTGAGATGCAGCTTGGCCGCAGCGAGGCGTTCCTGAAACATCTCCTCCCTGCCGTTCATGCCCGTTTTGGTAGCCAGGCGGCGTTTAGCGAAGAGAACTTTATCGCCTGGAACCAGCGCGTGAAGCCGGGCTATATCCGCGTCGATGCCGACGAAGTGAGCTACCCGGCACACGTGGTGCTGCGCTATGAGATTGAGCGGGCGCTGATCAATGGCGATATCGAGGTGGAGGACATCCCGGCCCTGTGGGATGAGAAAATGCAGGCCTGGCTCGGGTTATCCACCAAAGACAACTACCGCAACGGCTGTATGCAGGATATCCACTGGACCGACGGCGGATTCGGTTACTTCCCGTCTTATACGCTGGGGGCGATGTACGCCGCGCAGCTGTTCCATGCCGCGAAAACGGCACTGCCAGGTCTGCAGGCCTCTATCGCTGACGGGGATCTTTTGGCCCTGTTTGACTGGCTGCGCCAGAACGTCTGGCAACACGGCAGCCGGTTTACCACATCACAGCTGATCACCCAGGCGACGGGAGAAGATCTGAATATCCGCTACTTCCGTGAACACCTGACCTCGCGTTACCTGTAATGACCCACGCCGGGGAAAGCCCCCGGCGTTGTACAAACGGTTACACGCCGATACCAATCACTCACGGAAACCCCGAATTTACAGGGATATAGTTATTTCAACGGCCCCGCAGTGGGGTTAAATGAAAAACCAAATTCGAGGGTATGAACATGAATAAAGTATTAGCTCTGGTTGTTGCCGCTGCTATGGGTCTGTCTTCTGCTGCGTTCGCTGCTGAGACTACTGCAACTGCTCCTGCTGCAACCACCGCTGCACCGGCAAAAACGGTACACCACAAGAAACATCACAAAGCCGCTAAACCTGCTGCTGAGCAAAAAGCGCAGGCGGCTAAAAAGCACCACAAAAAAGCCGTAAAACAAGACGCCGCTAAACCTGCTGTTGAGCAGAAAGCACAGGCCGCCAAAAAGCACCACAAAAAAGCGACTAAACCCGCTGTAGAGCAGAAAGCTCAGGCCGCTAAAAAGCATCACAAAAAAGCAGTAAAACACGAAGCTGCTAAACCAGCTGCTCAGCCAGCTGCGTAAGAGTACAAGCTAAACCGTGCCCTTCGGGGCACGTTGGTAAACCGGCGCTGAACCTTTCAATACAGCGCCGTTTTTTTATCCGGAGGGCGTATGCTGCGACGCTATCGGTTTGAGTTGATCCTTATCCTGCTTATTTTATGCGCGCTCATCGCAAGCCAGTTTTATCTTTCCTGATCGTAGCACGCTGATTTTACTCCCACTTTAGCGCTGTCCCGTCTATAGTATTTTCATAGGGTTCACTTTTAATAATCATAATTACCCCCACCAGAGTGTGATATGCGTAAATCTGTTGTGTTATTACTGGGAACGTTTGCTCTTTTTTCTGGATTCGCGCATGCGGATGATGGCGATGATGACACCATTAGCGCGAAAGAGCTTAAAACGCTGTTTTTCGGTCATGATGATCGTACGCGTGTCGCCGATCCTACCCAGGCCCCGTGGGATGCCATCGGGCAACTGGAAACCGCCAGCGGTAACTTATGCACCGCCACGTTGATTACCCCTCAGCTTGCCCTGACCGCAGGCCATTGCCTGTTGACGCCGCCGGACGGCAAACCCGACAAAGCCGTGGTACTGCGATTTGTGTCTCAGAAAGGGATGTGGCGCTATGAAATTCACGGGATTGAAGGCCGGGTTGACCCTTCGCTGGGTAAGCGCCTGAAACCGGACGGCGACGGCTGGATAGTCCCGCCCGCTGCGGCCTCCTGGGATTTCGGTCTCATCATTTTGCGCTACCCGCCTTCTGGTATCACTCCTCTGCCCCTGTTTGATGGCGATAAAGCCGCGCTGACCGCCGCGCTGAAAGCCGTCGATCGCAAGGTGACGCAATCCGGTTATCCGGTCGATCATCTGGATACGCTGTACACCCACACCGACTGCATTGTGACCGGCTGGGCGCAAAACAGCGTACTCTCTCACCAGTGCGATACGTTACCGGGCGACAGTGGCTCACCGCTGATGCTGAAAACGGATAACGGCTGGCAGTTGATTGGTGTGCAGAGTTCAGCCCCGGCGGCCAAAGACCGATGGCGCGCGGATAACCGTGCTCTCTCGGTGACCGGTTTTCGCGACAAGCTGGAAGCGCTGGCACAATAACAGGCCAGCGCCGCCTCGCCTGACGTCATCAGGCGAGTTTTATCATAATCATACCGGCCAGCAGCAATACCAGGCCGATCCAGCCTTTATTATTTAACCGTTGGCCGAAGAGCACCCACCCTGCTGCCAGGGTCGCGGCAATACCAAACCCGCCCCACAGGGCATAGGCTACTGACAGATCGATACCTTTGACCGCCTGAGACAGGGCGCTAAACGCCCCCAGCACAGCGGCAATCGACATCAGGCCGTAAACTTTACGGCGAAAACCATCAGAGAATTTCAGAAACACGTTCGCCAGAATTTCCAGAACAATGGCGAACCCCAGCCAGGCCGCGTGGATCCATTCAAACTGCTGCATGGGTCTGCTCCTTCTGCGGTTTTGTCGGTTTACGTGTACCCGATTTAATCAGCACAATCCCGACTACCAGCGTCGTCAATCCGGCGATCTTCATTGTTGATAAGGTTTCGTCAAATAACAAAACGCTGAACAGCGTAATCAACAAAATACCGATACCTTCCCAGAGGGCATAAGCCACCCCCAGCGCGATTTTCTTCACCGCAAACGAGAGGAAAATATAGGAAAGCGAAATCATCACCAGCATTAAAATAAAACCGGTATTGCCATCGCTGACGCTTGCCCATTTCATAGACAGCGTGCCGGTAATTTCAGCGAGAATAGCCAGGGCTAATAAAATCCAGTAAAACATGTTTTTCTCCTGCTTGAGAATATAATCCATTGCGGCTCGCTGCGAACAGCAAACCCAAAAAAGGAAATTAAATCAGATAGCTAAGCGCATAGCGCCAGCTCAGGCAGAAGACGTGACTATAGCGCGTTGCGCCAGTGTTGCTCACCGGACACAAGGAAGAAAGAGGTGGAGAATGCAGCAGTATGGTTTGAAGAATACGTCCTGAACAAATTGTCCATAAAATTACAATTATCCGCGGTGTTGCTTCTCGTCTTTGCGGATCAAAATTGTCCTCGGTAGTTAAACACGCTAAATTTGTACCATAAGCCAGGATTTTACTCAAAGTCTTTTCAATTCTTTACCGAGGCCGTTTGATTTTGGTTAGTTTATTAAACGCCTTTCGCCTTTATTATAAATAAAAAAATACGCAGGAATTGCCATGGCTAAACCCATCATTACCCTGAACGGCCTCAAGATTGTCATCATGCTCGGTATGCTGGTGATCATCCTGACGGGCGTTCGTTTTGCCGCCGATATTATCGTGCCTTTTATTCTGGCGCTGTTTATTGCAGTGATCCTTAACCCGCTGGTTCAGCGCATGGTGCGGATACGCATACCGCGCGTGCTGGCGATCACCCTGCTCATCAGCATCATTATTATCGCGATGGTGCTGCTGGTCGCTTATCTGGGCACGTCCCTGAATGAACTGGCGCGCACGCTGCCGAAATACCGCTCGTCGCTGGTGATACCGCTGTTGCAGATTGAACCCTGGCTGCAGCGCGCGGGCATTGAAGTCTCCGTTGAGGAACTGCTGAAGTATATCGATCCCAACGCGGCCATGACCCTCGTCACCAGCCTGCTGGCGCAGCTCTCCAACGCCATGACCTCTATTTTCCTGCTGTTTTTAACCGTGGTGTTTATGCTGCTGGAGGTGCCGCAACTGCCTGCCAAATTGCAGCATATAATGGTTCGGCCGGTGGAAGGCATGGGCGCGATTCAGCGTGCGCTGGACAGTGTTTCCCGCTATCTGGTGCTGAAAACGGCGATCAGTCTCGTCACCGGGTGTGTTGTCTGGGGCATGCTGGTTGCGCTGGATGTGCGGTTTGCGTTCGTCTGGGGACTGCTCGCCTTTGCGCTTAACTATATTCCCAACATCGGTTCCGTGCTGGCGGCCATCCCGCCTATTCTGCAGGTGCTGGTTTTCAGTGGTTTGTATGATGCCCTGATTCTGCTGGCCGGTTATCTGGTAATTAACCTGGTCTTCGGAAACATTCTTGAACCGCGCATGATGGGACGCGGGCTCGGGCTTTCGACCCTGGTGGTGTTTTTGTCCCTGATATTCTGGGGTTGGCTGCTCGGCCCCGTTGGCATGCTGCTCTCCGTTCCGCTGACCATCATCGTCAAGATTGCGCTTGAGCAGACGGCGGGCGGGCAAAGTATCGCCGTACTGCTGAGCGATATGAGCCACAGAGGCTGAGCAACCCGTCAGTTTACCTACTCGCGCCAGCCCATTGCTGGCGCCACATGTTTGAGGATCGACTCAATCACATGCGCGTTGTAGTCCACGCCAAGCTGATTCGGTACGGTCAGTAACAGGGTATCCGCTTCGGCTATCGCGTCGTCCTGCTTCAATTGTTCAACCAGCTTGTCGGGCTCTGCCGCATAGCTGCGCCCGAAAATCGCCCGCGTTTTTTCATCCAGATAGCCCACGCTATCGTTGTCGTTGCGGCTGGCCCCGAAATACATCCGGTCACGATCGTCCATCAGGGCAAAGATACTGCGGCTCACCGACACGCGCGGCTGACGGGTATGGCCCGCCTCAGCCCAGGCCTGACGATACGCGCGGATCTGTTTTGCCTGCTGAATATGGAACGGCTCGCCGGTTTCATCGTCTTTCAGCGTTGAGCTTTGCAGGTTCATGCCCAGTCTGGCGGCCCAGACCGCCGTTGCATTTGAACCGGCGCCCCACCAGATGCGGTCGCGTAAACCTTCGGAATGAGGCTCCAGGCGCAGCAGGCCCGGCGGGTTCGGGAACATCGGTTGCGGGTTTGGTTTCGCAAACCCTTCTCCGCGCAGCACCTCAAGCAGCACCTCGGTATGACGACGCGCCATATCCGATTCGTTTTCCCCTTCCTGCGGGACATAGCCAAAGTGACGCCAGCCATCAATCACCTGCTCCGGCGAGCCGCGGCTAATTCCCAGCTGCAAACGCCCGCCAGAGATCAGATCCGCCGCCCCGGCATCCTCCGCCATGTACATTGGGTTTTCATACCGCATGTCGATCACGCCGGTACCGATTTCGATGTTTTTGGTTTTTGCGCCTATCGCCGCAAGCAAGGGGAACGGCGAGCTGAGCTGGCGGGCAAAGTGGTGCACACGGAAATAAGCGCCATCGGCACCCAGCTCTTCAGCGGCCACGGCCAGGTCGATGGACTGCAGCAGCGTGTCCGCTGCGGTTCGGGTACCGGACTGTGGCGACGGCGTCCAGTGACCAAATGATAAAAATCCGATCTTTTTCATAAGGGGTAATCCTGAGAATGTGTTGCGTTTCTTCTACTCTACGCATTACCAGGCAACAATAAATGCCGTTTATTTAACGGAAAGCGTCAAATAAATTGACTGACCTGAGCAGATCGCTATTGCGTTCCATAATGGGATATAATTTCGCTCACTCTTTTCCTGGCAGGTAAAACCGGCAATGGCTCTGATCCCTAAAAACTACGCGCGGCTGGAAAGCGGCTACCGTGAAAAAGCATTAAAAATTTATCCATGGGTCTGTGGGCGCTGCTCACGGGAATTTGTCTATTCCAACCTTCGGGAACTGACGGTTCACCATATCGATCACGACCATACCAATAACCCGGAAGATGGCAGTAACTGGGAGCTGTTGTGCCTGTTTTGCCACGATCATGAACACTCGAAGTACACCGAGGCGGATCAGTACGGCACCACCGTTGTCGCGGGAGAAGACGCGCAAAAAGATGTGGGTGTCGCCACCTTTAATCCGTTTGCTGATTTGAAAGCGATGATGAACAAGAAGAAATAATCTTCCAGGAATTTTCTCGCTCCGGCCAGCTCTGTTCACCCGTATACATAGACGTACCAGGTAATGACATAGATGGCCGTAATGATTACCCCGGCTACGCCGAGGAAGATCGCATCTCTCACCACTACACTAGAATGTCCAGGTGATGGCGGCGGTGACAGCGCCTTCGTTACGTCGCGATACGATCGGGCTGTTATTTGCATGCTCCCCAAGCCAGGTGTAGTCGGCACTCAGTACCGTGCCCCAATGGGTATCGAACTGATGACTCCATGTCAGGCTGCTGTCTATACCGTAGAATCCACCGGGCGCTGAATAACGGCTATAACCGGAGCGCTGACTCTGCTGCTGACTGACCCCATACCAGGTATTGAGGTAACGGCTGTCGCCAAACAGGGATGCAGACTGAAAAGCAATCGTGTCCTGACTGGTTTGTAGAGGGAGCAGCGTAACAGAGGCCTGGTAGTTTACCCCCTGACTGTCCGTTACAGGCAGCGTCGCTTTGCCTTCCACACTCAGCCAGGAAGTGATTTGCCAGCCGACCGCCAGTCCGGTATTCAGGCTGGTATCGATCTCTCCCATCCCTTTCAGATTATTCGCTCCCTCGCGCCAGCTGGCGTTTTCGTCCGCCCTCCCCAGGTCGTAACCCAGCGTATGTTCAAGGTACACGCCGCTGTCATTTTGCAGGTCATATCCAATGCCTTTCTGCGCATCAATAAAGAATGCACCTTTGCGCCCCTGTAAAACAGGAACCCCTTGCCATACCTGCTTGTCAGAGCCTGAATAACGAGGCGCATAGCGTCCTCCTGCCCCAATCGTCAAATAGTCGGAAGACGTTTGTGCCTCATCGGCGTGTACGCCGGATGCTGCCGTCATCAGAAACGGAACGGTCATATACAGGGCTTTTTTTCTCGCTATCATACTGGTCTCCACTTCTACGTTGTGCGCAGTATGATTTGGCTAAATCAATGAATAGTCGGGATAGTGTTAAGAAACGGTCAAGGTGAACAGATGTTGTCCAGAAGAGTGCTGATTATTGAAGATGATGCCGATGCGGCTGGCGTACTTGAAGCTTATTTACGCCGTGAAAATTACGATGTGACCGTCACGGGGGACGGGCTGGCCGGGCTGGAGATGGCGCAACGCTGGAAACCCGATCTTGTCTTGCTGGATGTCATGCTTCCCGGACTCAACGGAACTGAGGTGCTGGCCAGCCTGCGTCGCAAAAGCGATGTGCCCGTTATCATGGTGACGGCTATGGGCGATACGCCCGATCGCATCGGCGCGTTGAGATACGGGGCTGATGACTATGTCGTTAAACCCTATCATCCAGGTGAAGTCGTGGCACGGGTGCAGGCGGTGCTGCGCCGGAGCAATAAAAACACGCGCGAAGAAGAGATCCTTCGCTGGCAGACGCTGGAGGTGGATGTCACGGCCATTGTGGCGAGCATCATCAATGATGACAACACGCCGCGGGTTCTGGATCTGACCCCAACGGAATTTTCGCTACTGACCACGCTGATGCGTTCACCTTCGCGTCCTTTTTCCCGTCAATATTTACTGGAGCACTGTTTGCCGGAAAGCGAGGCCCTGGAGCGGGTGGTGGATACCCATATTTATAACCTGCGTAAAAAACTCGAAGCCGCGGGTCTTTCCGGCGTGCTGGTTAACGTTCGCGGCGTGGGTTACAGGTTCAGACAGCCATGATAAAGACCCGTCATTCCTCCCTCTGGCGCTGGATTTGCGCGCGCATCCTGGCGCTGGCGATTGGCAGCGTGATTGTTATAGCAGCCTGTATGTGGCTGCGTTACGCCGTGCAGAACTACTGGATAATGGGCAAAATGCCCGCAGCGGTCCGGCAGGAGTTTCTCACGCTCAGCCAGAATCCGCAGTCAAACCCGGCCCGCTTTCACGATATTGTAGACAGCTGGTGGGGGCTCAGTTACTCCACCCCGTCTATCGCCTCGGCTGACTGGGTCACCGTGGCTCTGCTGGTGCTGGTGATGATCCCCTTCATTGTGGTGATGGGACTTAAGCACGCTCGTCCTCTGGCGCTGCAGTTCAGCTGTCTTCGTGATGCGGCCAAAGATGTGGCCGATGGGCAGTTTGGCCGACAGGCAGAGCTGGTGAAAGATGCGCCCGCAGAAATGATCAGCTTTGCGGCTGACTTTAATACCATGACCGGACAACTGGCTCGCTATGAAAAGGAGCTTCGCGCCTCGCACGTTGCCATGGCACATGAGCTGCGCTCTCCCCTGACGGCAGCCATTGGACGTCTGCAGGGTATGATGGACGGCGTGTTTGACGCCACCCCGGAGCAGTTGGGGATGGTGATGAAACAGCTCCAGCACCTCAACCGGCTGACCGATGAATTGCACCTTCTCTCTTTGGCTGATGCGGGAAATCTTGTGCTTGAAGACAGGCCATTCCGTCTGGATGAGCTGATTCAGGAGCGGGCAGACTGGATAACCCCACAGGCCGATGCGCATAATTTTACGATAACGTTGCGTAACCCGCGCCCATGCCCCTTCAGAGGCGATGCGTTCCGTATGGGACAGGTGTTTACGATCCTCATGGAGAATTCACTCCGCTACGGACGCGAGGGAGGCCATCTGGAGGTGGTGCTGCATTATGCCCAGGGGCAGTACACCCTCGAATTCGCCGATGACGGTCCGGGTGTATCAAAGCACTTTTTACCGGACATGTTTAAGCGATTTAGCCGCGAGGAACAATCACGCGCCCGGCACTCCGGTGGCAGCGGCCTCGGTTTATCAATTGCGCAGGCGATTTGTCAGGCGCATGGGGGAAGTATTAGCGCGTCATTACCAGAAACCGGAGGGCTTCTGGTGCGCATCCAGCTGCCCTGGCGCGCTTGTGACGAGGAAAATTCCCGCTCTTGATAAACCCTTGACACAACATCGAATCTTTCTCGATGAACAGCCGATTAAATAACGCCATCCCTTTTCTGGAGCGGCGTTATGTCAGACGAATTCATTCTCTCCCTCCGCCACAGCCTGCATCATGTATACAGCGTGGCGCGCACCCTTTCCTGGCTACACTTTATTCCCCTGGTGATACTTGCCCTGGCTATCTTCCCGCTAACCGGTTGCGGCGATAAACACGAAAACACGCCGAACCCCGTGCGGGCGGTACGCTACAGTGTGGTGGGTTCAGCGAAAACGCTGCCAGCACTGGAAAGAACCGGTGAGATCCATGCCCATGATGAGACGACGCTGAGTTTCCGTACCGGGGGCAGGATCCTCACGCGCGTCGTCGATATTGGCGACCGGGTTACCGCCGGGCAACTGCTGGCGACCCTCGACAATACCACCGGACAAAATCAGCTCGACGCGGCCACCGCTGACTATGAGGGTGCCAAAGCCTCAGCGCAGATTGCCGCGCTCAACGTCAACAGAATGCAAACGCTGATGCCCACTGGCGCTATAGCCCGCACACAACTCGACACAGCCCGTGCAGACTGGCTTGTCGCCAGCGCGCGTCTGAAAAGTAGCGAGGCGGCACTGCGCAACGCCCGGGAAAGTCTGGGCTGGACCCGCCTTCTCTCGCCGAAGGAAGGTATCATTACCGCGGTCAGCGCCTCTGCGGGCCAGATTCTCAGCGCAGGCCAGTCGGTGCTGACGCTGGCGACCGGTGAAGCCCGCGATGTGGTGTTTGATGTTGCCGCGCCTGATGAGATCCCCTCACCAGATAAGGCTGATTTCCGCGTCGCCTTGCTCAGCGACCCGACGGTCTATGCTTCAGCGGTGTTACGCGATATCACACCTCAGGCCGATCCCCTGACCCGTACCTGGCGGGTCAGAGCCACCCTGAACAACCCGCCCGCCGCCATGGCACTGGGTGCCAGCGTCACCGTAACCCTGCCCTCCAGTGCCGCGTGCGGTTACGTCCTTCCGGCCTCGGCACTGAGTCGTTACGCAGACAAGCCCGCTGTGTTTGTAATCAACCGGCAATCTCAGGCGCAACTGCGCGTGGTTGTGCCTGCACGTTACACGGCCTCCTCCGTCATCATCGCCTCCGGTCTTGCGCCCGGTGACAGAGTGATTACGGCTGGCGTGAGCAAATTACGCTCAGGAGAACGGGTGATTGCCGGGGAGGAGCAGCCATGAACATGAGAATCACAAAAGAGACATTTAACCTCTCCGCCTGGGCGCTTAAAAATCAGCAGATGGTCAGTTTCTTTATGCTGCTGGTGATGGCGATGGGCGTGTTCTGTTACGAGCGCCTGCCGCGCAACGAAGATCCGGCGTTTACCATCAAAACGGCCGTGGTCTCCGCGCAGTGGCCGGGAGCATCGGTAGCGGACACGACTCGTCTGCTGACGGATACGCTTGAGAAAAAGTTACAGGAGATCCCCTGGCTTGATTATATCGAAAGCGAAACCCGGGCAGGACGCACCGTTATTCATGTCAACCTGCGCGATGATACGCCGCCGCAAACGGTGCCGGATATCTGGTACCAGGTGCGGAAGAAAATGCAGGATATCGCTCCGTCTCTGCCAGAAGGCGTTCAGGGCCCTGATGTCAACGACGAATTTGACGACACGTTCGGCACAATTTATGGCTTCATCCCCGAAGGCTATACCCTGCGGGAGGTTCGGGATCGGGTGGAGACACTGCGTCGGGAGCTGATGTCCCTGCCGGATATCGGCAAAACCACCCTGCTGGGTGAACAGCAGGAACAGATGGTTCTGGCCTTTTCCCCGGCCCGTCTGGCGGGGATGGGTCTGGATATTCAGCAGGTTGCGGAGGCGCTCAGGGCGCAGAATGCAGTCGTCCCGGCGGGCATCATACGCACGGGGCAGGAGAACATCGCACTCCACGTCAGCGGTGCGCTCACCTCAGAGGAGAGTTTACGCGCGGTCACGCTGCATATTAACAATCGTTATATTCCCTTGACCGACATTGCCACCCTCTCCCGGGAAAGCGCCGAGCCGCCCTCACCGGCGTTCCGGGTTAACGGAAAACCGGCCATCGGGCTGGCGATTTCAATGGCGCCGACAGGCAATATGCTGCGCTTTGGCGCCGCGTTGAATCAAAGAGTGGCCGCCCTCAGCGCCGGGCTGCCGCACGGTATCGAGATGGTGAAGGTCGCCGATCAATCCGCGATAGTCAGTGACGCGGTGAGTGGTTTTATCAGGGTTCTTATTGAAGCGGTGGTTATCGTCCTGGCCGTTTCATTTGTCTCTCTGGGGCTACGGGCGGGGCTGGTTGTGGCTGCGGCAATCCCGCTGGTTCTGGCCATGACCTTCGCCGGAATGATGCTGGCCGGGATTGGCCTGCAGCGCATCTCGCTCGGGGCACTGATTATTGCGCTGGGTCTGCTGGTGGATGACGCCATGATCACCGTGGAAACCATGGTTTCTCGTCTGGAGGCTGGCGATTCCCGTCGGCAAGCGGCAACCCGGGCGTTCACAACGACGGCATTCCCGATGCTCACCGGCACACTGGTGATGATCGCCGGATTTATTCCGGTCGGCTTTGCGGCATCCAGCGCGGGTGAATACTGCTTTTCTCTGTTTGCGGTCGTGCTGATTGCCCTGCTGTGTTCATGGGTGGTCGCGATCCTGTTTTCACCGCTGACCGGAACATGGCTGCTGCCGGAGAACGTCAGGCATCATGCCTCCGGCCCGGGGCGGCTCGCACGCGGGTATCACTGGCTGCTGCGTAAGGTATTGCGCCACCGACTCACCACCGTGCTTTGCGCCCTTGCCGCACTGGTTTTGTCCATATACGGGACGACCTTTATGCAGGGTGAGTTTTTTCCCGCTTCCGACAGACCAGAGCTGCTGGTGAGCCTGACGCTTCCGGCCAATGCCTCACAGCCGGAAACGCAAAGAGAGGCCGAAAAGCTGGAGAAGGCGCTGGCAGGCAATAGCAATATCGATCATTACTCAACATACGTAGGATCGGGCGCTATCCGTTTTTATCTGCCAATGGATGTGCTGCTGGAGAATGAAAACAGTGCCCAGTTGGTGGTGGTCGCGAAAAACCTCGCCGCCCGCGACCGTCTGCACGCACAGCTGAACAAGATACTGGCGACGCAATTTAGCGACATCATCACACGCGTATCGCCCCTGGAGCTCGGCCCCCCGGTCGGCTGGCCAATCAAATACCGGGTTAGCGGGCCGGACTATGTGAAGGTTCGGGCGCTGGCGAATCACCTGACGGAAGTGATTGGTCAGTCATCGCTCTCACGTGAAGTCAACCAGACCGCCGGTGAACCGGAGAGAGTGATTACCCTTGAGGTGAATCAGACGGCAGCCCGGGCTGCGGGCGTGTCGTCAGAAAGTCTGGCCCGGACGCTGAATACGGTCTGGTCCGGCAGCGTCGTGACCTCAATACGGGATAATGACCGGCTGGTGGATGTGGTGCTCCGCGCCAGAGACAGTGAACGTCTTAATCTGGCCACACTGTCGTCACTGACCGTTGAGGGGAACGATGGCAAAAAAATTCCGCTCAGTGCTGTCGCAATGCCGGTCTGGGGTGTGGACGATCCGGTTGTCTGGCGTCGCCAGCGCCTGCCGTTTATCACCGTGCAAACTGACCTTGCGCCGGGACTCAGAGCCGAGGTCGTCTCCGCAGCGCTGCGCCCGGCAGTGGATAAACTGCGTGCCCGTTTGCCTGCGGGCTACAGTATTGAGGAAGGCGGCGCGGTTGCGGAATCCGATAAAGGAAACCGCTCTGTCTTTACCGTTCTTCCGGTGACGCTGGTCATTATGGTGTTATTGCTGATGCTTCAGCTACGACGCTATTCCCGGATGTTTCTGGCCCTGTTCATGGCCCCGTTTGGCTTACCGGGCATCGTTCTGGCGATGCTGCCGGGTGGAACACCGATGGGGTTCGTCGCCCTGCTGGGCGTGATCGCGCTGGCGGGCATGATCATTCGTAACGCGGTGATCCTGCTCGGCGAAGCTGACAGCAATCTGGCTCAGGGGATGACGAACGATGCCGCCATTATCGCAGCCGCAGAGCACCGGGCCAGACCTATCTGTCTGACCGCCTGTGCCGCCATTCTGGGCATGATCCCCATCTCGCACCAGGTATTCTGGGGACCTATGGCGTATGCCATTATCGGGGGGTTGCTGGTCGCGACGCTGGTCACACTCACGGTACTGCCCGCGTCGTTCAGTCTGTTATTACAGTGGGGGGACGGTTTACGCAACCGGCACAGCGTATAAAACCCGGTCTGTGCTGAAAGCGAAATTGTCCCCCGATCCGTTACGCGGCCGTCAGCGCAAAATGGGTTCTCAGGACCTCAGCAATATCCTCTTCCGCCAGTTGCTGTGTCTTTATGCCATTTGCGGTGATGGTCTTCAGCATATTGCCCAGCAGGATCTGGCGTCCTCCTTCGTTGCCAGGAGGCCGAAGGTCTGATCAATGCGCTGGAGGTGCATCGTCGCGATTTGTCACGGGCTGGCGGGTACCGCGTTCAGAGCGTCGATGCGTTAATGGTTAGTGACTGGCTGGATCGTCTCTGAATGCCGCATGGTGGCATTCAGAAATTGAAAACGGAAAGATCTTTAATATCGGCGTGTGGATTGGCGTTTTTTACCGCTATCAAAAAAGCAGAGAAATTATGATTAAACATCGTTACGTTCGGGTAAAACTGCACCTGTTTTTCCCTTCCGTTTTCAACATAGCTTACTGACCAGATCCGACGATTATTGACCATCGTCGATCCCGGCTTAATGTTTACTATTCTGGTCAGTTCAACCTGAGTGGTTCTATCCTTCTGAATTTCATAAAAATAGCGGTCATCATAAAAATAAACCTTGCGGAAAAAACAATCAAAAAACCACGGGTTAGTGGATATTTTCTTCTTGCCCTGGGCATCTGAAACGATGCGTTTTGGCTGGCGAAATGACCTCACTCCATTCCTTATCACCAGATATAACCCAATAACCGGCAGAGCCATTAATAAAACGCTGATTGCTTCCCGCATATTCACCAATCCCGTTGATCACAGTCATGAGCGAGTATAACGGGTTCGTTCCTGAGAACAACATCCCCCCCTGTCAGGGAATAATGCGTGCCGCCCTGAGCTGTGCGAACAGGCTGAAAAACATCTCGTCGGTGGCCCGCATGGCGGTGAACCCGGCCCGACGCAGCTTGCTGCCATCGCCAAACATATCGTAATCCCAGCTAAACACGAAGTCGGCAAACTGTCCGTCGTTCAGCTGCAAAATATCGCTTTCCACCAGCCCGCGAGCTGCGGCGAGTTCGCGCCATACCGTGCGGTAGTCCGTAAACAACTGCTGAAATGAGAGCCGGACCGGGGGTGCAGACTCCAGTTCAAACCAGTGTGCAATGCGTGGCCACAGCTCGCTCCAGCGCCAGATATCACCGTTATTCACATTGAATGCCTGGTTCTCTGCTACCGGCGACGTGGCGGCCCACACGGTCGCCTCTGCCAGCAATTCACCGTCTGTATGATCAACAATGCTGTGCCAGGTCTGTTCGGCGCCGGGAAAACGCAGCGGTAAATTCAGCGCCTTACACAGCGATGCGTACAGCGCGATGCTCAGGGCAAGATTCATGGCGTTACCCGGCACCGTGCTGCCCACCACGCCCGGCCGGATGGCGCTCCAGTGCCACGCTTTTCCCCGTTGAAAATCGCTAAGCCACCTGAGCCGGGCCGCATTAAACTCCGCGCCCGGTACGCCGGGATCGCTTTCACGTGCCGGGGTTTTGAACGGGCCAAGATGCGCGCCGTAGACTTTGTAGCCCTGCATCAGGCTGACCGTCTCAAGGGGGGCCGTGTTTTCGAGGTTACTGACCAGATGGCGCAGCATGGTGACGTTCGGTTCAACCATCTCTGTCCAGTTCGCGGCATTGACCCAGGCGCTGTAAAACACATGAGTGATCCCGCTGAGCGATGACAGTGCCCGCGCGCTGTCCTGCGCATCCAGTAAATCAACATTAACCATCGCAATGCCTTCAGGGTGAGATACCGCCTGGCGGCTCAGGCCAATGACCTCCCACTGATGGCGCAAAAGCGTTTTGACCAGCTGGTTGCCAACAATCCCGCTGGCGCCAGCGACCAGCGCGACCCTGTGTTGCTGCGTCGTATTCATGGTGTTTCTCCGAAAGGGGTGACAGACACAGTGTGATCTATTACTTTTTTCTGATATATCCCCCAAATCCGATGGCATTTATAAGCAGAATCACGAAATGAATAACAAGCTCAACGCCATTTCCACCTTTCTGCGCGTCGCCGAAGCGGGCTCCTTTTCCGCTGCCGCTCGCCTGGCCGGGATCAAGCAGTCCGCCGTCAGCCAGCAGATCGCCGCCCTTGAGGAAGAGCTCGGTGTGGTATTGCTGCATCGTACAACGCGCAGGATGAAGCTCACCGCGCAGGGTGAGCGTTACCGGCGGGATATGCAGCTTGTGCTGGAGGCCATGCAGGAAGCAGAGCGACGCCTGAACCCGGTTGAGCATCAATATCAGGGGGCCGTACATGTGCAGTTGCCGAGCGGCCTGGGCCAGATCGTGTTGCCGCGCCTGCTGACGCTACAGCGCATGAATCCTGAATTACATCTGCAGGTTTCGCTTGATGACCGCATCGCCGATCTGGTCACCGAAGGGGTGGATGTGGCGCTTCGGCTGAGCGCGGAGCCTCCGCAAACCCATGCCGCACGCGTACTGGCACGCATTGAAACGCCGCTCTTTGCCGCCCCGTCATTCCCGCCGGTAGAGTCCGTGTACGCGCTGGCGGCGCTTCCCCACGTGCGATTCAGCGGCATCCCGCTGGACGCACCTCTTCGCCTGGTTTCTGATGACGAAACGATTGATATTGCAGTGAATACCGTTTTCCGCGCCAATACCAGCAACGCCCTGTTACAGGCGCTGGAGGCAGGCATGGGTATTGGCGGTATGCAGCTACCGCTCGCGGCACGGGCGTTGCAAACCGGCACGCTGGTGCAGGTACTCCCCGCGTGGCGGTTACCCGACCGCTTTCTCTATGCGGTTTATCCGGACGCTCGCTTTATTCCACACAGGGTCAGAAGCGTTGTGGGGGCCATAGAACAGCTACTGCCTGAAATAATTAAGAAAAATTAAACTTTCCAGAATGCATACTCGCCAGCGCCGCCTTGTTGAACTAAAAATTTTCGACTTTCAACGAGTTCCGGAAAATTCCCCTCCCGTCTCTTGATCGTTCTGGTTAATCATGAATACTGTATATAAACACAGTAATATGAGTTAACCATTATGCAGTTGATCTCTCCTTTGGGGCCTGATGCCACGTTATTGCTTCCGTTGTTTATGGAGCGGGTGCCCTGTGGCTTCCCCAGCCCTGCTCAGGATTATGTCGAGGATAGCCTTGATCTGAACAAGCTGGTGATCAAACACCCCAGCGCGACCTATTTTGTCAGGGTGAGCGGTGATTCGATGATCGGCGCAGGCATCAGCCATGGTGACCTGCTGGTGGTTGACCGTTCGTTAAACGCCGTTCATGGCGATATTGTGATTGCGGCGGTCGCGGGCGAATTTACCGTGAAGGAGCTGCAAACGCATCCGCGTCTTCAGCTCATCCCCCATAATCCTGACTACGCACCGGTCGTTTTTGCCGCAGAAGACGAACTGGAGATCTTCGGCGTTGTGACGTTTACCCTGAAAGCTAACCGCCATGTTCGCGCTCGTTGACGTAAACAGTTTTTACACCTCCTGCGAGACGGCGTTTCGGCCTGACCTTAAGGGGAAACCCGTGGTGGTCGTTTCAAACAACGACGGCTGTATCATTTCACGTTCAGCAGAAGCAAAAGCATTGGGGATCGGCATGGCCGGTCCCTACTTCAAGCTGAAGGATGAGCTGAGACGCCAGAAGGTACACGTCTTTAGCTCCAATTATGCGCTGTATGCGGATATGAGCCGTCGGGTGATGACCATTCTCGAAGAGATGGCCCCGAGAGTGGAGATCTACTCGATTGATGAAGCCTTTCTGGATCTGACGGGCGTCAGCCAGTGTATGTCTCTGGAGGCGTTCGGTCAGGCTATCCGCCAGCGCCTGTACAAAGAGACCGGCCTGCTGGTCGGGGTCGGTATCGCGCCCACCAAAACCTTAGCCAAGCTGGCTAACCATGCCGCCAAAACCTGGAAGAAAACCAACGGTGTGGTGGATTTATCGAATATCGATCGTCAGCGTAAACTGCTGTCACTGGTACCGGTCAGCGAAGTGTGGGGCGTCGGGCGCAGGATCAGCAAAAAACTGAATCTGATGGGGATCGAGACTGCCCTGCATCTGGCGGAATGTTCAAGCTGGGTGATCCGTAAACACTTTAATGTCGTGCTGGAAAGAACCGCCCGCGAGTTACGCGGTGAACCGTGTCTGGCGCTGGAAGAGTTTTCGCCAACAAAGCAACAAATCATCTGCAGCCGCTCCTTCGGCAGCCGTATCACCCGGTATGACGATATGCACCAGGCGATCTGCGCCTATGCGGAACGCGCCGCCGAGAAGCTGCGCGAAGAGAAACAGTTTTGCTGTTATATCAGCGTGTTTATTCGCACCAGCCCGCATGCAGAGGACGAGGTTTTTTATGGTAACCAGGCCTCCGGTAAGCTGACGATCCCCACCAACGATACGCGGGATATTATCAGGGTAGCTATCGAGTCATTGAACCGAATCTGGAAAGAGGGGCATCGCTATATGAAAGCAGGCGTCATGCTCAGTGACTTTTTCAGTCAGGGCGTGGCACAGCTTAGCCTGTTCGATGAACACCCACCGCGGCCAGACAGCACAGCCCTGATGCAGGTTATCGACCGCCTTAACCGTTCAGGCCGGGGGTCTGTGTGGTTTGCGGGCCAGGGGGCGGTGAAATCCTGGGCGATGAAGCGGGATATGCTGTCGCCCTGCTACACCACGCGCTATTCCGATTTGCCGATCGTTAAATAACAAAGCCCGGATCCCTCCGGGCTCTGTTTATACGTGATTACACCAGCGCATTCAGCGTAGCCAGCGCGTCAGGCGGTAACACCAGCTCCCCTGCCGCGAGGTTTTGCCGCAGATGCGTCACGGAAGAGGTTCCCGGGATCAGCAGAATGTTCGGAGAACGTTGCAGCAGCCAGGCCAGCGCAACCTGCATCGGTGTCGCCCCCAGGTCGTCCGCCACCGCCTGCAGCCCGGAAGATTGCAGCGGCGTAAAACCGCCCAGCGGGAAGAACGGCACATAAGCAATCCCCTGCTGCGCAAGCGAATCCACCAGCGCATCGTCACTACGGTTCACGATGTTGTACATGTTTTGCACACACACCACGGGCACCATCTTCTGCGCCTCGGCAACCTGCGTGGCGGTGACATTGCTCAGACCAATATGTCGCACCAGCCCTTGCTGCTGTAGCTCTGCCAGGGTGGACAGCGGTTCAGCGATCGAGCCTTCCGCCGGTCCGTGTGCGCTAAACATAATCCGCAGGTTCACCACGTCCAGCACATCCAGCTGCAGATTGCGCAGGTTGTCGTGTACCGCCTGGGTCAGCTCCTGGGCGGAAAAGGCCGGCAGCCAGGCGCCTTTATCATCGCGTCGCGCACCGATTTTGGTGACGAGGGTAAGATCGTCCCGGTACGGATGCAGCGCCTCGCGGATCAGCTGGTTAGTCACATGCGGACCATAAAAATCGCTGGTATCGATATGATTCACGCCCGCCGCCACGGCTTCCCGGAGCACTTCCAGCGCGGCATTTTTGTCCTTCGGTGGCCCAAAAACGCCCGGCCCGGCCAGCTGCATTGCGCCGTAACCCAGCCGTTTAACCGTGCGTGTGCCCAGCGCGTATGTCCCGCTTTTATCGATGCTGCTCATGTTCACCTTCCTCATAAAAAAGATCCGGATTTACAACAGGTTCCCGACCAGAACCCATAGTTAAGCGCGAGTTAAATTAAAGTTTAAATTTTAGACGACGATAGTATTTGTGTACCCCTGCACTTTCTTACGGACGACCGCTATGCTGAAAAATCTGCACGTGATTACCGGTATTATCTTTGCTCTCACCATATTCTGCCTGCTACAAGTTGTCACGGGAGGGTTGTTCTACTCTGCCGTCAGCAACGATCGCCATAACTTCCAGAACTCCGGGGTGCTTAATGCCCAGCAGGAGAGCCTGAGTGACAGCGTTAACACCCTCATCAAAACGCGCGTTACCGTGACGCGCGTGGCCATCCGCTATCTGAAAAATCAGCGCGATCCGGCGTCCCTTGAGGCGATCAACAAACTGCTTGGCACCGCGGGTAACTCTCTGGCTAAAGCAGAAGCCTATAACAAACAGTGGCAGGCCCTGCCGCAGGTTAACGGCCAGAGTGCGGCGCTAACCGACGAGATGCTGAAATCCTGGAACCAGATGCACGAAGTGATGCGTCTGTCGATTGAGTATCTGCGTGCCGACAACTATCAGGCCTATGGCGATCTGGATGCGCAGCAGGCACAGGACGATATGGAAGCGGTCTATAACCGCTGGCGCGCCGAAAACAACACGCTGCTGAAAGCCGCGGCCGAAGAGAACCAGAGCAGCTTTACCCAGATGAAATGGACGCTGGCGGCAATATTCCTGGCAGTTATCGCCGTGCTGGTGGTGATCTGGCAGGGTTTACAGCACCTGCTGTTAAAACCGCTGCAAACCATTATGAACCATATTCGTACCATTGCGGCGGGCGACCTGACGCAGGATATTACCCTCTCTGGCCGCAATGAGATGGGCCAGCTGGCGGCCGGTCTGCATGAGATGCAGCAATCTCTGGTCACCACGGTCAGCGCCGTACGCGGCAGTACCGACTCCATCTACACCGGCGCAGGCGAAATTGCCGCCGGGAGCAACGATCTTTCCGCCCGTACGGAAGAACAGGCCGCCTCGCTGGAAGAGACCGCAGCCAGCATGGAAGAGCTGACCGCCACGGTGAAACAGAACTCCGACAACGCCCGTCAGGCGACCCTGCTGGCGAAGAACGCGTCTGAGACCGCGGCGCGCGGCGGTCATGTGGTGGATAACGTTGTCCGCACGATGACGGAAATTGCCGACAGTTCGCAGCAAATTGCCCACATCACCGGCGTGATTGACAGCATTGCCTTCCAGACCAACATTCTGGCGCTGAATGCCGCGGTAGAAGCCGCACGCGCCGGGGAACAGGGCCGTGGCTTTGCGGTGGTCGCCGGGGAAGTACGTACCCTGGCGAGCCGCAGCGCGCAGGCGGCAAAAGAGATCAAGGGCCTTATCGAGAACTCTGTCAGCCGCGTGAATACCGGCTCTGAACAGGTCAGCGAAGCCGGTGCAACGATGAAGGAAATTGTGGCGGCGGTCACCCGCGTGACCGATATCATGGGCGAGATTTCATCTGCGTCCGATGAGCAGAGTCGCGGTATTGAACAGGTGAGCCTGGCCGTTTCGCAGATGGACAGCGTCACCCAGCAAAACGCCGCGCTGGTGCAGCAGTCCGCCACGGCGGCAGCGGCGCTGGAAGATCAGTCCGAACAGCTGCGCCAGGCGGTGGCGGCATTTCGTCTGAACGGTAAACAACAGGCCACCGCGCCCCGTACAACGCATGTGAAAACACCACAGCTGTTGCGCCCGGCCACGGCAGGCACCGCCACCGACAGCAACTGGGAAACCTTCTGAGTTCAGCGCGGGCGAGCACCTCGCCCGCGCTAATCCCGTTAACGGCTGCGCTTGGCGTGCCGTTCCCAGTTCTCCTGTTTCGCGTCGTTGGATTTTCGCAGTGAAACATAACAGGCCCCGCTGCCGCCGTGATGCGGCAGCGCCACGCAGAAGGCCTGCACTTCCTCAAACTCTGTTAACCAGCGCGCCAGATAGCTACGTATCACGTTAGGATGAGCATTCTGTTCGCGCCCTTTTCCATGAATGATAATCAGATTGCGTAATCCGTCGCGTCCGGCCTGGCGAATAAAGGCGTACAGCATCTGGCGGCAACGCTCGGCGGGCTGACGTAACAGGTTCAGGCTGGCCTCGCGAGAGTATTTCCCCGAGCGCAGCTTATCCATTACGCCCTGTTGTATCCCTTCACGCTGAAATGCCAGCGGCTCATCCAGGGGCAGAAGTTCCAGAAAGCCCAGGGTGAGGAAGTTATCCAGTTGCTCGGTATCAATCTCCTGGCGCGCCCGCGTGTTGCGGCTCGGCTGCCAGTGAATATCTGCGCAGCGCTTCAGGGGCTGGACATCCTCCATGGCGTCAAGAAACAGTGATTTGTCGTCAGGGTTCATGGAAATCCTCCGGCTACATCTGAGCCTGTACTATACCTTCGCGGGGGGTGTGCCTCAACAGCCGTTCCCCCAGGTAGGGTGGCGCTGAAAGCAAGCTGATGAATATCAATCGACAGCCGGGGAAAAATTAAACATCACTTAACTCAAACTTCAGCGTAAATAAAACACGCAATTTGGCTTAAACATCCATAAAATCAAACACTCAACCGCCTTTCATTTTGAGAGAAAGCTGTTATAACTTAATTAACCTGCCTCATGGATATAACATCCAGGATATGCGAAGGGATGCACTGCTGTGTGTACTGAAGGGTCTGTCTGATGTCGGACAGGCCCTGTTTTTTTATGGATGATGTTTCACGCAGAGACGATTGCCCGCGCCTCGCGTCTGAATTGCGTAATTAACGACTCCGTAAGCGGGGTCTGGCGTGAATCCCGACGCTGAATTAAATAATACGTCGCTTTTGGAAGTGATTCGACAACCGGCAGCATAACCAGACGCCCCGCCACCAGGGGGTCACAACCCAGTTCCTGCGGCAATATGCTTAAAAAATCGCTTTGTGCGACAAGGCTGATACACGACGAAAATGTTTCGCAGACCACGCCAATGCGGGGTATTTGCGAGCGATGGCTAAATACATCCTCTAACTGCTTATAATAACTTCCCCGGGGCGTTGGCATGGTCCAGTTATAATGCAGCAGATCGTTAATGGAGGTTGCTCCCGTCGCCGGATGCCCCTCCCGGCAAAATACGGCAAACGGTTTTTCTAATAGCTTTTCAAACGTAAATTCATGATCGTAAGGCCCCTGATAATAGGTATTGATGGTGAAGTCCAGTTCGCCCTGGCGTAATTCATTGATCATCGATACCAGCTGTCCTTCCATAATTCGCACCTTAACCTGCGGATGCTGCGCATGAAAGCGGGTGATAACCGCAGGCATAAGGCTTCGCGAAATACTCGCCCCCATCCCGATATTGATCTGCCCGGCCAGCTCGCCCTGCCGCTGGCGAATGTCATCCTGCGCCGCGCGCAGCTCTTCCAGAATCAGCCTGGCGCGCTGATAGAAGCCTTCGCCACACTCGGTTAACGCCACGCCTTTGCTTCGGCGCACAAAGAGCTGCGCCGCCATGCCCTCTTCCAGCTCTTTGATCGATTTGGTCAACGCCGGTTGCGAAAGATTCAGCGTCCTGCTGGCGCCGCGAATGCTGCCCTGACGCGCCACTTCAACGAACGCCCGAATTTGATGAAATTTAATCTGAAATGACATAGCCCGACCGATAACCGTTGTTTATCAGAGTAAAGAAACTGTCATCTACTTTAATGGAAAGGGATGTGCGACGGTAATTCCTGAACGGTTAAAACTGTGAAAAATCGGTTAGTGATAAGTAAAAACTATCACAGCGTGAAGCAGTTCACATATTTTAATGATGACAGGAACAGATATGGACTCACTGGCACAGTACATCCAAACCTTAGCCCCGCAACTGAGCGCATGGCGTCGCGATTTTCACCATTTTGCCGAATCCGGCTGGGTGGAATTTCGGACTGCCGCAAAGGTCGCGGAGATCCTGGATAGCCTGGGTTATGACCTGGCGATGGGCCGCGACGTGGTGGATGCCGAAAGCCGTATGGGGTTGCCGGATAACGCCACCCTGACGCGAGAATTTGCCCGCGCCCGTGCGCAGGGCGCGCCCGAAAAATGGCTCGCGCCGTTTGAAGGCGGCTTCACCGGTCTGGTTGCCACGCTTAACACCGGCCGTCCCGGCCCGACGCTGGCGTTTCGCGTGGACATGGACGCTCTCGACCTGAGCGAAGCGCTCGACGACAGCCACCGCCCGTTCCGCGACGGCTTTGCCTCCTGCAATCCGGGCATGATGCACGCCTGCGCGCACGACGGCCATACCACGATTGGCCTTGGGCTGGCGCACGTGCTCATGCACAACAAAGCGCAGCTGAACGGCACCATCAGGCTGATCTTCCAGCCTGCCGAAGAAGGCACTCGCGGCGCACGCGCCATGGTGGCCGCCGGGGCACTGGACGGGGTGGACTATTTCACCGCCATTCACATTGGTACCGGGGTGCCTGCCGGGACGGTGATCTGTGGCAGCGATAACTTTATGGCGACAACCAAGTTTGACGCGACGTTTACCGGCGTTGCCGCACACGCAGGCGGTAAACCGGAAGAAGGCCGTAACGCCCTGCTCGCCGCCGCCCAGGCCGCGCTCGCGCTGCACAGCATTGCGCCACACAGCGAAGGGGCTTCCCGGGTGAATGTGGGAGTGATGCAGGCCGGCAGCGGACGCAATGTGGTACCCGCCCATGCCCTGCTTAAGGTCGAAACCCGTGGCGAGAGCGAGGCGATCAATCAGTATGTGTTCGAACGCGCGCAATCCGTCATTACCGGTGCCGCCGCGCTCTACGGCGTGACGGCTGAGATGCGCCTGATGGGGGCTGCCACCGCCAGCGCTCCGACACCTGCCTGGGTGGATTATCTGCGCCAGCAGGCAAGCCAGGTGCCCGGTGTGGAACAGGCCATTGATAAGGTCAAAGCCCCGGCCGGTTCTGAAGACGCCACGCTGATGATGGCCCGGGTGCAAGAAAACGGTGGCATGGCCTCCTATATGGTGTTTGGCACCGATTTGAGCGCCGGACATCACAATGAAAAATTCGACTTTGATGAGCGCGTCATGACCGTCGCTATCGAAACGCTGGCGCGCACTGCGCTGAATTTCCCCTGGACGCGAGGTGTGTAATGCAGGAGAACTACGCTTTTATTGCCGATGCAATCGACACGCGATGTCAGACGTTCACCGACATTGCCGACGAAATCTGGGATCACCCGGAAACCCGCTTTGAAGAGTTCTGGTCCGCAGAGCGGCTGGCCAGCGCGCTGGAAGCGGAAGGCTTCACCCTGACCCGTGAGGCTGGCGGCATTCCGAATGCCTTTATCGCCAGCTTCGGTAGCGGTAAACCGGTGATTGCCCTGCTCGGCGAATATGACGCGCTGGCCGGATTAAGCCAGCAGGCACACTGCGCGACGGCACACGCCACCACGCCCGGTGCTAACGGCCACGGCTGCGGGCATAACCTGCTCGGCACCGCGGCGTTTGCAGGTGCCGTTGCGGTGAAAAGCTGGCTGGAGCAGCACGGCGGGAGTGGAACCGTGCGTTTTTACGGTTGTCCCGGCGAAGAAGGCGGTTCCGGTAAAACGTTTATGGTCCGTGAGGGCTTGTTTGACGACGTTGACGCCGCGGTCACCTGGCACCCGGAAGCGTTTGCCGGCATGTTTAACGTCAGTACGCTGGCCAATATCCAGGCCGCCTGGCGCTTTAAGGGCGTGGCGGCGCATGCGGCAAACTCGCCGCATCTGGGGCGCAGCGCGCTGGATGCGGTGACGCTGATGACCACCGGCACCAACTTCCTCAACGAACATATCATCGAGAAAGCACGCGTCCATTACGCCATAACCGATACCGGCGGCATCTCCCCCAACGTGGTGCAGGCGCAGGCCGAAGTGCTGTACCTGATCCGCGCCCCGGAGATGGCCGACGCGCAGCAAATCTACGCGCGTATTGAGAAGATCGCTCAGGGTGCGGCGTTGATGACCGAAACTACCGTCGAGTGTCGCTTTGATAAAGCCTGCTCCAGCTACCTGCCAAACCGCACGCTCGAAGCGGCGATGTATCGCGCCCTGCAACATTACGGCACGCCAGCCTGGACGGAGGAGGAACGCGCCTTTGCCCGGGAGATCCGCGCCACCCTGACGGCAAACGATCTGCAAAACAGCCTCAGAAACATTGCTGCAACCGGGGGGAACGAAGGTAAAGCCTTTGCCCGCCGCCACCAGGAGACCCTGCTGGTGGACGAGGTCGCGCCTTACGCCATCACCGATAACGTGCTGGCTGGCTCCACGGACGTGGGTGACGTTAGCTGGAAAATGCCCGTCGCCCAGTGTTTCAGCCCCTGCTTTACCGTCGGCACGCCGCTGCACACCTGGCAACTGGTGGCTCAGGGGCGAACGTCCATTGCCCATAAAGGCATGCTGCTGGCCGGGAAAGTGATGGGCGCCACCGCGCTACATCTGCTGCAGGACGCAGACCTGCTGAAAAAATGTCGTGAAGAGTTCGAACAACAAACACAAGAAAAACCGTACGTGTGTCCGATCCCTGCGGGCGTGACACCGTCACCTTTAAAATAAAAAAACACAACACAACAACACAACAGTCCCGAGGAACGCCCATGAGTATGTCATCCATACCTTCGCATTCCCCATCCGGTAAGCTCTATGGCTGGGTTGAAAGGATCGGCAATAAAGTGCCACACCCTTTCCTGCTTTTTATCTGGTTGATCGTGGTTTTGATGGTGGCGACAGCCGTGCTGTCTGCCTTAGGGGTGAGCGTGCGCAGCCCGGCCGATGGCAGCATGGTAAGCGTAAAGAACCTGCTGAGCATTGAAGGGTTGCACTGGTTTTTACCGAATGTGATTAAAAACTTCAGCGGTTTTGCGCCGCTGGGCGCCATTCTGGCGCTGGTGCTGGGGGCCGGACTGGCTGAGCGCGTTGGACTGCTCCCCGCGCTGATGGTGAAAATGGCTTCTCACGTCAGCGCACGCTACGCCAGCTATATGGTGCTGTTTATCGCGTTTTTCAGCCACATCTCTTCCGATGCCGCGCTGGTGATCATGCCGCCGATGGGGGCGCTGATCTTCCTTGCCGTCGGGCGTCACCCCGTGGCGGGTCTGTTGTCGGCAATTGCCGGTGTGGGATGCGGTTTCACTGCCAATCTGCTGATCGTCACCACCGATGTCCTGCTTTCGGGGATTAGCACCGAGGCGGCGAAAACAATCGATGCGGCCATGCACGTCAGCGTGATCGACAACTGGTACTTTATGGCCAGTTCGGTCATCGTCCTGACGCTTGTTGGCGGGCTGATTACCGATAAGATCATCGAGCCGCGGTTAGGGAAATGGGAAGGCCGTAGTGACGAAAAGCTGGAAACGCTGAGCAAAGAGCAACGCTTTGGCCTGCGCGTCGCCGGGATAGTCTCGCTGGTATTTATCGCGATGGTGGCGCTGATGGTAGTGCCGGAGAACGGTATCCTGCGCGACCCGGTGAAACATACCGTCCTGCCCTCGCCGTTTATACAGGGCATTGTGCCGCTGATCATCCTGTTTTTCTTTGTCGTCTCGCTCGCGTATGGCATCGCCACCGGCAAAATCCGCCGCCAGGCCGATCTGCCGCAGCTGATGATTGAGCCGATGAAGGAGATGGCGGGCTTTATCGTGATGGTCTTCCCGCTGGCCCAGTTCGTCGCCATGTTTAACTGGAGCAACATGGGCAAATTTATGGCCGTTGGCCTGACCGATGCGCTGGAAGCCGCCGGGTTAAGCGGCGTCCCGGCGTTTGTGGGTCTGGCGCTGCTGTCGTCACTGCTGTGCATGTTTATCGCCAGCGGATCCGCCATCTGGTCGATTCTGGCCCCCATTTTCGTGCCGATGTTTATGATGCTGGGCTTCCATCCGGCCTTTGCGCAGATCCTGTTCCGTATCGCCGACTCCTCGGTGATCCCGCTGGCGCCGGTTTCGCCATTCGTACCGCTGTTTTTGGGCTTCCTGCAGCGCTATAAACCGGAGGCGAAGCTGGGTACCTACTATTCGCTGGTTTTACCCTATCCGCTTATCTTTTTAGGGGTATGGCTGGTGATGCTGGTGGCATGGTATCTTGTCGGCCTGCCGATAGGACCGGGTATCTACCCGAGGCTGAATTAAAGGAAAGAGGATGCTGAGATTACTCGAAGATAAAATTGCAACGCCGCTTGGGCCGCTGTGGGTTATCGCCGACGAGCAGTTCCATCTGCGTGCCGTGGAATGGGAAGAGCACAGCGATCGCATGGAAGAACTGCTCAACATCCATTACCGGGCCCAGGGTTTTGAGCGTATCAGTGCCACCAATCCAGGTGGGCTGAGCGACAAGCTGGCGGCGTACTTCGAGGGCGATCTCAGCATTATCAATGACCTGCCAACCGCCACGGCCGGTACGCCATTCCAGCGTGAAGTCTGGCAGGCGCTACGCGATATTCCGTGTGGTCAGGTTATGCACTACGGCCAGCTCGCAGAACAGTTAGGCCGCGCGGGCGCGGCGCGGGCGGTGGGTGCCGCGAACGGTTCTAACCCCGTCAGTATCGTGGTGCCCTGCCATCGTGTGATCGGCCGCAACGGCACCATGACCGGCTATGCCGGCGGTGTGCAGCGCAAGGAGTGGTTACTGCGTCACGAAGGGTATCTTTTGCTGTAGTTCCCAGGCTTTTTGTGCTTAATTTTCTACCGGTTAGGCTAAAAATCCATAATCAAGCTGTGGAATTTCAAGAAGATGGCAACACGTTGCCGTCTCTTGTCCTTATTGATGGTTTGCCAGGCTTACGTACTTACCAAAAAGATGTTAAAATTGACCAATATCAATTAAGGCTTGAGCAAACCTATGATCCCAGAAAAGCGAATTATACGACGCATTCAGTCTGGCGGTTGTGCTATCCATTGCCAGGATTGCAGCATCAGCCAGCTCTGTATCCCGTTTACCCTGAATGAGCATGAGCTTGACCAGCTTGATAACATCATCGAGCGCAAAAAGCCTATTCAGAAAGGGCAGACGCTGTTTAAAGCGGGAGACGAACTGAAATCGCTCTATGCTATCCGTTCTGGCACCATCAAAAGCTATACCATCACCGAACAGGGTGATGAGCAGATCACCGGCTTCCATCTGGCAGGCGATCTGGTCGGCTTTGACGCCATCGGTACTGGCCATCACCCGAGCTTTGCGCAGGCGCTGGAAACCTCAATGGTCTGCGAAATCCCGTTTGAAACGCTGGACGATCTGTCAGGCAAAATGCCAAACCTGCGTCAGCAGATGATGCGTCTGATGAGCGGTGAGATCAAAGGCGATCAGGACATGATCCTGCTGCTGTCCAAAAAGAATGCGGAAGAGCGCCTGGCTGCATTTATCTATAACCTCTCCCGACGTTTCGCCGAACGTGGTTTCTCTCCACGTGAGTTCCGTCTCACCATGACCCGTGGCGATATTGGTAACTACCTGGGCCTGACCGTGGAAACCATCAGCCGTCTGCTGGGCCGTTTCCAGAAAAGCGGCATGCTGGCTGTTAAAGGGAAATACATCACCATCGAAAACGGTGAAGCGCTGGCTGTTCTTGCCGGCCACGCCCGCAACGTGGCATAAACCCCACAAATGATTGATGCCAGGCCGATAAATTTTTATGGTTTATTGGTCTGGCAGGTAAGCACACCACTTCCCGCCCCTGCGACAGACATCCCCCGCTCCTGAAAGGTTCTCGTTGAGGTTAAATTGAGAGAAAGTTTATTTTTCGTTTCAGTTGTTATTGCCTCCGTGACCTTCCTCTTCATCTGGATCATGCTTGTCGGCCCAATGAAGGGAGAGGAAAAAACCTACGTTCAGGACTCCACCACGTTTGCCATCGTGGTGATGGTGCTGCTGTTGATCGCGTTTATCGCGGTGACAACGACGGTGCTATTCTTCTGAGATATTTTCATGAATTATTGATCTGGCAAAACCTTACCTCTGTTTCATTCAGGATATATAGGTTACTCTTTTAATTACAGACTGTGGTGACAGTAGTAAGGAGACCTGTATGGCAAAGTATCAAAACATGCTGGTAGCTATCGATCCTAATCAGGACGATCAGCCGGCATTACGACGTGCTGTGTATTTACATCAACGGATTGGTGGCAAAATCAAAGCGTTTTTGCCGATCTATGACTTCTCGTATGAGATGACCACCCTTCTGTCGCCTGACGAGCGTACCGCTATGCGTCAGGGAGTGATCAGCCAACGTACCGCGTGGATCCGCGAACAGGCGAAATACTACCTGGAAGCGGGTGTGCCTATCGATATTAAAGTGGTCTGGCATAACCGCCCCTTTGAAGCGATTATCCAGGAGGTCGTCGCCGGTGGGCACGATCTGCTGCTGAAAATGGCGCACCAGCACGACAAGCTGGAATCCGTGATCTTCACGCCGACAGACTGGCACTTGCTGCGTAAATGCCCGTGCCCGGTCTGGATGGTGAAAGATCAGCCGTGGCCTGAAGGCGGCAAAGCCGTCGTGGCAGTAAACCTGGCAAGCGAAGAGGATTATCACAATTCGCTGAATGAAAAGCTGGTCAAAGAGACGCTGCTGCTTGCCGAGCAGGTTAACCACACCGAAGTGCATCTGGTCGGCGCTTACCCGGTTACCCCTATCAATATTGCCATCGAACTGCCTGAATTTGACCCGAGCGTATATAACGACGCGATCCGCGGACAGCACCTGCTGGCCATGAAAGCGTTGCGCCAGAAGTTCAGCATTGATGAGAACATGACGCATGTCGAGAAAGGGTTGCCTGAAGAGGTGATCCCGGATTTAGCCGAACATCTGCAGGCAGGGATTGTGGTGCTGGGCACCATCGGACGGACCGGTATTTCTGCCGCGTTCCTGGGCAATACCGCGGAACAGGTGATTGACCATCTGCGCTGCGACCTGCTGGTCATTAAGCCGGATGAGTACCAGACACCGGTTGAGCTGGATGACCCGGAAGACGATTAACGTCAGTCTATTCGCCCGCCTCCCCGGCGGGCTTTTCTTATCAGCTCTCGATTGCTGTCTGTGTCTCTTCAGTTGATCGATCCTGCATCCACGGTGCGTGCAACACCATGCTGGGCAGCGCCAGCTTAATCTCCTGGGCGTTCAGCCCTTCGAGAATACGGATATTAATCTCCTGCTGGATATCCATGTATTTGTTGTAATCCGCCGTATTGACAATATGAACCACTTCAAACGTCAGGCGGTCACGGTCAAACCCGAGGAAATGGGCGCGATCGAACTTTGTCTCACCCACATCGGTGATGATCTGCCTGACCATATCCCCCACATAGCGCAGCTTTTCAGGCGGCGTGTCGCTGGCGACACCAAACGTGAAGACGATGCGACGGGTCTGCATACGTTTATAGTTGTGGAGCGTCTGCTGAAGCAAAATGGCGTTACCGCAAACGATCTGCTCCCCACTCAGGCTACGAATACGGGTCGTTTTTAAGCCTATGTGTTCCACCGTTCCCGCCACGTCGTTGAACACCACGAAATCACCAATTTCAAACGGTTTATCAAAGCCGATAGAAAGCGAAGCGAAGACGTCGCTCAGAATGGTTTGTACGGCGAGGGCGATAGCAATACCCCCTACCCCCAGGCTTGCCACCAGCGCGGTGATGTTGACGCCCGCGTTAGCGAGAATCGACAGCAGCATCACAGACCAGACGATAGCGCGAAGGATAAGACCGGTGATCACCAGGGTAACCGGATTTTTATGACTGCCGGGGGCCAGCATAACGTGTCGCAGCCACGACACCACGCCCTGATCCAGCCAGAGCGCCACCTGTATCGCGAAGACCAGGAACCAGGCGTGGCTTACGGTGCTAAAGAGCCGGTCGGGTAAGTCAACAAAACGCAGGCTGATGAGCAGCGCCACAACAAAAAGCAGGAAGCGACTGGTGCGGTTAAGCATATCGGTCAGGATAAAACGCATCCTGTTTGTGGTTGGATGCTTATCTCCCCAGGTTGTGATCCCTCTCTTAACGAATGCGATCAGGCGCGTCAGAAGCCAGTAGACCAGCAGCGTCACGACGATAACCGTGGCGACGCTTACCCAGAATGTCGGCGTCATCATCAGCTCCAGGATGTCGAAGCGGGACAAAAATTGCATTTCACCTCCTCGTAGTACACAAAGGGTAAAGTATAGACAGAGGAGAAACGCTGACCGCAGAAATAAGAAAACCGCCCCGAAGAGCGGTTTTTGAGGAGAACGCGAATTACAGTGCTTTCAGGATCGCATCCACGCTGGCTTTGGCATCGCCAAACAGCATGTGGGTGTTCTCTTTGAAGAACAGCGGGTTCTGAACGCCAGCGTAGCCGGTGTTCATGGAACGTTTGAAGACAATCACGTTCTGCGCCTTCCACACTTCCAGAACCGGCATCCCGGCGATTGGGCTGCGTGGATCGTCCTGCGCCGCCGGGTTAACGGTGTCGTTGGCGCCAATGACCAGCACGGTGTCGGTGTCGGCGAAATCATCGTTGATCTCGTCCATCTCCAGCACGATGTCGTAAGGCACTTTCGCTTCTGCCAGCAGCACGTTCATGTGGCCTGGCAGACGCCCCGCTACCGGGTGGATGCCAAAGCGCACCTTGATGCCGCGCGCGCGCAGCTTCTCGGTGATTTCAGCAACCGGATACTGCGCCTGCGCCACCGCCATGCCATAGCCTGGGGTGATGATGACCGAGTGCGAGTTTTTCAGCATCTCTGCCGTATCTTCTGCGCTGATCTCACGGTGCTCGCCCACTTCTTCGTCAGAACCGGTCGAGGAGCCGTCAGAGCCAAAACCACCGGCGATAACGCTGATGAATGAGCGGTTCATCGCCTTACACATGATGTAGGACAGAATCGCACCGGAAGAGCCCACCAGCGCACCGGTGACAATCAACAGGTCGTTGCTCAGCATAAAGCCAGCCGCTGCGGCCGCCCAACCGGAGTAGGAGTTCAGCATCGACACCACAACCGGCATATCAGCCCCACCGATGGAGGCCACCAGGTGCCAGCCGAACGCCAGCGCAATGATGGTCATCACCAGTAACGCCAGCACCTGCAGACCTACGCTTTCGGTACGCACAAAGACCACCAGCAGCACAAAGGAGACCACCAGCGCCGCCAGATTCAGCTTATGACGATTTGGCAGCATCAGCGGCTTGGAGGAGATCTTACCGCGCAGCTTACCGAACGCCACAATCGAGCCGGTGAAGGTCACTGCACCGATGAAGATGCCCAGGAACACTTCGGTCAGATGAATGTTGACCAGAATCGGCTCCATGCCCGGTTCGTGGTACAGATAGCTGTTGAAGCCCACCAGCACCGCCGCCAGACCGACGAAGCTGTGCAGGATCGCCACCAGCTCCGGCATTTCGGTCATTTCAACGCGTTTTGCCAGACGAATACCGATCGCCCCGCCGATGATCATCGCCACCAGGATCCAGGCAACGTTGCCGGTATCGGGTCCGAAAATAGTGGCAATCAGCGCAATCGCCATCCCGGCGATACCAAAGTTATTACCCTGCTGAGACGTTTCGTGTTTGGAAAGTCCCGCCAGACTGAAAATAAACAGGATTGCAGCAACAATGTATGCGGCTGTCACTAATCCTCCAGACATATGCTACCCCTTAGCCTTTACGAAACATTTTCAGCATGCGCTGAGTCACGGTGAAACCACCGAAAATATTGATACTGGCGATCAGCACCGCGATAAAGCTCAGGAAGCTAATCCAGCCGCCGTGACCAATCTGCAGTAACGCCCCGACCACGATGATCCCGGAGATGGCGTTAGTGACCGACATCAATGGCGTGTGTAGTGCATGGGAGACATTCCAGACCACGTAGTAACCCACCACGCAGGAGAGCGCGAAGACGGTAAAGTGGCCGAGGAACTCTTTTGGCGCGACATCGGCCAGCCAGCCAAACAGAATAATCGCCAGCGCCATGAGCGCATATTTACGCCACGGAGACGCCGGTTTAGCAGGCTCTGTGGGTTCTGGCGCCGCTTTCGGTGCAGCCTGAGGCTGGGCGGAAACCTGAATCGGTGGCGCAGGCCAGGTGATTTCGCCTTCACGCACCACGGTCACGCCGCGCACAACCACATCGTCAAAATCAACGGTGATGTTGCCATCTTTCTCTTTGCAGAGCAGTTTCAGCAGGTTAACGAGGTTAGTACCGTACAGCTGGGACGACTGCGTGGGCAGACGGCCAGGCAGATCCGTATAACCAATCACCTTCACGCCGTTGGCGGTCGTGGATACCTGGTTCGGCACGGTATATTCACAGTTGCCGCCGTTTTGCGCGGCCAGGTCGACAATCACGCTGCCCGGCTTCATGGTGTCCACCATCTCACGGGTGATCAGCTTCGGTGCTGGTTTACCCGGGATCAGCGCGGTGGTGACAATAATGTCCACCTCTTTTGCCTGCGCGGCAAAGAGTTCCATTTCCGCTTTGATAAAGGCTTCGGACATCACCTTCGCATAACCATCACCGCTGCCCGCTTCTTCCTTGAAGTCCAGCTCAAGGAACTCGGCGCCCATACTCTGCACCTGCTCCTTCACTTCCGGGCGGGTGTCAAAGGCGCGGACGATAGCGCCCAGGCTGTTTGCCGCACCGATAGCCGCCAGGCCTGCCACACCGGCACCAATCACCATCACTTTTGCCGGAGGCACTTTGCCTGCCGCCGTGATCTGACCGGTGAAGAAACGGCCGAATTCATGGGCGGCTTCGACGATTGCACGGTAACCGGCGATGTTCGCCATTGAACTCAGGGCATCCAGAGACTGAGCGCGCGAAATACGCGGCACGGAGTCCATCGCCATTACCGTCACGCCACGTGCCGCCAGCTTCTCCATCAGCTCTGGGTTTTGGGCAGGCCAGATAAAACTCACCAGCGTGGTGCCCGGGTTCAGCAGCTCAATCTCGCTCTCTTGCGGCGCATTCACCTTCAGAATAACGGGTGATTGCCAGACTTCAGCACCGTCCACCACGTCCGCACCAGCCTGAATAAAGGCCTCGTCATCGAAACTCGCCAGTTTGCCCGCGCCGCTTTCAATGGCGACGGTAAAACCCAGTTTAAGCAGTTGCTCCACCGTTTTTGGTGTCGCCGCTACGCGGGTTTCATTGGCAAACCGTTCTTTTGGTACCCCAATACGCATAGTTTTCCCTTCCATCGGTTTGTGATGATGGTTTATCGATAAATGCCCGCAGTTGCATCAAATTTCGCCATCCTTAGAGCGGCGGCAAATGAGTAACCCCGGAAAATAAAACAGTAACAAACTTTCTATAACCTACTGAAAATAGCGCCTGCGATCTACCGCCTGAAAACACTATTTCTTACATTATCTGTGAAAAATAAGCGATCGGCTTCGCTGACAGAGATATTTACCTTAAATTCATCCTCAGAACCGATAAATCGCGCAAGCGAAGCGGTAAAAACATGATATAGCGCCATATGAGATCAACTTATTAACATTAAATTAACTTGTAAAAGTCATATGCTTTATCACTTTTGCTTGTCAAACGCCTGTTTTTTCAACATATCACTAAATGTTATCGAATCAGATCCTTCGGTGAGCACAGGCTGTGAAAAATGGCGCAGACAGCAACAGGTTTTAAATGCCATAATCGGGACCGTCTCAAATTAACAACAATACCAGTACATGGTTTGCGCAAGGCGAAGGATTATTTTTATGAAGCTTAAGAACACACTCCTGGCGTCCGCACTTCTTTCCGCGACCGCCCTGTCTGCGAATGCCGCGACAGAGTTAACGCCGGAGCAAGCGGCAGCGTTAAAACCTTTTGACCATACGGTCATTGTGGGTCGTTACAACTCTATTGGCGATGCCGTTACCGCCGCATCAAAAGCCGCTGATAAAAACGGCGCAGCGTCGTTTTACGTGCTTGACCAATCCGATCAAGGCAATAGCGGCAACCAGCGCGTGACCATTGCGCTGTACAAAGAGAATGCGCCAAAAGCTGACGCGCCGAAAAACCGCGTGATCAACGGCGTCGTTGAACTGCCTAAAGATCAGGCGATTGAGCTGGAACCGTATGACACCGTTACCGTTCAGGGCTTCTACCGCAGCCAGCCAGAAGTGAACGATGCCATCACCAAAGCCGCGAAACAAAAAGGGGCTTACTCGTTCTACATCGTGCGTCAGGTAGATGCTAACCAGGGTGGCAACCAGCGTATTACCGCGTTCATCTATAAAGAAGATGCGAAAAAACGCGTTCTGCAAAGCCCGGATGCCATCCCTGCTGATTCAGAAGCCGGTCGCGCAGCGTTAGCGAAAGGCGGCGAAGAAGCGAAGAAAGTCGAAATTCCAGGCGTAGCAACCTCCGCAGCGCCAAGCGCTGAAGTGGGCCGTTTCTTTGAGACGCAATCCACGAAAGGTGGCCGTTACTCCGTTACCCTGCCAGACGGCACCAAAGTTGAAGAGCTGAACAACGCCACGGCTGCGCAGATGGTGCCGTTCGACAGCATCAAGTTTACCGGCAACTATGGCAACGGTACGGAAGTCTCTTATCAGGTCGCGAAGCGTGCGGCGAAGAAAGGGGCGAAGTACTATCACATCACCCGCCAGTGGCAGGAACGTGGTAACAACATGACCATCAGCGCCGATCTGTACAAGTAACAAAACCCTTCATTAAAGGCGGCTCAGTGCCGCCTTTTTTTGTTACTTTTTTTGAATTTCTGCTACACATCATTGCATGCGTTCGTGACACTCCGTAAAATCCCGCGCCTTAGTGTGATCCACCATTTTTATGCGCCTGTGCGAAATAATTATTCTGGATTTGGACCTTTCATAACAGGAAGCCAATGGAAAAGAAACTTGGCCTGAGTGCTTTAACTGCACTCGTTTTAAGCTCAATGCTGGGTGCGGGGGTATTCAGTTTACCGCAGAATATGGCGGCCGTCGCAAGCCCTGCCGCGCTACTGATTGGCTGGGGGATTACCGGCGTTGGCATTTTGCTGCTGGCCTTCGCCATGCTGCTGCTGACCCGTATTCGTCCCGATCTCGATGGCGGTATTTTCACCTACGCGCGGGCCGGTTTTGGGGAGCTGATTGGCTTCTGTTCCGCGTGGGGTTACTGGCTGTGTGCGGTGATCGCTAACGTCTCCTATCTGGTTATTGTCTTCTCGGCGCTCAGTTTCTTTACCGATAAGCCCGAACTGCGTCTTTTTGGTGACGGCAACACCTGGCAGTCGATTGTCGGTGCGTCGGTGCTGCTGTGGGTCGTACACTGGCTCATTTTGCGCGGCGTCCAGACAGCGGCAAGCATTAACCTGGTGGCGACGCTGGCCAAACTGGTTCCGCTCGGGCTGTTTATTGTGCTGGCGTTTATGGCATTCCGTCTGGATGTATTTAAACTCGATTTCACTGGCCTTGCGCTGGGCGTCCCCGTCTGGGAGCAGGTGAAAAACACCATGCTGATCACCCTGTGGGTTTTCATTGGTGTTGAAGGTGCGGTGGTGGTCTCTGCCCGCGCGCGCAACAAGCGCGACGTCGGACGCGCCACGCTGCTGGCGGTGCTGGCGGCCCTCGGTGTCTATCTGCTGGTGACGCTGCTGTCGCTGGGTGTGGTGGCTCGTCCTGAACTGGCCGAAATGCGTAACCCATCCATGGCCGGTCTGATGGTGAAAATGCTCGGTAGCTGGGGCGATGTGGTCATTGCCGCGGGGCTGATTATCTCCGTCTGCGGGGCTTATCTGAGCTGGACCATCATGGCGGCGGAAGTGCCTTTCCTGGCTGCCACGCACAAAGCGTTTCCACGTCTGTTTGCCCGTCAGAATAAAAACAGTGCGCCGTCAGCGTCACTCTGGCTGACGAATATCAGCGTTCAGGTCTGCCTGGTGCTGATCTGGCTCACAGGTTCGGACTATAACACCCTGCTGACCATCGCCTCGGAGATGATTCTGGTACCCTATTTCTTAGTGGGTGCGTATCTGTTAAAAATCGCCACCCGCCCGGCGCACTATGCGGTAGGGATCGGCGCCTGTATTTACGGTTTGTGGTTGTTGTATGCTTCCGGGCCTATGCACCTGCTGCTGTCGGTGGTGTTGTATGCGCCGGGCCTGCTGGTGTTTATCTATGCCCGCCGTACTCATCAGCTGGAGAACGCGCTTAAACGCCGCGAAATGGCCCTCATCGGGCTGTTACTGGTTGCTGCCGTACCGGCAACCTGGATGTTAATGGGATAACCCTGCGTTTCCCATTGTTGAACTGAAAAGGAGAATACGATGGGAACTGCGCAGCATCGCCCAATACTGATCACCGGTGGAGGCCGTCGTATCGGCCTCGCCCTCGCCCATCACTTTCTCAACCTTCGCCACCCGGTCATTGTCAGTTACCGCACGGAATACCCCTCGATAGACGGGCTACGAAAAGCGGGTGCAACCTGTATTCAGGCTGATTTCTCCACCGACGATGGCATTCTTGCCTTTGCGGATAAGGTCAAATCAACGACCCACGGTCTGCGGGCGATTATCCATAACGCCAGCGCATGGCTTGCAGAAAAACCCGGTACGTCGCTCAGCGAAACGCTCGCCTGTATGCTGCAGATCCACGTCAATGCCCCCTATTTGCTTAACCATGCCCTGCAGGATCTGCTGCGCGGCCACGGCCATGCCGCGGGTGACATTATTCATTTCACCGATTATGTGGTGGAGCGCGGGAGCGACAAACACATCGCTTATGCGGCGAGTAAAGCCGCACTGGATAACATGACGCGTTCATTTGCCCGCAAGCTGGCACCAGAGGTCAAGGTGAACGCCATCGCCCCGGCGATGATTTTATTCAATGAGGGCGATGATGCCGAGTATCGTCAGCAGGCGCTGAATAAATCCCTGATGAAAATCGCCCCTGGCGAGAAAGAGGTGATCGACCTTATCGATTATCTGCTCACCAGCTGTTACGTCACCGGCAGAACCTTTGCCGTGGACGGCGGGCGACCGCTGCGCTAGTGATAGCGGCTCCAGAAGAAAATCAGCACCCAGGCGCTGAGCCCCCAGCAGACCACCGCCCCGCCCAGCGCCAGGGGAAGCCGCAGAAAGCTCGTGAAATACCACAAGGACAACAGGTAGAGAAAGTAAGGGATGATTGACCACATGCCAAACACAATGGTGGTGCGCAGCGCTTCAGTGCCGCGTTCCGAGGCGACAATGTAGTGTGCAATGAGCGCAAACGTCGGGAAGAGCGGAATCAGCCCGGCAATGTAGTAATTTTTGGTTTTTGCCAGTACGCCAATCAATAACACCACCAGCGCGCCCAGCGCGGCTTTTATCGCCAGCCCCATGCTTTTTCCTATAACAATCAAGTAACAATAAGAGCCAGAATAACGGAACTGACGTTAATTTTGAAAGATTAATGGAAGGTTAAGGTTACGCGGTGTATGTTGGCATTTTTCGCGATAACAGACGTTGTATGAATAAGATTGTTTATGTAGAAGATGAGCCCGAAGTGGGACAATTGATCGCCGCTTATCTGGGTAAACATGATATGGACGTTATTGTTGAGCCACGTGGCGATCGCGCCGAAGAGGTCGTGGTGCGTGAAAACCCGGATCTGGTGCTGCTGGATATCATGTTGCCCGGCAAAGACGGGATGACGCTGTGCCGCGACCTGCGCGCTCAGTGGGATGGCCCTATCGTGCTGCTGACCTCACTGGACAGCGACATGAACCATATTCTGTCGCTGGAGATGGGGGCCAATGACTACATTCTTAAAACCACGCCGCCTGCCGTTCTGCTCGCCCGTCTGCGCCTGCATTTGCGCCAGCATGCCAGCAGTGAACGCGAGGTGCCGGCGCAGTCCCTGATGCCGCATAAAGCGATGCGGTTTGGCACGTTATCCATCGATCCGGTTAACCGCCAGGTCCTGCTCTCCGGTGAGCTTATCGCGCTCTCTACCGCCGATTTTGACCTGCTCTGGGAGCTGGCCACCCATGCGGGGCAGATTATGGACCGTGACGCGTTGCTGAAAAACCTGCGCGGCGTAAGTTACGATGGAATGGATCGCAGTGTTGACGTGGCTATTTCGCGACTGCGTAAGAAACTGCAGGACAACGCCACCGAGCCGTACCGCATCAAAACCGTGCGTAACAAGGGTTATCTGTTCGCCCCGCACGCCTGGGAAACCTGATCGCGTTAGCAAAATAGCATAGCCTGCGCGAAATGAAGGCATTACATGACAATGCCCTTTCTTTCGCGCGTTAATTTGCCCGTTGGCGCAACAATTAACTTGCTAAGCCAGCGAACTAATCCATAATTACTTTTCCTGCATTCCTTCTTGAGCTCGCACCGGGCCCGCCACATAAACGTTTTTATCGCGACGCTTTCGCTACCTCTCTCCCATAAAATCTTGAAATGAGGATTTAAGCCTATGACATATGTATAGCTACCATGACGTAGAAGCCATCAAAACCAATCTTGAATGGATTGTTAATCAGGCAACGCTTAACCAGGCCTCCCCCACGCGTGCCGACCAAAAAGCCCTCTTTGATCTTCTGGAACTGATTCAGTCTTACGAAATATTGTTGGATTTAATTAACGAATTCGGAAGCGCCGTGATTGATGCGGAGATCGCGGAAGGCCTGAGCGTGACAGAAAAACTCATCGCCAAAATCAAAAGAAGTACTCACGCCATGTAACAAACCTCGGCACGGCTCAGATAATACGTTTGTCGTGCATGATGGTGGTGAAAACACCGGAAGGTTTTTCATGTATATTCTGCATGTATCGTTTTTTCGGTGAGATTTAATGAAAAAGCTTTTTGTGCAGTTTTATCTTTTGCTGTTTGTCTGCTTCCTGGTGATGACCATGCTGGTCGGGCTGGTCTATAAGTTCACTGCCGAACGAGCGGGCAGGCAGTCGCTGGACGATCTGATGAAAAGCTCTCTTTATCTGATGCGCAGCGAACTGCGTGAAATTCCGCCACATGACTGGGCGAGAACCTTAAAAGAGCTGGATTTGAACCTGTCGTTCGATCTGCGCATTGAACCGCTGAAGGATTTCGATTTAGATCCGCCTGCCATGCAGCGCCTGCGTGACGGGGATATCGTGGCACTGGATGAGAAATACACCTTTATCCAGCGCATTCCGCGCAGTCATTATGTGCTGGCCGTAGGGCCGGTGCCTTATCTCTATTATCTGCACCAGATGCGCCTGCTGGATATGGCTCTGATGGCCTTTATCGCCATTTCACTCGCCTTCCCGGTCTTTATCTGGATGCGCCCACACTGGCAGGACATGCTGAAACTGGAATCCGCCGCACAGCGCTTTGGCGAGGGGCATCTTACCGAGCGTATTCACTTTGACAGCGGGTCCAGCTTTGAACGTCTGGGGGTGGCATTTAACCAGATGGCCGATAACATCAACGCCCTGATTGCCAGCAAAAAACAGCTGATCGACGGGATTGCTCATGAGCTGCGCACGCCGCTGGTGCGTCTGCGCTATCGGCTGGAGATGAGCGAAAACCTTACGGCGGCAGAGTCTCAGGCGTTAAACCGCGACATCGGCCAGCTTGAAGCGCTCATTGAGGAGCTGCTCACCTATGCTCGTCTTGACCGTCCACAAAATGAACTGCACCTCAGTACCCCGGATCTGCCGACGTGGATCCAAACCCATATTGATGACGTCCAGAGCGTCAATCCGCAACGCACCCTGTTAACGCGCGTCACGCCGGGTGATTACGGCGCGCTGGACATGCGCCTGATGGAACGCGTGCTGGATAATCTGATGAACAACGCCATGCGCTACAGCGAGAGCACGCTGCGGATTGGCCTGGACTTGCAGGACAATCAGGCCCGTCTGACGGTGGAAGACGATGGCCCCGGCATCGCCCCGGATGCGCGTGAAACCGTGTTCGAGCCGTTTGTGCGTCTCGACCCGAGCCGCGACCGTGCGACGGGAGGGTGTGGTCTGGGACTGGCGATTGTCCACTCTATCGCGCAGGCGATGGGCGGCACGGTGCAGTGCGGGGAGAGTGAACTCGGCGGCGCATGCTTCTGCTTTAGCTGGCCGGTGTACCATAACATCGCCCTTCCCGTTCCTGCCTGACCTTAACCGCACGCTGGCCTGACCCGGCGTGCTGTGCTATACCATGAGTATGTTGTAACTAATGGGGATTCACATGGCGACATACGATCTTATCGAAAGGCTGAACAGCACCTTTCGGGAGATGGAGCATGAGCTGTTAACGCTGACCGAGCGCCTGCAGGCCTGCCGCCTGTTGGCTGCGCGGGTCTTTACCCTGCCGGAGGTGGCAAAAGGCGCAGAGCACGATCCGCTGCAAACCATCGACGTCAAACAGCATATCGGCCAATCCGCGCGGGATCTGGCGCTACAGCACTATCGTCGCCTGTTTATTCAGCAGCAGTCAGAAAACCGCAGCAGCAAGGCGGCCGTTCGCCTGCCGGGGGTGATCTGTCTGCAAACGGACGCCGAAACCCGTGAGGCGCTGGAAACCCAGATTACGCACATCAATACCCTGAAAGCGGCATTTGAAAATATCATTACCGAAGAGTCAGGCCTGGCACCAGCCGCCCGCTTTGAGTGGGTGCACCGCCAGCTTCCGGGTTTAATCACCCTGAATGCCTACCGTACGCTGACGGTACTGCGTCAGCCCGCCACGCTGCGCTTCGGCTGGGCCAACAAACACATTATCAAAAACTTTACCCGGGATGAGATCCTGGCCCAGCTGGAAAAGAGCCTGAAAGCGCCGCGCACCGTGGCTCCGTGGTCGCGCGAGCAGTGGATTGAGCGCCTGGAGCAGGAGTATCACAGCATCGCGTCATTGCCCGCTGAAACGCGCCTTAAGATTAAACGCCCGGTGAAGGTGCAGCCTATCGCCCGCGTCTGGTATTCAGGCCAGCAAAAGCAGATCCAGTACGCCTGCCCAACGCCGCTGATTGCCCTCTATGATGCCGATCAGGGCGCCGTGGTACCGGACATTGGCGAACTGCTGAATTACGATGCGGAAAACGTTCAGCATCGCTATAAGCCTCAGGCGCAGCCGCTGCAGCTGATTATTCCCCGGCTGCACCTGTATGTGGCGACGTGACTATTTCAGGCTGCCGACCATCGCTTCAGGGCGGACCCAGGCATCAAACTCGGCTTCCGTGAGGTAGCCAAGCGCCAGCGCAGAGGCTTTCAGCGTCAGCCCCTCTTTATGCGCCTTTTTGGCGATCTCAGCGGCTTTGTCGTAGCCGATATGGGTATTGAGGGCGGTCACCAGCATCAGCGACTCATTGAGCCACTGGCTGATTCGCTCGCGGTTCGGCTCGATGCCGGAGGCGCAATGCGCGTTGAAACTCTCCATGCCGTCCGCCAGCAGACGTACAGACTGAAGCACATTGTGGATAACCATCGGACGATAGACGTTCAGCTCGAAATTGCCTGACGCACCGCCCATGTTGACGGCCACATCATTTCCCAGCACCTGACAGCAGAGCATAGTCATGGCTTCACACTGCGTCGGGTTCACTTTGCCCGGCATAATGGAGCTACCCGGTTCATTTTCCGGGATGCTGATTTCACCAATACCGCAGCGCGGGCCAGAGGCCAGCCAGCGCACATCGTTGGCGATTTTCATCAGTGATGCCGCCAGCCCTTTCAGCGCACCATGCGTGTGAACCAGCGCGTCGCAGGTTGCCAGCGCCTCAAACTTATTGGGCGCGGTAACAAACGGTTGCCCGGTAATCGCGGCCAGCTCTTCCGCCACGCGCACCGCGTACTCCGGATGGGTATTTAGCCCCGTCCCCACCGCCGTGCCGCCCAGCGCCAGCTCAGAGAGATGTGGCAGGCTGTGCTCAATGTGTTTGAGATTGTGTTCCAGCATCGCCACCCAGCCGGATATCTCCTGCCCAAGGGTCAGCGGCGTGGCATCCTGCAGGTGGGTACGCCCGATTTTGACGATATCGCTGAAGGCCCGTGCTTTCTCGTTAAGGGTGCTTTTAAGCACATTTAGCTGCGGGATCAGCTGTTCACGGATGGCAATCACCGCCGCCACGTGCATTGCCGTCGGGAAGACATCGTTGGAGCTCTGGCTCTTGTTAACGTCATCGTTCGGGTGAACCTTACGCTCCATACCGCGCACGCCGCCCAGCAACTCGCTTGCCCGGTTGGCCAGCACTTCATTCATGTTCATGTTGCTCTGCGTGCCAGAGCCGGTCTGCCAGATGGCCAGGGGGAATTCGTCGGGATGCTTGCCCGCCAGCACTTCGTCGGCGGCACTGATGATGGCGTTGGCTTTGTCAGCCGCCAGCAGGCCCAGATCCAGATTCACTTTGGCGGCGGCACGTTTGGTCAGCGCCAGCGCCTGAATCAGCGAAACGGGCATTTTCTCTGTCGAAATACGGAAATGTTCCAGCGAGCGCTGGGTTTGCGCCCCCCAGAGTTTGTCGGCCGGAACGTCGATCGCGCCCATCGAATCTTTCTCACGGCGATGCGTTGTCATTACTTTCTCCTTGATAATTAAAGATGGGATTGCTCACATGCTTAAGAGATAAGTATTGATGACTTCTGAGAAACGTTATGGCGCTTTGTGCGCTCTTTTTGTTGTCGGGTGACGTAGCCGCCACCCGGCTTATTAGCTTACTTCACACATGCCGAACACTGAGAGGACTGGATCTGCTTGAAGAAGTCATTGCCTTTGTCATCCACCAGGATAAACGCCGGGAAATCTTCCACTTCAATTTTCCAGATCGCTTCCATACCCAGTTCCGGGTATTCCACGCACTCCAGGCTCTTGATGCTGCCCTGCGCCAGTACGGCCGCCGGACCACCGATACTGCCCAGGTAGAACCCGCCATGCTTGTGGCACGCATCCGTCACCTGCTGGCTGCGGTTGCCTTTCGCCAGCATGATCATGCTGCCGCCGTTGGCCTGGAGCTGGTCAACATAGGAGTCCATACGGCCTGCGGTGGTTGGGCCTAATGAGCCGGAGGCATAACCCTCTGGCGTTTTCGCCGGGCCCGCGTAGTAGATCGGATGATCTTTGATGTACTGCGGCAACCCTTCGCCGTTGTCCAGGCGCTCTTTCAGCTTCGCATGGGCGATGTCGCGGCCGACGATGATCGTGCCGTTCAGGGAGAGACGCGTCGAGACCGGGTACTGAGACAGCTGCGCCAGAATCTCTTTCATCGGACGGTTCAGATCAACGCGAACCGCTTCACCTTCACCGGCTTTACGCAACTCTTCCGGAATGTATTTACCCGGGTTGTTCTCCAGTTTTTCGATCCACACGCCTTCACGGTTGATCTTCGCTTTGATGTTACGATCCGCCGAACATGAGACGCCCATACCCACCGGGCAGGATGCGCCGTGACGCGGCAGACGGATCACACGCACGTCGTGAGCAAAGTATTTACCGCCGAACTGTGCGCCGAGCCCCAGATTACGCGCTTCTTCCAGCAGCTCCTGCTCAAGCTGAACATCACGGAACGCCTGGCCGTGTTCGTTCCCTTCGGTTGGCAGGCCGTCGTAGTATTTGGTCGATGCCAGCTTCACGGTTTTCAGCGTCGCTTCCGCCGACGTGCCGCCAATGACAAAGGCGATATGGTATGGCGGGCAGGCTGCAGTCCCGAGGGTACGCATTTTTTCCACCAGGTAGTTCTTCAGCTTGCCCGGTGTGAGCAGCGCTTTCGTTTCCTGGTAGAGGTAGGTTTTGTTGGCTGAACCGCCGCCTTTCGCGATGCAAAGGAATTTGTACTCATCGCCGTCCACGCTGTAGAGGTCAATTTGCGCAGGCAGGTTGGTGCCGGTGTTGACCTCTTTATACATATCCAGCGCCGCGTTTTGCGAGTAGCGCAGGTTGTCTTCGGTGTAAGTGTTGTAGACACCGTGCGCCAGCGCGGCTTCATCGCCGCCACCGGTCCAGACACGCTGGCCTTTTTTACCCACGATGATGGCCGTACCGGTGTCCTGGCAGGTCGGCAGAATGCCTTTTGCCGCGATATCGGAGTTACGCAGGAACTGCAGCGCGACATACTTATCGTTTTCGCTGGCCTCCGGGTCGCTGAGAATATCGGCCACCTGCTGCTGATGCGCAGGACGAAGCATAAACGAGGCGTCGTGGAAGGCGTGCTGCGCCAGTAAGGTCAGCGCCTGCGGATCGACCTTGAGGATCTCCTGCCCTTCAAACTCAGAGACAGAGACATGATCGCGGGTTAACAGGTAATATTCGGTCTGATCCTTACCGAGCGGGAAAGGATCCTGGTAATGAAAGGGTTTGTTCGACATTGTTCTCTCACTTACTGCGTCGGTCTGATTATTCAGGGCAGATGTTCCGCTGCCCGGCTTAAAAGCGAGTCAGCTTATCCTACACAATTTTTTAACAAAAACTGAGACTAGTACGACTTTTTACATCCGCAGGTTACTTCCAGGTGGTTTATTGCTTTAATACCCGGAGTTTATTCCACATTTGAATCAGGGCTTGATAATGCAAAAACTCATCAACTCAGTGCAAAACTACGCCTGGGGAAGTAAAACTGCGTTAACGGAACTCTACGGTATCGCGAACCCGGACAACCTGCCGATGGCAGAACTGTGGATGGGCGCCCACCCGAAGAGCAGCTCAAAAGTTGAAGATGCCAGCGGCCAGGTGCGCGCGCTGCGCGACGTAATTGATGCCGATAAAGCCACGCTGCTGGGTAACAGCGTGGCCAACCGTTTTGGCGAGCTGCCGTTCCTGTTTAAGGTGCTGTGTGCCGATCAACCTCTCTCCATCCAGGTTCACCCGAACAAGAAAGCCTCTGAAATTGGCTTTGCAAAAGAGAATGCGGCCGGTATCCCGTTAGATGCCGCCGAGCGTAACTATAAAGATCCGAACCACAAGCCGGAGCTGGTCTTTGCGCTGACCCCTTTCCTGGCGATGAACGCGTTTCGCGAGTTCTCCGAGATCATCTCTCTGCTGCAGCCGGTCGCAGGAGCGCATAACGCTATCGCACATTTCCTGGCAAATCCGAACGCGGAAAGCCTGAGCCAGCTGTTCGCCAGCCTGCTCAACATGCAGGGCGACGAGAAATCCCACGCCCTGGCGGTGCTGAAAGCGGCGCTGGACGGCCAGCAGGGCGAACCATGGGACACCATCCGTCTGATTTCTGCGTTTTACCCGGACGACAGCGGCCTGTTCTCCCCGCTGCTGCTGAACGTGGTGAAACTAAACCCGGGCGAAGCCATGTTCCTGTTCGCGGAAACGCCGCATGCCTATCTGCAGGGTGTGGCGCTGGAGGTAATGGCCAACTCGGACAACGTACTGCGCGCGGGTCTGACGCCGAAATATATCGACATCCCTGAACTGGTGGCTAACGTGAAGTTTGTGGCAAAACCTGCTGCCGAGCTGCTTACTCAGCCCGTCAAAAATGGCGCAGAGCTGGACTTCCCTATTCCGGTTGACGATTTTGCTTTCTCCCTGCACGACCTCAGCCAGACCGAAACGACCATCGCGCAGGAGAGCGCGGCGATCCTGTTCTGCGTTGAGGGTGAAGCGACACTGCATAAAGGCGAACAGCGTCTGGTGCTTAAGCCGGGTGAATCAGCATTCGTTGCTGCTAATGAGTCCCCGGTCAGCGTGAGCGGTACCGGTCGCCTGGCGCGCGTATTTAATAAGCTTTAGACAATACTGAATTTTTTAACAACTCTTGCTAAGCTAGTGGCAGGCTTTATATCTCCGGGCGGTTTCTACCGCCTGGTTTCATTTTAGGGATAGTCGCAATGAAAAAATCGGTCGTAGCGGTAGGCGTGATTGTAGCGTTAGGCGTAGTCTGGACGGGAGCATCCTGGTTTACCGGGAAGCAGCTGGAGAGCCGTCTGGCTGAGATGGTGGCACAGGCTAACAGCCAAATTAAGCGTGGCGCACCGGAAGCGGGTGTAGAGCTGAGCTATCAGAATTATGAGCGCGGGGTATTCACCAGCCATATGCAGCTTGTGGTGAAGCCCGTTGCCGGAAATGAAAATGGCTGGCTGAAGCCGGGCCAGACGGTGGTGCTGGATGAGGTGGTAAGTCACGGTCCGTTCCCGCTGGCGCAGCTGAAGTCCTTTAACCTGATCCCATCAATGGCGTCCGTTCACACCGTGCTGGTGAATAACGACTTAACTAAGCCGCTGTTCGATCTGGCAAAAAATGAATCACCTTTCGCGGTTGATACCCGCATCAGCTATGCCGGTGACACCCGCTCGAATATCGCGCTGAAGGCGCTGAACTACGAGAAAGAGAACGAGAAAGTCACCTTCAGCGGTGGCAACTTCACCGTAGATGCTGACCGCGAAGGGAACGTGCTCTCCCTGACAGGGGAAGCGCAAAGCGGTCTGGTCAACGCAGTTAACGAATACGATCAGAATGTACAGATTACCTTCAACAATTTGAAAGCAGACGGCAACAGCCGCATGACCGACTTCAAAGAGCGTATCGGCGATCAGAAACTCTCGATTGATAAGATTGCCATTGCGATTGAAGGTAAAGAGATGGCCGTGCTGGAAGGCATGGACGTTGATGGTAAATCGGATGTCTCCAAAGACGGTAAGAGCATCAATACTCAGCTGGATTACACCCTGAAGAGCCTGAAAGTGCAGAATCAGGACCTGGGTACCGGCAAGCTTTCGCTGAAGATCGGCAATATTGACGGTCAGGCGTGGCATGAATTCAGCCAGAAATACAGCAAAGAGAGCCAGGCGCTGCTGACCGATGCCGCGCTGCAGCAGAACCCGGAAGTGTATCAGCAGCAGGCGATGGCCGTGCTGTTCAACAACCTGCCTATTCTGCTCAAAGGTGAACCGGTGATCACCGTCGCTCCGCTGAGCTGGAAAAACAGCAAAGGCGAAACCAGCTTTAACCTGTCTCTGTTCCTGAAAGATCCGGCAACCGCAACGGGCGAACCGCAAACGCTGGCCCAGGAAGTGGATCGCAGCGTGAAGTCTCTGGACAGCAAGCTGACGATCCCAATGGATATGGCAACCGAATTTATGACTCAGATTGCGAAGCTTGAAGGGTACGGCGATGACGATGCCGGCAAGCTGGCAAACCAGCAGGTGAAAGGCCTGGCGGCGATGGGCCAGATGTTCCGCATCACAAAGGTGGACGACAACACGATTTCCACCAGCCTGCAGTATGCCAACGGCCAGGTGACGCTCAACGGTGACAAAATGCCGCTGGAGGACTTTGTCGGCATGTTTGGTATGCCTGCCCTGGGCATGCCGGAACCGGCTGAACCAGCAGCGCCAGCCGAACCTGCGGCGCCGCAGCAGTAAACGACAAAACCCCTCGCATGAGGGGTTTTTTATTGCCGGGGGGCGGCGATGCCTTATCTGGCCTACACTCCGCAACGTGCTCTGGATTATTTCACCGTTACCAAACGCGCCGCCACAATCTGGTGCCCGGCCTGCACGTCTGTTTTTTCGATGCGCTGCATGATCCTGTCCGCCAGCGTGTAACCCATCTCCCGTGCGGGCGTGGTGGCCCAGACGATGGGCAGATCGTCCAGCGCATTTTCGCCAACGTCGGCAAATGCCCCTAACGCCACCTGATGGCCGAAGAAGGTTTCAACCCCCCCCTCACCGCTCTGACGCCCGGCGCGGATCAGACCAAACCAGGCCCCCATCGCAATCACATCGTTATAGCAAATCACGGCGCTTATTGTCGGACTGCTGCTTAACAGCGCACCGATCGCTTCTGCGGCTTTTTTCTGACTGGATTCACACTCTACCACCCACTCGCTGTGGAACGGTAAACCGTATTTAATCAGCGTCGCGCAATAACCGCCCACCCGTTCGGCGCGGGTCAGCGACGAGCTTTTTCCGCCGAGCCAGGCAATCCGCTGATGTCCGCGACGAATAAGATGCTCGGTCAACATTTGAGCCGCCTGCATGTTGTCTGGCCGCAGGGTATCGGCTTCATCCAGATAACTGGCGCGCGACGCAAAGACCAGCGGCACCCCTTTAGCGGCCGCGCGCTCGCATAATTCACTGCTCACGCCCGACGCTCCGGCAACAATCACACCGTCAACGCCCTGGGTGAGCAGCATGTCGAGCCGGGAAAGAAGCTGGTCCGGCTCGCGTCCACCGTGGAGCAGAAACACCATTCGTCCCTGCGCCTCCAGCGCTTCGGTCAACCCGGCGGTCAGTTCGGCGTAAAAGGGTGAAGTCAGGTCACGCACAATCAGGCCAATCACGCCGCTTTGTCCCCCGCGCAGGGCCGACGCCTGACGGTTACGCACAAAACCCAGTTGTTCAACGGCGTCGTTAACCCGCTGACCGGTCGCGGGAGAGATGCGCCCTTTTCCACTCAGGACCAGTGAAACGGTGCTGACGGAAACGCCCGCCGCCAGCGCGACATCGTTGATGGTGATCTTTTTCGCTACAGCCATGTGTTGGCGTGACTCCCTGATAATGAGATCGGTAAAACGTTTTATCAATACGTTATCTTTATACTACCAGTGAAAGGCTGAGAATGTGATTCAGCGCGCACTAAACTTTGATAAAACGTTTTATCTTCTCGCAGCATTGAAGCAGACAAACTGATTTTAACAATAAAGGAGTCGTTTTATGACGGCGAAAACAGCACAAAAAATATCGCTGTGGGAATTTTTCCAGCAACTGGGTAAAACCTTTATGCTGCCCGTGGCGCTTCTCTCGTTCTGCGGGATCATGCTCGGGATCGGCAGCTCGCTCAGCAGTAAGGACGTCATTACGCTGATCCCGATCCTCGGTACCCCTGTGCTGCAGGCGATCTTTATCTGGATGAGTAAGGTCGGCTCCTTTGCCTTCAGTTTCCTGCCCGTGATGTTCTGTATCGCCATCCCGCTGGGCCTGGCGCGTGAGAATAAAGGCGTGGCGGCGTTCGCCGGTTTTGTGGGCTACGCGGTGATGAACCTTGCGGTGAACTTCTGGCTGACCGCCAAAGGCATCCTGCCCACTACCGATGCTGTGGTGCTGAAAGCCAACAACATTCAGAGCGTGATTGGTATTCAGTCCATCGACACTGGGATCCTCGGCGCGGTGATCGCGGGGGTCATTATCTGGATGCTGCATGAGCGCTTCCACAATATCCGCCTCCCCGATGCCCTGGCTTTCTTCGGCGGCACCCGCTTCGTGCCAATTATTACTCTCGTGGTCATGGGGCTGTTTGGTCTGGTCATCCCGCTGATCTGGCCGGTCTTTGCGCTCGGTATCAACGGTATTGGCCGTATCATTAACGGCGCGGGCGATTTCGGCCCGATGATCTTCGGTACCGGCGAACGTCTGCTGCTGCCGTTTGGCCTGCAACATATCCTGGTGGCGCTGATTCGCTTCACCGAAGCAGGCGGCACCATGGAAGTGTGCGGTCATGATGTAAGCGGTGCGCTGACCATCTTCCAGGCGCAGCTGAGCTGCCCAACCACTCATGGCTTCTCTGAGAGTGCGACCCGCTTCCTGTCACAGGGTAAAATGCCGGCCTTCCTCGGCGGTCTGCCAGGCGCGGCGCTGGCGATGTACCACTGCGCCCGACCGGAAAATCGTCACAAAATTAAAGGGCTGTTGATTTCCGGGGTAATCGCCTGCGTTGTAGGCGGTACGACTGAGCCTATCGAATTCCTGTTCCTGTTTGTCGCGCCGGTGCTGTATCTCATCCACGCGGTGCTGACCGGTCTGGGCTTTACCGTGATGGCGGTGCTGGGTGTCACCATCGGTAACACCGACGGCAACGTAATTGATTTCGTGGTGTTCGGCATCCTGCATGGTTTGTCCACCAAGTGGTATCTGGTGCCGGTCGTGGCGGCGATCTGGTTCGTGGTGTACTACGGTATCTTCCGCTTCGCCATCACCCGCTTTAATCTGAAAACGCCAGGCCGCGATGCCGAAACCGCCACCAGCGTGGAACAGGCCGTTGCCGGTACAGTGGGTAAATCGGGTTATAACACGCCGGCAATTCTGGCGGCGCTGGGCGGTGCGGATAACATTACCTCTCTGGATAACTGCATTACCCGTCTGCGTCTGTCGGTGGCGGATATGTCGAAAGTGGATACCAATGCCCTGAAAGCCAACCGGGCAATCGGCGTGGTACAGTTGAATCAGCACAATTTGCAGGTGGTTATCGGCCCGCAGGTGCAGTCGGTCAAAGATGAGCTGGCCACCCTGATGCGCACAGTCGAAGCCTGATGCCTCACCCCCTCACGCAGAGGGGGTTTTACTTTAAGGACATACGTCATGTTTGATTTCTCGACCGTTGTCGATCGCCACGGCACCTGGTGTACACAGTGGGATTATGTTGCCGACCGTTTTGGTGCCGCCGACCTGCTGCCCTTTACGATCTCTGATATGGATTTCGCCACCGCCCCCTGCATTATCGATGCGCTACATCAACGTATTGATCACCGCGTGTTTGGCTACAGCCGCTGGAAAAACGAAGAATTCCTGGCCGCGGTGACGCACTGGTTCCAGCAACGTTTTAACAGCCGGATTGATACTGAAACCGTTGTTTATGGCCCTTCCGTGATCTATATGGTCTCTGAGCTGATTCGCCTGTGGTCGATGTCGGGAGACGGTGTGGTGGTGCATACCCCGGCTTATGATGCGTTTTATAAAGCCATTGAAGGCAATGCGCGCCACGTAGTGCCAGTGGCGATGGAGAAACAGGCGACGGGCTGGCAGGGAAATATGGCCGCGCTTGAGGCCGCCCTGGCGAAACCGGAAAACAAAATATTGCTGCTGTGCAGCCCGCAAAACCCGACCGGCAAGGTCTGGACGCAGGAGGAGCTGGCGCAGATGGCTGAACTGTGCGCGCGCTATGACGTGGCGGTGATAAGCGATGAAATTCATATGGACATGGTATGGGGAGAACATCGCCACACGCCATGGAACAGGGTCGCGCGCGGTAAATGGGCACTGCTGACCTCAGGCTCCAAGAGCTTTAATATCCCGGCACTGACCGGCGCATATGGGTTAATAGGCGATGAGGAGAGCCGTAATGCGTATCTGAGCGCGCTAAAAGGCCGTGACGGCCTCTCCTCTCCCTCCGTGCTGGCACTGACGGCGCATATTGCCGCCTATCAGCAGGGTGAGCCGTGGCTTGCCGCGCTGCGCGACTATCTGGAAGAGAACCTGAAATTTATCGCACGTGAAATGAACAGCGCTTTTCCGGTACTAAACTGGACGCCACCCGAGGCGACCTATCTCGCCTGGATTGACCTGCGCCCGTTAAATATTGACGATCGCGCCCTGCAAAACGTACTGATTGAGCAGCAAAAAGTCGCCATCATGCCGGGATATACCTATGGAAACGAAGGCATCGGTTTTATCCGCCTGAATGCCGGCTGCCCGCGCAGCAAGCTGGAACAAGGGGTGCAGCGGCTGATTGCGGGTATCAACACGCTCCTGTAGTTTGTTTGCGCAACGGAATATTCCCTTGCGCAAATAGCTTTTTACCTCGTTTTGTTTTTATAATGTGGCGCACTTTAACCAGAAAAGAGTGCGACCATGATTGATACACGCCTGCCTTTAACAGATATTCATCGTCACCTTGACGGTAACATTCGTGCCCAAACCATCCTCGATCTTGGCCGCCAGTACAATTTAACGCTCCCTGCTCAATCGCTTGAAACCCTGATCCCGCACGTTCAGGTCACCTCTAATGAACCGGATCTGGTCAGTTTTTTGAGCAAACTCGACTGGGGCGTAAAGATGCTGGCCTCACTGGATGCCTGTCGCCGTGTCGCTTTTGAGAATATCGAAGATGCCGCCCGTAACGGCCTGCATTATGTCGAACTGCGCTTTTCGCCAGGCTATATGGCGATGACCCACAGCCTGCCCGTTGCAGGCGTGGTTGAAGCCGTTATTGAAGGTGTCCGTGAAGGGTGCAAAGCCTTCGATGTGCAGGCCCGTTTGATTGGCATCATGAGCCGTACCTTCGGCGAAGCGGCCTGTCTGCAGGAACTGGAAGCGCTGCTGGCGCATCGTGACGCGATCACCGCAGTCGACCTGGCCGGGGATGAACTGGGCTTCCCGGGCAGCCTGTTCCTGTCACATTTCAACCGCGCACGTGATGCCGGCTGGCATGTAACCGTTCACGCCGGTGAAGCGGCGGGGCCGGAGAGCATCTGGCAGGCCATCCGTGAACTGGGTGCCGAGCGTATCGGTCACGGTGTAAAAGCGGTGGAAGATCGCGCCCTGATGGACTTCCTGGCCGAGCAACGTATCGGGATCGAATCCTGCCTAACCTCCAATATTCAGACCAGCACCGTGCCCGCGCTGGATAAGCACCCGCTGAAAACCTTCCTTGAGCACGGCGTGCTGGCCTCGCTGAATACCGATGACCCGGCGGTACAGGGCGTGGACATTATCCACGAGTATACTGTCGCCGCACCGCAGGCGGGCCTGAGCCGCGAACAGATCCGCCAGGCGCAGATTAATGGGCTGGAGATGGCCTTCCTCACGCCGGAAGAGAAGCAGGCGCTTCAGGATAAGGTGGCAAACGCGTAACCCCTTTGCCGGGTGGCGGCTACGCCCTACCCGGCCAACAACACTTATGCCAGACAGAGCGTGGCGCGATGTTTGGCAGATTCAATGCCCAGTTCGATCAACTCCATAATCTGAATCGCCTGACTGGCTGGTACCGGGTTTTCCCCCGTGCCGTTCAGCGCATCACGCACGGCCGCATAATATGCCGGGTAGTTCCCCGGGCTCGTCAGCAAGGTTTCTTCCACCAGCGTCTCCCCCTCCACTTTAGTCACCACCCCGTCTCGCATATCATATCCCCAGTCTTCCTGAGGCAAACGCTCGCCGTTTTTCAGCCTGTCTTCCTGCGGATCCAGACCAAATTTCACGTAGCTCCCCCGCGTACCATGGATGATATAACGCGCAGATTCCGCAGCCGCAACCATCGTTCCGTGCAGCACTATCCGCCGTTGCGGGTAGCTCAGGATGGCATGAAAATAATCGGTCGTTTGCGCGCCGGGTCTGAGCTGGGCCAGATCAACCGTCATACTCACCGGCAGGCCAAACAGATTCACGGCCTGGTCGAGCAGGTGTGGGGCTAAATCGTACCAGATGCCGCTGCCTGGCCCGGCTTGCTCACGCCAGCGATTTCGCACCTGCGGCCGGAAACGATCAAAATGCGATTCAAAGAAGGTTATCTCCCCGAGCGTTCCCTCGCTGAGCAGCGCTTTTACCGTGAGAAAATCGCTGTCCCAGCGGCGGTTATGAAACACCGACAGCAGTCTGCCAAGGCTTTTCGCCAGCGCATCCAGCTCGCGTGCCTGAGACAACGTCACGGTAAAGGGTTTATCGACGACGACATGCTTACCGGCTTCCAGCGCCGCCTTCGCCAGCGGGAAATGGGTATCATTCGGCGTGGGGATCACAATTAAATCGATATTCGGATCATTGAAAAGGTGCTTAGGCTCAGAGACAACCGGAACGGTGGGCCAGTCGGCATGCACCTTGGTGGCATCGCTGCTCGACACCGCCGCCAGCGCCATTCCCGGCGTACCGGCAATTAACGGCGCATGGAATGTTTTGCTCGCATACCCGTAACCAATAAGCCCGACACGGATGCTATCACTCATAGTGTTGCCCTCTCCTGTGATGTTCTTATTTCACACTGGCTAACCTGGCCACATGACAGATTAAGCATGTGCCATATGACTTAAAATAGCATCCTGCTCCGGTTGTTTTTGTTATATGGGGTTAACCCGCTGATTGTGCTTAAGGGAACCGTTCCCAAAGCACTTGCTGTCTCCCCCCTGGCGCTGTAACATTTGCAACCGGTATTTATGGATAAATTACAAACACGAATTATGACGTCAATTATTAATCGAATCATTGAATTAGCGGGATGGATTGTTCTTGGGGTATCGGTCATTTTGCTTGGCGTTGCCAGCCACATCGATAACTACCAACCGCCGGAGCCTGTCACTGTCGCCCAACCTAAGTAACCGGTTACGGTAATAAAGAGTGACATAATATGTCAGTTACTTATTGCCACTCCTGGTGAACACGGTTAACCTTCTCTTCCAGGCATCATCAGATGCCTGAATCTTTCGCAAAGAAAACTCCTAATTTAGTCGCGTTACCTGAGTGGGCAGTTTACGTCTTTATTAATCCGTTTATTATTCAAACGAATTACCTTAACGGGTATGACTCACTTTTATATGGAAACTTATTAATATGACAGTTCAGGACTATTTATTAAAATTTCGCAAGATCAATTCCCTTGAGAGCCTGGAAAAACTGTTTGACCACCTGAACTACACGCTGTCGGATAATCAGGACATCATCAATATGTATCGTGCAGCGGATCATCGCCGTGCGGAGCTGGTCTCCGGTGGCCGTTTGTTTAACGTCGGCGAAGTGCCTAAGTCCGTATGGCGTTACGTTTTATAAGAAAGTAGCCATCCGCGCGAAATGTTATATACTCTCCGCCCTGCAAACTGGCTGTACAACATTTCGCGCAGATTTATGGGAGAGTTCATGACCGCAACGCCTGGAGAAAGAATTGGAGGCTGGTTAATCGCCCCACTGGCATGGCTGCTGGTTGCCTTATTAAGCGCATCACTTGCGCTGCTGCTTTATACCACCGCGCTGGTTACCCCTCATGCAATCCAGACCCTGATGTCGCAAAGTGTGCTGAATATTACGCTGTGGTTCGTGTCGTTCGTCTTCGCCATAGGCATGTGGTACTACACGCTGTGGCTAACCATTGCGTTCTTTAAACGCCGCAAAAATGTGCCTAAGCACTACATCATCTGGCTGCTCGTTTCCGTACTGCTGGCGGTGAAAGCCTTTGCTTTTTCACCGGTTTCGGACGCGCTGGCCGTTCGTCAGCTGCTTTTCCCGTTACTGGCGGCGGCGCTTCTGGTGCCCTATTTCAAGCGTTCGACGCGGGTGAAGAACACCTTCGTGAATCCGTAATAACCTTACAGATAACCTGTTGTCGCCTGTTGTGGTTTATCCGATAATAGGCGGCTTTTTTATTTCAGGCTGAATAATGACCGATTACTTACTGCTCTTTGTCGGCACAGTGCTGGTTAACAACTTCGTTCTGGTGAAGTTCCTTGGCCTGTGTCCGTTTATGGGCGTGTCCAAAAAGCTGGAAACGGCAATGGGCATGGGGCTGGCAACCACCTTCGTGATGACGATGGCGTCCATCTGCGCCTGGTTGATTGATACCTGGATCCTCATCCCGCTGGGTTTAGTCTATCTCCGTACGCTGGCCTTTATTCTGGTCATTGCCGTAGTGGTGCAATTTACCGAAATGGTGGTGCGTAAAACCAGCCCGGCGCTCTATCGCCTGCTGGGTATCTTTTTGCCGTTGATCACCACCAACTGCGCCGTTCTTGGCGTAGCGCTGTTGAACATTAATCTCGGGCATAATTTCATGCAGTCGGCGCTGTACGGTTTTTCTGCCGCCGTCGGTTTCTCGCTGGTGATGGTGCTGTTTGCCTCTATTCGTGAGCGCCTCGCCGCAGCGGATATCCCTGCGCCCTTTCGCGGAAACGCGATTGCGCTGGTGACCGCAGGTTTAATGTCTCTGGCCTTTATGGGCTTTAGTGGTCTGGTGAAGTTGTAATGAATACCATCTGGATTGCCATCGCCTCCATCAGCGTGCTGGGGTTGGTGTTTGGCCTGATTCTGGGTTACGCCTCCCGCCGATTCGCGGTAGAGGACGATCCTGTTGTTGAAAAAATCGATGAGCTTTTGCCGCAAAGCCAGTGTGGGCAGTGCGGCTATCCTGGCTGTCGTCCCTATGCAGAAGCCGTGGGTATTCAGGGTGAGAAAATCAACCGCTGTGCGCCAGGTGGCGAAGCGGTAATGCTGAAAATTGCAGCGCTGCTAAACGTCGACCCGCAACCCATTGATGGCGATGCGCAGGTGCAGGAGCCCGTGCGTGCCCTCGCGGTGATTGACGAAGCGAACTGCATTGGCTGCACCAAGTGTATTCAGGCATGCCCTGTCGACGCCATTGTTGGCGCCACCCGCGCCATGCACACCGTTGTGGCGGATCTGTGCACCGGCTGTAACCTCTGCGTGGCACCCTGCCCGACGCAATGTATTGAGTTGCGCCCGGTTGAAACGACTACCGAAAGCTGGAAGTGGGATCTTCAAACCATTCCGGTTCGCAATATTCCTGTGGAACAACATGCTTAAGTTATTTTCTGCTTTCAGAAAAGAGAAGATTTGGGACTTTGACGGCGGGATCCATCCGCCAGAGATGAAAACCCAGTCCAGCGGCACGCCGCTGCGTCAAATTCCGCTGGCGACCCGTTTCGTCATGCCGCTGAAGCAGCACATTGGCGCTGAGGGTGAGTTGTGCGTTAAAGAAGGCGATACCGTCCTTCGCGGCCAGCCATTGACCTTTGGTCGTGGACGTATGCTGCCGATCCACGCCCCGACATCCGGTAAAGTGGTGGCGATTACCCCACACACCGTTGCACATCCGTCAGCCCTCTCCGAACTGAGCGTCATTATTGAAGCCGACGGCGAAGACCGCTGGATCGAGCGTGATGGCTGGAGCGACTACCGCGCCCGCAGCCGGGAAGCGCTTATCGACCGTATTCATCAGTTCGGCGTTGCCGGGCTGGGTGGCGCAGGGTTCCCGACCGGCGTCAAACTGCGCGGTGGCGGCGATAAAATTCAGACCCTGATTATCAACGCCGCTGAATGCGAACCCTATATCACCGCCGATGACCGCCTGATGCAGGACTGCGCCGCGCAGGTCGTGGAGGGGACCCGTATCCTCGCCCATGTGCTGCAGCCTCGTGAAGTGCTGATTGGCATTGAGGATAACAAACCGCAGGCCATTTCCATGCTGCGCGCGGTGCTCGCCGGTAGCCACGATATCAGCCTGCGCGTCATTCCGACCAAGTACCCGTCGGGCGGGGCAAAACAGCTGACGCAAATACTCACCGGAAAACAGGTTCCCCACGGCGGCCGCTCGTCGGATATTGGCGTGCTGATGCAAAACGTGGGTACCGCCTACGCCGTGAAACGCGCGGTGATAGACGGTGAACCCCTGACCGAACGCGTGGTGACGCTGACGGGCGAGTCAGTGTCTCGTCCGGGGAACGTCTGGGCGCGTCTGGGCACGCCGGTTCGTCATCTTCTGGAGCAGGCCGGATTCTGTCCCGGCAGCGATCAGATGGTGATCATGGGCGGCCCATTGATGGGCTTTACCCTGCCGTGGCTGGACGTTCCGGTCGTAAAAATCACTAACTGCCTGCTCGCCCCCTCCCCCACCGAAATGGGTGAAGAGCAGGAAGAGAAAGGCTGCATCCGCTGCAGCGCCTGTGCCGATGCCTGCCCGGCCGATCTGCTTCCACAGCAGTTGTACTGGTACAGCAAAGGTCAGCTGCACGATAAAGCGCAAGCGCATAATCTGGCTGACTGCATCGAATGCGGCGCGTGCGCCTGGGTCTGCCCTAGCAACATTCCGCTGGTGCAGTACTTCCGTCAGGAGAAGGCCGAGATTTATGCCATCTCGATGGAAGAAAAACGCGCTGCCGAAGCGAAAGCCCGCTTTGAAGCCCGCCAGGCTCGTCTGGAGCGTGAAAAACTGGCCCGTCAGGAGCGTCATAAGCAGGCTGCCGTTCAGCCAGGCGAGAAAGATCAGGATGCCATTAACGCGGCGCTGGCTCGCGTGCGCGAGAAAAAAGCGACCGCAGCGCAACCTGTGGTGATCTCCGCCGGTGAGAAGCCAGATAACAGCGAAGCCATTGCCGCACGTGAAGCGCGTAAGGCCGCGGCGCGCGCGCGTCAGGCGGAAAAAGCGCAAACAGGGCAACCGGAAGAAACCCGTGTCGATCCGCGTAAATCGGCCGTTGAAGCGGCCATCGCCCGCGCCAAAGCACGAAAAGCGGGAGAGCAGCAGGTAGTCGCTGAGCAAGAGGCCACAGACCCGCGCAAAGCCGCCGTTGAAGCCGCGATAGCCCGCGCTAAAGCGCGTAAAGCGGCGCAGCAACCGCAACCGGCCACAGAAGAGGCGCCGGTCGATCCGCGTAAAGCGGCTGTCGAAGCGGCCATCGCCCGCGCCAAAGCGCGTAAAGCGGCGCAGCAACAACAACCAGCTGCAGAAGAGGCACCAGTCGATCCGCGCAAAGCCGCTGTCGAAGCGGCCATCGCCCGCGCCAAAGCACGGAAAGCGGCTCAGCAGGAAGTACAACAGCCTGCCGCGAACGACGATCCACGCAAAGCCGCCGTCGCCGCCGCGATTGCACGCGTTCAGGCGAAGAAAGCCGCACAGCAAGCAGTTAACGAGGATTAAATGGTTTTCAGAATCGCAAGTTCCCCTTACACCCATAACCAGCGCCAGACGTCGCGCATTATGATGCTGGTCTGCCTGGCTGCACTGCCGGGTATTGCCGTTCAGTTCTGGTTTTTCGGCTGGGGAACCCTGTTCCAGTTAGCACTGGGCTGTGCCAGCGCCGTAGCGGCCGAAGCGCTGGTGCTGAAGCTGCGTAAGATGAACATCTCCCGTATTCTCAGCGATAACTCCGCTCTGCTGACGGGCCTGCTGCTGGCCATCAGTATTCCGCCGTTTGCGCCGTGGTGGATGATCGTGCTCGGTACGGTGTTTGCGGTGATTATTGCCAAACAGCTGTACGGTGGGCTGGGCCACAATCCCTTTAACCCGGCGATGGTCGGCTACGTGGTACTGCTTATCTCCTTCCCGGTACAAATGACCAGTTGGCTGCCGCCGCACGATATCGCCGCCACGGTGCCAGGTTTTATGGATGCCCTTCAGGTGATCTTTTCCGGCCATACGGCGTCCGGTGCCGATATGAATGCGTTGCGTATGGGTGTGGATGGTGTCAGCCAGGCCACACCGCTCGATACGTTTAAAACGTCCCTGCGTGCCGGGCACAGCGTTGAGCAGATCATGCAATCAGCCATCTACAGCGGCGTGCTGGCCGGTGCAGGCTGGCAGTGGGTTAACCTGGCATATCTGTTGGGTGGCCTGTTCCTGCTGCAGCAGAAAGCGATCCGCTGGCATATTCCGGTGAGCTTCCTGGTCACGCTCGCGGTCTGCTCTACGCTGGGCTGGCTCTTCTCTCCTGAATCCCTGGCGAGCCCGCAGATGCATCTGCTCTCTGGTGCCACCATGCTGGGCGCGTTCTTTATTCTGACCGATCCGGTAACCGCCTCGACCACCAATCGCGGTCGTCTGATCTTCGGTGCGCTGGCCGGTCTGCTGGTGTGGCTGATCCGCAGTTTCGGCGGATACCCGGATGGCGTAGCGTTCGCCGTCCTGCTTGCCAACATCACCGTTCCGCTCATTGACTACTACACGCGCCCGCGCGTGTACGGCCATCGGTAAGGGTTTCGCGATGCTGAAAACAATGCAAAAACATGGCGTCACGCTGGCCATTTTCGCTGCTGTCCTCACCGGGATGACGGCACTGGTGAACGAACTGACCAAAACGACCATTGATGAACAGGCCGCGAAGCAGCAACGCGCGCTGTTCGATCAGGTGATGCCGTCTGATTTCTACGATAATGACCTGCAGAAAAGCTGTTTCGTGGTACAGGCGCCGCAGTTAGGTAAAGGCCCGCATCATCTCTATATCGCCCGTAGAGGCGATAACGCGGTGGGCGTGGTGATGGAGGCCACGGCACCAGACGGGTATTCCGGTGCCATTCAGCTCCTTGTGGGTACCGATTTTTCCGGTACCGTGTTGGGTACCCGCGTGACTCAACACCACGAAACGCCGGGCCTTGGGGATAAAATTGAGACACGCCTGAGCGACTGGATTTTGCATTTTGCCGGTAAGGTGATCCACGGCGAAGCGGACACGGCATTTGCCGTCAAGAAAGATGGCGGCGAGTTTGACCAGTTCACCGGGGCCACCATTACGCCGCGTGCCGTCGTGAATGCCGTAAAACGTGCCGGGTTGTATGCAGAAACGCTGCCTGTGCAGATTAACAATCTTCCGGCCTGTGAGGAGTGAGCATGAGCCAGGTTAAAGAGGTCATTGTCCAGGGGTTGTGGAAGAACAACTCCGCGCTGGTACAGCTGCTGGGATTGTGCCCGCTGCTGGCGGTGACATCCACCGCTACCAACGCATTGGGGCTGGGGCTTGCCACCACGCTGGTGCTGACCCTGACCAACCTCTCCATTTCCACCCTGCGCCGCTGGACGCCGTCGGAAATCCGTATTCCGATTTACGTCATGATCATTGCGTCAGTGGTGAGCGTCGTTCAGATGCTGATTAATGCCTACGCGTTCGGTCTGTATCAGTCACTGGGGATTTTTATCCCGCTGATCGTTACCAACTGTATCGTGGTGGGGCGTGCAGAAGCCTTTGCCGTGAAGAACACCCCGGCGATGTCGGCCCTGGATGGTTTCTCCATCGGAATGGGAGCCACCTGCGCGATGTTCGTTCTGGGCTCACTGCGTGAAATTCTTGGCAACGGTACCCTCTTCGACGGCGCAGACGCGCTGCTGGGAAGCTGGGCTAAAGTTTTACGCATCGAGGTGTTTCATACGGATACGCCGTTCCTGCTGGCTATGCTGCCACCGGGTGCGTTTATTGGCCTTGGCATGATGCTGGCGATAAAATACCTGATTGATGAAAAACGTAAGCGCCGCGCGGCTGAGCGCAGCGTGCAGGAAGGGATACCCGGGAAAGCCTCATGAACAAAGAAAAGCGCATTGCGATCCTCACCCGTCTTCGGGACGCAAACCCGCACCCGACGACTGAGCTGAATTTCACTTCGCCGTTTGAGCTGCTGATCGCAGTGCTGCTTTCGGCTCAGGCCACTGACGTGAGCGTGAATAAGGCCACCGCCCTGCTCTATCCGGTGGCCAATACCCCGAAAGCCATGCTGGAGCTGGGCGTGGAAGGGGTGAAGTCTTATATCAAAACCATCGGGCTGTTTAACAGCAAAGCGGAGAACGTCATTAAGACCTGCCGCATTTTGCTGGAGCGTCATGGTGGTGAAGTGCCGGAAGATCGCGAGGCGCTGGAAGCGTTGCCGGGTGTGGGACGTAAAACGGCGAATGTGGTACTGAACACCGCGTTTGGCTGGCCGACCATCGCGGTTGATACCCATATTTTCCGTGTCGCTAACCGAACCAACTTCGCTCCGGGTAAAAATGTCGAACAGGTGGAGGAGAAGCTGTTAAAAGTGGTTCCCGCTGAATTCAAAGTCGACTGTCATCACTGGCTTATCCTGCATGGCCGTTATACCTGCATTGCCAGAAAGCCTCGCTGCGGCTCATGTATCATTGAAGATCTCTGCGAATATAAAGAAAAAGTGTATCCCTGAACGGCGCTATTTCTTTTACTTTCGCATCATCAAGACCTTACTAAAGGAAGGCTTAACTAAAAACCTTCCTTTAGGCCGCAAGTTGTCCGCTTATGTTCTCTTACGCCCTGTCAATTGTTCGGTCATTTAACGCTCAAACAGGTTAATAGTTTTTTCACTACCGAAAATTTCTATACATTTGTGATCGCGATCACTCTGATAACTTCATGTTGATTTTTTGTTGTCAGATCCCACCTAAACCCTTTGCCAGACAAGATGTAATCCTTCAATGGCCGCAGATAAGACCACTCATTTTTCAGAATATGGGCTATATGACTGCATTTAACGGTAAATAGCAGAACATATCGCCACACAACCCTATCCGCCGGTTTTTCGCAGTCAAAAAAACCAACAAAATCCATTGTGTGAAATTTAACGCTGAATAACATTTGCAGAAACCGATGATTATAGCGGCTCAGTTATATGTAACAGATTATTACAAACGTATTGCCAGACGGGTCAGGATAGTGAACATTACCCGCCGTTTCTCCTCCCAATATAACTATAAAGCGGATGGACTCCGACCATCACGCTATGAACACCCCCGTTAATATGGGATGTAAAAAAAGAGGTATATGTGTCAACTGCAAACAATAAACCAACAGATGAAAGCGTGAGTTTGAACGCTTTTAAACAGCCAAAAGCGTTCTATCTCATCTTCTCTATCGAGTTATGGGAGCGTTTTGGTTATTACGGCCTGCAAGGGATCATGGCGGTTTACCTGGTAAAACAGCTGGGTATGTCCGAAGCCGATTCCATCACGCTGTTCTCTTCATTCAGTGCCCTCGTTTACGGTCTGGTCGCGATTGGCGGCTGGCTTGGTGATAAAGTTCTGGGTACGAAGCGTGTCATTATGCTGGGCGCCATTGTTCTGGCAATCGGCTATGGTCTGGTTGCCTGGTCTGGTCATGACGCAGCCGTAGTCTATATGGGTATGGCAACCATCGCCGTTGGTAACGGATTGTTCAAAGCGAACCCGTCATCCCTGCTCTCTACCTGCTACAGCAAAGATGACCCACGTCTGGACGGTGCATTCACCATGTACTACATGTCCATCAACATTGGTTCATTCTTCTCCATGCTGGCAACCCCATGGCTCGCCGCAAAATTCGGCTGGAGCGTGGCGTTTGCGCTGAGCTTTGTCGGTATGCTGATTACCGTTGTGAACTTCCTGTTCTGCCGTAGCTGGGTTAAGGACTACGGTTCAAAACCTGATTTCGAACCGGTGCACATGGGCAAACTGCTGGCCACCATCGTGGGTGTTGTTATCCTCGCGGCCATCGCCACCTGGTTGCTGCATAACCAGGGTGTTGCACGTGCCGTTCTGGGCGTGGTGGCACTGGGTATCGTCATCATCTTCGCGAAAGAAGCCTTCGCGATGCAAGGTGCGGCCCGTCGCAAGATGATTGTGGCCTTCATTCTGATGCTGGAAGCGATTATCTTCTTCGTGCTCTACAGCCAGATGCCAACCTCGCTGAACTTCTTCGCTATTCGCAACGTTGAGCACTCCATCCTGGGTATCGCGTTCGAGCCGGAGCAGTATCAGGCGCTGAACCCGTTCTGGATCATGATTGGTAGCCCAATTCTGGCGGCTATCTATAACAAGATGGGTGACCGTCTGCCAATGCCGCACAAGTTCGCCATCGGTATGGTGCTGTGCTCTGGTGCGTTCCTCGTGCTGCCACTGGGTACCAAATTTGCGACTGACGCCGGTATCGTCTCCGTTAACTGGCTGATCCTGAGCTATGCCCTGCAGTCTATCGGTGAACTGATGATCTCCGGTCTGGGTCTGGCGATGGTTGCACAGCTGGTGCCACAGCGTCTGATGGGCTTCATCATGGGTAGCTGGTTCCTGACCACTGCCGGTGCAGCCATCATCGCAGGTAAAATCGCAAACCTGATGGCGGTGCCTGAGAACGTGACTGACCCGCTGGTTTCACTGAATGTGTACGGCACCGTCTTCCTGCAGATTGGTATCGCAACGGCGGTTATCGCGGCGCTGATGCTGCTGACGGCACCGAAGCTGAACCGCATGACTCAGGACGACGACAAAGCGACGAAAGCGACCGAAACCGCTACCGCGTAACGTTATTGAGAAACGATGAGCCGCTAATTTATTAGCGGCTTTTTTTTTGTTTGCTTGCGCACTAACATAGCTGAAACCTCAGCAAAAAGGAGTTACCGATGAAACTGTTCTACAAACCGGGCGCGTGCTCTCTTGCTTCCCATATTACCCTGCGCGAGAGCGGCAAAGATTTCACGCTAGACGGCGTTGACCTGATGAAAAAGCGCCTGGAAAACGGCGACGATTTTTTTGCGATTAACCCGAAGGGACAAGTTCCGGCACTGCTTCTGGATGACGGTACCCTGCTGACAGAAGGCGTCGCCATTATGCAGTACCTGGCAGACAGCGTGCCCGATCGCCAGCTGCTGGCTCCGGTAAGTACGGTTTCACGCTATAAAACGCTCGAGTGGCTGAACTACATTGCAACCGAACTGCATAAAGGATTTACGCCGTTGTTCCGCCCGGATACACCGGAAGAGTACAAACCGACCGTTCGCGCCCTGCTGGAGAAAAAGCTGCAGTACGTCAATGAGTCATTGAAGGACGACCAGTATATCTGCGGGGCACGCTTCACCATTGCCGATGCGTATCTCTTTACCGTGCTGCGCTGGGCGCGTGCGGTTAAGCTGAATCTGGACGGGTTAGACCATATCGCAGCATATATGACGCGTATGGCGGAGCGCCCTGCGGTGGCCGCGGCGCTGAAAGCGGAAGGATTGAATTAACCGGGTCGTTATTGCCCGGCGGCGCTTCGCTTGCACGGGCCTACGGGATTTGTAGGCCGGGTAAGCGCAGCGCCACCCGGCATAGTTTAGAGCTGTGTTGCGCTGAAATAGTGCTCCGGCTGCGCAATACGATCCTGTGCCGCGACCACCTGCAGTTCGTATTCCTGCATCTCTTTCGTCGCAATCATAATTTCGTACACCGCTGCAGTCACATGCTCAAGCGCTTCGCGCAGCGTCGCCCCCTGTAGCAGTTTCACCAGCAACAATCCGCTGGTCACATCTCCCACGCCCACTGGCTGACGCAGGCCAAAATCTACCAGCGGACGGCTGATGTGCCAGGCTTCGTCTTTGGTCACCAGCAGCATCTCAAAGCGGTCTCTGCTCAGCCCTGCACGGGCGAGATGTTTCACCAGCACAATCTCAGGCCCCTGGGCTATCAGTTCACGAGACGCGCTTACCGCCTCTGCGACGCTGTTAACCGGATGCTCGCAAAGGATCTCCAGCTCAATCAGGTTGGGCGCGATGATATCGCTGGCAGGTAACGCATGGCGAACATGGAATTCAGCCACGCCAGGCGCCACAATGCAGCCTTTTTCCGGATGCCCCATCACCGGATCGCAGAAGTATTTTGCTGCGGGATTGGCTGCTTTAGCCTGGCGAACGATGCCGAGGATATGCTCCCCCTGCTCTGCGGAGCCCAGGTAACCACTCAGAACCGCGTCACAGCGTTTGAGCTGGTCGATATCGGCAATGCCCTGCACGATCTCCGTGAGATGCGAAGGCGGCATCACGCAGCCGGTCCATTTGCCGTATTGTGTATGGTTTGAGAACTGTACGGTATTGAGGGGCCAGACGTTAGCCCCGAGGCGGCGCATCGGGAATTCCGCCGCGCTATTGCCAGCATGTCCAAAAACAACGTGGGACTGAATGGCGAGGATGTTCTTCATTTTATGCTTACCAAACCCTGAAAAAACAAAAAGGGCGTGGTTTCCCACGCCCCTGGAGATTTTTATTTATTTCCAGCAGACCAGACAGTAATTTTTCTTGCCGCGACGCAGCAGCGTGTAGCGGCCATACAGGCGATCGCTGTCGGCGAAGGTGTATTCCGGGTCAGCCTGTTTTTCACCGTTGATGGTGATGGCGTTAGACGCAATGGTTTTACGCGCCTGCCCGCGAGACGGCTGCAGCTCAGAGTCCACCAGCGCCTGCATCAGGTCAGCCCCTTTCTCCATCTCAACCATCGGTACGCCATCCTGCGCCAGCTGCTCGAAGTCAGCTTCGCTCAAATCGCTCAGCGTACCGTTGAACAGGCTTGCGGTAATGCGTTTCGCCGCGGCCAGACCTTCTTCACCGTGAACCAGTTTGGTCACTTCATCCGCCAGCACATACTGCGCGCGTGGTGCTTTACCGCTGTTTTTATCTTCTTCTTCCAGGGCGTTGATGGTTTCAATGTCCATGAAGGTGAAGAACTTCAGGAAGCGGTAAACATCGGCGTCCGCGGTGTTGATCCAGAATTGATAGAATTTGTACGGGCTGGTTTTCTTCGGATCGAGCCATACCGCACCGCCTTCGGTTTTACCGAATTTAGTCCCGTCGGCTTTGGTGATCAGCGGAACGGTCAGACCAAACACCTGGTTTTGATGCAGGCGACGGGTCAGATCGATACCGGAAGTAATGTTACCCCACTGGTCAGAACCGCCAATCTGCAGGCAAACGCCGTGCAGTTTGTTCAGACAGGCGAAGTCGTAGCCCTGCAGCAGGTTATAAGAGAATTCAGTAAAGGAGATACCTTGATCGTCACGGTTCAGGCGCTGTTTCACCGCTTCTTTGTTAATCATCTGGTTAACAGAGAAGTGTTTGCCGATGTCACGCAGGAAGGTCAGCACGTTCATGCTACCAAACCAGTCGTAGTTATTGGCGGCAATCGCGGCGTTATCACCACAGTTGAAGTCGAGGAACGGTGCAACCTGTTTGCGGATCTTATCCACCCACTCCTGCACGGTGTCTTCGGTGTTCAGTTTACGCTCAGCGGCTTTAAAGCTTGGGTCGCCGATCAGACCGGTCGCGCCGCCCACCAGGGCCACAGGCTTATGGCCTGCCATCTGGAAGCGTTTCAGGCATAACAATGGAACAAGATGCCCCAAATGCAAGCTGTCAGCGGTGGGATCAAAGCCGCAATAGAGCGCGATCGGGCCTTGCGCCAGTCGCTCTGCTAACGCTTCCTCGTCCGTCACCTGGGCCACGAGGCCCCGCTCTTGCAATTGTTTAATCAAGTTACTGCTTGCCATCAAATTCTCCATGTATAAACGACTGCACCTTTGCCGGTACACGACTTTTCGCCTGATGCGAAAGGACCATAGAATAAAGCGCAAGCGCGGCGTGCGCTAGCGCTTAAATCAACAAATTTCGGGGATTACGGTGCAAGCCTGTCGATTTTCCAGCCGCCGTTGTCGCGCTGGTATAAAAAGCGGTCGTGCAGGCGATGTTCGCCCCCCTGCCAGAACTCAATCTGCTCGATCGGGATACGGAAACCGCCCCAGAAGCTGGGCAGTGGAATTTCGCCCTGCTGGAATTTCTGCTTGAGTTCAAGGAATTTGCTTTCCAGCACGCCGCGGGCAGAAATTCGGCTGGACTGTTTTGAGACCCAGGCGCCAATCTGGCTGTCACGCGGGCGGCTGTGGAAGTACTTCACCACTTCCAGTGTGGAAAGGCGCTCCGCTTTGCCTGTGACCATGACCTGGCGTTCCAGCATATGCCAGGGGAACAGGAGACTGATTCGGGGATTGTTCTCTAAATGGTGTGCTTTGCGGCTGCCCAGGTTGGTGTAAAACACCAGCCCTTTCTCGTCATAATGCTTAAGCAGCACGATACGTTGATACGGTTGACCATTTTCGTCCACCGTGGCAACCACCATGGCCGTTGGGTCGGCCAGTTTTGCTTCACAGGCCTGTTTCAGCCAGCGTTCAAAAAGCACCAGAGGTTCAGCGGGAAGATCCTGGCGACGCAGGCCGCCTATGGTGTATTCACGGCGCAGATGCGCTATTTGCTGCAGTTCGTCGTTATCAGACATGGCATTAGGTGACGTTGAGATTGGGTGGCGCTATTGTGCGCCGCCCCTGTGAAAATCTCAACGCTTCGGATTTTCGAGCTGGCAATTGTTCAGCACGATGCGGTCTCGTTTGTAGACGGTGGCGCTGTCACCTTTCGACCAGAAGACGTAAATACCGTCGCTGTAGCGCGCGCCGGAGGCGGAGATCCCCTGCTTGAGCGTCAGCAATTTATTGTCATAGACAAAGCTGGCTTCCTGGCGTGGGTTATTAAGCTTGACGGTCAGCGGCTTTTCATCACAGCGATATTCCAGCGTGTCGGTCTGCATGCGCTCAACGAGCTGGTTATATACGCTGCAGCCTGACAGCAAGACAGGTACAGCAATAAGAAGAAGTTTTTTCATGAGCGTATTCCGAAGACTATCCTGGTCCTGGAGGGCTAACGGGCCCTCCTGTTCCCTTTTATTTTACCGGCGACGCGCTGCGCTGAATTTCAGTTAACTCTGATTATGACGGGGATTGGCCGGGAAAATGGCACCGAGAACGCTGGCTTCGCGTGCGCCGGTGACTGAGGGCAAATTCCCCGGTAGCCCGGCAACGGTACGCCAGGCAAGCCAGGCGAAGGCCAGCGCTTCCATGTCGTCTCCGCTGATGCCGGCTTCATCGGTGGTTGTCACTTCGGTGCCCGGCAACAACCCGGCAAGGCGCGCCATCACCAGCGGGTTGCGGCTTCCCCCCCCGCAGACCAGCAGACGTTCGCAGCCACCGCTCAAAAGTACCTGTTCTGATATGGAGACCGCCGTGAGCTCGGCCAGCGTCGCCTGAACATCCTGCGGTGCCAGCGCCGGGAACCGAGCCAGCTGACGTTCAAGCCAGCCATAGTTAAAGTACTCGCGTCCCGTGCTTTTTGGTGCCGGCAGGGCAAACCAGGGATCGCTAAGCATGGACTGCAGCAGCGGGATAATGACTTTGCCTTCGCTCGCCCACTCCGCGTCTTTATCATACGGTTTACCGCACTGACGCCAGATCCAGGCATCCATAAGCATGTTACCCGGGCCGGTATCATATCCCCGTACCGGCTGGCCCGGGATCAGCATCGACAGGTTGGCAATACCGCCAATGTTAAGCACCATACGGCGCTCTGACGAGTGCCCCAGCAACGCCTGGTGGAAGGCCGGCACCAGCGGCGCACCTTGCCCGCCCAGCGCGATGTCGCGACGCCGGAAATCACCCACGACCGTGACGCCCGTTTTTGCCACAATCTGATTATTATCGCCAATTTGCAGGGTATGCGGCGCATCGCCAGTGGGTTCGTGCCAGACGGTCTGCCCGTGACAGCCAATCGCGACCACATCCTGCGGCCGGAGATTCTCTTTATGCATCAGCGCCAGCACCGCATCGGCAAACAGCGCCCCCAGCCTGACATCAAGCTGTCCAAGCTGCGAAAGCGTCAGTTGTTGCCCCTGGCAGATGCTCAGGATCTCCTCTTTCAGCGAAACAGGGATAGGCCAGGTCAGACTTGCCTGTTGTGCCACCATGTTTTCGTCTATGGCGGCCAGAACGACATCTACCCCATCCAGACTGGTGCCAGACATCACACCAATATAGCGACCCGATTTCATGCGCTTTCCTTACGTTGCGTGGGCTAAGGATAACCACTCAACCATAAACAGCCCCGCTTTGCCATCAGGCGATAATATTTTTTAACACTCTCAGTGAGGTAACGCGTCGAAATTTTGTTTATCTCTCGTTAAGTCAAATTCAAGTACAATTTTCCGATTGTTAGTGCAAAGATATGAACGATGGCCCTTTATGCCATATAATTTAGCCATAACGGATGCCCGGATTGGGCGTTTTTGGTGAACAGGAGATTCAAATGATTTTACGTGTACTGGGCGTTTCGCTGATTGGTTTAACTCTGGCTGGCTGTGTGAATGACAGTTCACTTTCTGGCGACGTTTATAGCGCTTCTGAAGCGAAACAGGTTCAGAACGTGACTTACGGTACGATTGTTAACGCACGTCCTGTTCAAATTCAGGGTGGTGACGAGAACAACGTCATGGGTGCCATCGGCGGTGCGGTTCTGGGTGGCTTCCTGGGCAACACCGTAGGCGGTGGTACAGGCCGTTCTCTGGCGACTGCGGCAGGTGCCGTTGCGGGTGGCGTAGCAGGCCAGGGCGTTCAGGGTGCGATGAATAAAACCCAGGGCGTAGAGCTGGAAATCCGTAAAGACGACGGCAGCACCATTATGGTTGTGCAGAAACAGGGCAGCACCCGCTTCTCTGCAGGTCAGCGCGTCGTGCTGGCAAGCAACGGTAGCCAGGTTACCGTTTCTCCGCGTTAATTCATAAAAAGGATGTGGCTGCCAGGCCGCATCCTTTTACAAATAGCATCATTATAATAAATAGTTTTACAAAATTTATTCAGGCAATGAATAATTAACCACGCCGTATCTTGTTCCTGCGCAAAGTATTCCCCTCTCTTTTGCATTAGGCTAATCTCAATTAACTTTTTTATTTATTATTTTCGTTGAAACATACTTATGCTTGCGATCTCCCGGTACGTGAAAAAGCCCTATATTCCATTCTGTTTAGGGTGCATTGTCGTCATTGGAATATTACAAATTTTATTTTTAAAACTGGTCGAATGGGTTCCCTCTTTCTCACCGCTTTTATTCCCTACACTCACCATTTTTTTACTGGTATTCCATCTGTTTATTGCCTGCTTTATGGCCATGAAATACTGGTGTGACAGAAGACGGTTGTACCTGATTGCTATCGCTTTTGCCTTTGCCGGTTCAGCCATGCTGATGGTGGGTACGCTTACCAGTTTCCCGGCCTGGCTTGATCTCTACCAGCTCAACGTCGTGGACTATAACGATACGATGATCTTCTTTATGTACCGCCATCTGTTAATGGCGGTGCTGATGATTGCGTCGGCCCTGCTGTATATCGTCAGGGATAATCCGCTTTCACGTGCGGCGCATATCGCCATTGTTGCCGGTACATTTCTGTTTATGGTGGGCATGGTGCTGTTGGCCTGGCTTAGCTCCAGCCACTCACCATTAATGTCGTTAGACCTGGTGGATAATGAAACCCATCAATTTATGGTTCTCTGGAGCCATGCAATAAATATCGTCTTGATTATTCTTTGGGTGGTGACATTAGCAACGCTAATGGTTATTACCCGCGTACGCAATATTTTTTGGGTGGGCGGTAATTTTTTATGTGTCTGTTATATCGTGACGCTCGCGATGCTATTAGCAGGCGGACACGCGGAGGATATTTCCTGGTATCGAGCGCGCTTATTTGAAACTGTTGCGACGTTATTGATTATTTTTGTTCTGCTTTATGATGTCTTTAGACTCTATCGCGACTCGCATTTGAAATATCAACAGTCGTATCAAAACTCGATTCGCGATCCTCTGACCCGCCTCTACAATCGCAGCTATTTTTACGACTCGCTAAACCAGGCACTCGGTGCCTGTAAAGCCAGCCGTCCGGTTTCGGTTATCGTCAGCGATCTCGACCGCTTCAAGCGCATCAACGACTGCTACGGCCATCTGCAGGGCGACAAAGTGTTGCAGTTTGTGGCGCATCTGCTGATGGATTCCGTACGGCCTCAGGATATTGCCGCACGTATTGGCGGTGAGGAATTTGTGTTGATGTTAACCAACACCCCTTCAGCAGCCGCGTACCAGGTGGCGGAACGCATCCGCCTGAAGCTGAGCAGCTTTGATAAGACCAGCAGCGGGGGACAGCTTCCGGAGCCCATTACCATCAGCATGGGCGTCTTTACGGCAACGTCCGTGGAGACGACGGCTGAAGAGTGTGTGGAAAAGGCTGATAAAGCGATGTATGAGGCGAAAGAGACGGGTCGCAACCGGGTGATCGTCTCCAGATGATAAAAGGCCTTGCGAATGCAAGGCCTGATAAGGTCAGACGTCGCGTGCCTGCAGGTCGTGAATGTTCTGCTCAAGGCGTCCAATCAGACTGATGAGCATTTCAAGCTCCGCAGGGGAAACCCCGGACAGGATCTCACCGCGGGTTTTGGTAATCACTGCTTCCATTTCAGTGATAATGGGAGCCGCTTTCTCAGTGAGTTTAATTCGCTTGGCGCGACGGTCGCTGGCACAGGTTTGTCGGGAGATCAGCCCCTTCTCTTCCAGTTGGTCAAGCGTACGCACCAGCGACGGCTGCTCAATACCAATCGCCTTTGCCAGTTGAATTTGTGACTGGTCGGGCGGCAGCTGATGAATGTTGTGCAGCGTGACCCAATGCGTCTGTGTCAATTCCAGAGGTTTCAGGCGATGGTCAATCAGAGCACGCCAGACGCGTACCAACCTTGCCAGATCAGAACCTAATGGCGATTCCAATTTCATCTCCTTATAATTAGCTTGCTAAGTTATTATACTGATTTTAGAATAGTGTGCAGCATTTGTATTGCCAAAACAAATGCATTACGACATTCATCAAATTTAAAAGTATGACTTACACTGAAAAGTGATGTTCCATCTCATTAAGACAAGCCATCCCGGCATTCTGTTCACTGCAAAGGATCTCTGCTCGTGACGTTTTTTCATCGCTCAGAGGGGCTGCCCCTTCAGGACCTGATCTTCGGTGCATCAGTCTACTTTCCTCCCCTGTTTAAAGCCGTTCTGGTGGGCTTTGTGATCTGGCTTGTCGCGCATCGTCTGCTCCGCGACTGGATGTATTCTGGCGAGATCTGGCACCCCATGCTGATGGATCTCTCCCTGTTCGCCCTCTCCGTGTCTCTTGGCCTTGCTGTGCTGATTGTGTGGTGATTATGCCCCTGAAAACGCTGAAGTACTTTTCCACCCTCTTTGTCCTGGCTCTGGCCCTGGTTGCCGGCTGGTGGCTGTGGAATTTTTATATGCAGTCACCCTGGACACGCGACGGTAAAATTCGCGCTGAGCAGGTGAGTATCACCCCGCAGGTATCTGGCAGTATCACGGCGCTTCTGGTTAAGGATAACCAGTTTGTTAAAAAGGGAGATGTTTTATTCCGCATTGACCACACCCCTTACCATATTGCGATCCTTAACGCCCAGGCGCAGCTGGCTAAGGCCCAGACTGAGCTGGCGAAAGCGAACAACGAAGCCACGCGTCGTCGGCATTTATCACAAAACTATATCTCTGCCGAAGACCTGGATACCGCCAACATCAACGTCAAGGCGATGCAGGCCAACGTCAATGTGGCAGAGGCAACGCTCAAACAGGCGCAATGGGAACTGACGCAAACCGTGGTACAGGCCCCTGTCGATGGCTGGGTGACGAACCTCTCTGCCCGCGTGGGTAATTATGCCACCACCGGCCAACCGATTTTCGCGCTGGTCGACAGCCACTCGTTTTACGTCGTGGGCTATTTTGAAGAGACCAAACTTCGCCATATTCGGGAAGGTGCCCCTGCCACGATAACGCTTTATAGCGGCTCGCAAAGGTTACAGGGTCACGTTTCCAGCATTGGCCGTGCCATTTACGATCAGAGCGTTGAAACCGATTCTGGCCTGGTTCCCGACATCAAACCTAATGTCCCCTGGGTGCGCCTGGCCCAGCGCGTGCCGGTTCGGGTTGAATTTGACCGCTTACCGCAGGGGTTAACTCTGGTCTCCGGCACAACCTGTACTGTCTCGATCGGAACACCCTGATGAATGCCTTACCCTGGCGAAATCTGCCGTGGATGAAAGCAACGCGCCCTCAGTGGCGCTACGCCCTGCGCAATGGCATTGCCATGTGCCTTGCGCTGACCGTCGCCTACTATCTGAACCTTGACGAGCCTTACTGGGCCATGACCTCCGCGGCGGTCGTGAGCTTCCCGACCGTTGGCGGAGTGATCAGTAAAAGCCTTGGGCGCATCGCGGGCAGCCTGCTCGGTGCCACTGCGGCGCTGATCATTGCAGGCCATACCCTGAACGATCCATGGCTTTTTTTACTGAGCATGGCAGCATGGCTGGGATGCTGTACCTGGGCCTGCGCCCACTTTACTAATAACGTCGCCTACGCCTTCCAGCTGGCGGGCTATACCGCCGCGATTATTGCCTTTCCGGTAGTTAACGTTCTCGATACCACCGAGTTATGGGATATCGCCCAGGCGCGCGTCTGCGAAGTCATCGTCGGTATTCTGAGCGGCGGGTTTATGATGATGATTCTGCCCAGCACCTCCGACGGCACCGCGCTTATCACGGCGCTGAAGACCATGCATACCCGCTTGCTGGAACATGCGAGCCTGCTCTGGCAGCCGGATACTAACGATGAGATTCGCCTGGCGCATGAAAAGGTGATTGGTCAGATCCTGACCATGAATCTGTTACGCATTCAGGCCTTCTGGAGCCATTATCGTTTTCGCCGCCAGAATACCCTGCTGAACTACCTGCTTCACCAGCAGCTACGGATGACCAGTGCGATCTCCAGCCTGCGCCGGATGTTACTCAACTGGTCAACGCCACCGGAAAACACCCGCGCCATCATTGAAACGTTGCTCGCAGCCCTTGCCCGCCCGGATGCCGACATCTACACGGTGGCCCGCATTATCGCCCCGCTTGCGCCGAAAGATGAGTACGATTATCGCCACCGCGCCTTCTGGCAGCGCCTGAACTACTTTTGCCGCCTGTATCTGCGCAGCAGTCGCTGGATCAAGGCCGTTGAAAATGCCACGCCGATAACGGAATTCGCCGTTCCCAGTAGCCCGGCGCTGGCGCGGCACACTGACTATCTGGAAGCGCTGTGGAGCGGTTTTCGAACCTTTTGCGCCCTGACGCTGGTGGGGGCATGGAGCATTACCACGCAGTGGGAATCTGGCTCCGCCGCGCTCACGCTGGCCGCCATCAGTTGCGTGCTCTACTCCGTCGCCGCCTCGCCGTTCAACTCGCTTACGCTGCTGCTGCGCACGCTGGTGTTGTTATCGCTGTTCAGCTTTGTGGTCAAGTTCGGCCTGATGGTGCAGATAAGCGACCTGTGGCAGTTCCTGCTGTTTCTGTTTCCGCTGTTAACCACGATGCAGCTTCTGAAGCTGCAAATGCCAAAACTGGCGGGGCTCTGGGGTCAGTTGATTGTCTTTATGGGCTCGTTTATCTCAGTCACAAACCCGCCGGTTTATGATTACGCCGATTTTCTCAATGATAATCTGGCAAAAATCCTGGGCGTGGGTCTGGCGTGGCTGGCTTTTGCCGTATTACGCCCCGGCTCAGACGCGCGTAAAAGCCGACGCCATATCCGCGAGCTTCGTCGGGGGTTTGTCGATCAGCTCAGCCGTAAACCGCATCTGCGTGAAAGTGAGTATGAATCGTTGGTGTACCACCATGTCAGCCAGCTCAATAACAGCCAGGACTCGCTTTCCCGCCGCTGGCTGCTGCGCTGGGGAGTGGTCCTGTTGAACTGTTCCCACGTGGTCTGGCAACTTCGCGCATGGGAGACACGCTCCGATCCGCTGTCGCAGGTGCGCGACGTGTGCATCTCTCTGCTACGCGATGTGATGAGTGAACGCGGCGTTCAGCAACGCCCGCTGGAAGCGACGCTGACTGAACTGCAGCGGATCTGCGACAGTCTTGCTCACCACCATCAGCCCGCCGCGCGTGATTTAGCGTCGATAATCTGGCGGCTGCACTGTTCCCTGTCGCAGCTGGAACAAGCGCCACCGCCGGGGACGATTGGGGATCAGATCACCCCGCAGGCATAGCGTGCCCCACCACCGCCAAGCGGTTTCGGCTGATCGGACATATTGTCGCCGCCGACGTGGATCATTAGCGCCTTGCCTTTCACCTCATCCAGCTTTTTGAGGCGTGGCGCAACAACCGGATCCGTGGCTTTGCCGTCATTATTTACCACGAGCACGGGCAGATCGCCCAGATGGCCCATTCCGTTTGGGCCCTCATGCTTACCGGAATGTTGTGGGTCAAGGTGGCCGCCTGCCGCCTCTGCTGCCGAGGGTTTACCCTCTTTTAACGCGGGCTGACAACTCCCCTTAGCATGAACATGAAAACCATGTTCGCCGGGAGGCAGGGCCTTGAGATCGGGCGTAAATTCCAGTCCTTTGTCGGTTTCAGTGATTTTCACTGTGCCGATGGACTGACCTACGCCCTGCGAGGTGACGAGATTCATTTCTACTTCATCGCTGGCTGCCTGCGCCCCTGCGCAAACAACCAGCGTGACCAGTGCCAGAGCAAACCGCTTCATATGACCTCCGCTGGTTATTTTTTGCCTCTTAAGTGTATACCAGAGGCAAAGATTTCACCGGAAAGTCACATTTTTACCGGTTTACGGTACGTCGTAACCGAGCGCAGCTTTGCGGATGCGGAACCACTGCTGACGGCTCATCTGCAGCTCTTCAGCCGCCAGGGCAGAACGCACGCGTTCAATTTTACCGGAACCAATGATCGGTAGCGGTTTCGACGGCAGACGCAGGATCCACGCGTAAACCACCTGTTCGATGTTCTCAGCGTTCAGTTCACGGGCAATGGTTTCCAGCTCATTGCGCAGCGGCTGGAATTCATCGTCATTGAACAGACGACCGCCACCAAGGCAAGACCACGCCATAGGACGGATGCGCAGCTGTTGCAGCTGATCGAGCGTACCATCCAGCAACAATGGCTGATGCACCGGGGAGATTTCCACCTGGTTGGTGGCCAGGGTAAAGGGCAGACGAGACTGCAGCAGCGCAAACTGCGCCGGGGTAAAGTTTGAGACGCCAAAATGACGCACTTTGCCGCTTTGATGCAGCGTCAGGAAGGCTTCAGCGACCTCATCGGCATCCATTAACGGGTCGGGACGGTGGATCAGCAGCAGGTCGATATGATCCGTTGCCAGGTTCACCAGCGACTGCTCGGCGCTTTTGATGATGTGTGCGCTATCGGTAATGTAATGACCAAGGGTATGTTCAGGTTTTGCCGTCGTGGCAATACCGCATTTGGTGACAATTTCCATCCGCTTACGCAGCGCCGGAACCAGCTTGAGGGCTTCTCCGAACGCCGCTTCACACGCATAGCCGCCATAAATGTCAGCATGATCGACGGTGGTGATCCCTAAATCGAGGTGCTCCTCAATGAAGCTCGCCAGTTGCAGGGGGGACATATTCCAGTCCATCAGGCGCCAGTAACCCATCACAAAGCGGGAGAATTCTGGCCCCTGGGGGGCAAGGGTAATACGCTGAACCATAACATTTTCCTCAAGGAAGTGATGTCATGAGTATACGCAATAAGCGTGTTAAAACAGTGAAGGTTGCTGGGGTTCTTCGGTTTCACCCGGCTTGTTTGCACGTATTTTGCGCAGAAACCGCTGGCGGCAGAGGCGAAGCACCTCCTGCTTTTGCATGTCGCTGAAATTTTGCCAGTTAAACCGCTCGTCGCGGGTACGCATACACCCACGGCAATAACCGCGTTCATCCACCTGACAAATCCCCCGGCACGGGCTCTGGATGGGGAAAAACTCCAGCTGCTCTGCCACGTTCACCTCCGAATACCGACACTCACCTACAGTGAAGACGTTAAACGCCCCACGTGCAAGGGCTTTACCACAGTTTTGTGGCATTAAGGTTTCACTAATCTTCCCTCTCTATACTCGCCTCATCAATATGATGACAGGTTTCTTTTCGATGTGGTTAACGAAGAAGTTACAGTGTAACGATATAAAATTCACTCTGGGTTGTGCGCTTTTCTTTACGCTGATAAACGCACTGTTTATTCAACGTAGCTGGGCCATTATTGCCCCGGCAAGGCTTCACGATATTCTTTTTGCCGCGTCCGTGCCGCTGGTGCTGTTCTGCGGCTGGGTGATTGTCTTCAGCCTGCTCAATATCCCCTTTATCCGTAAGCCGCTGCTGATCGTCTTAACCGTCGGCTGTGCCGCGGCAACGTACTTTATGTATACCTATGGCGCGGTTATCGATCAGAACATGATTGTTAACGTGTTCGAAACCAACTCTCAGGAAGCCACAGCGCTGGTCACGCCGCAGATGATTCTGTGGATTGTCATAGCAGGACTGGTTCCTTCCGTGGTGTTGGCGATGACGCGTATTCAAACCGGAAAATGGTGGTATGCGCTGCTGATGCGCGTTGCCGCCATGCTTGGCGCCCTGCTGGTGATCATCCTCGTCGCCGCCGTGTTTTATAAAGATTATGCGTCGCTGTTTCGCAACAATAAGAGCATCGTCAAGATGGTCACCCCTGCTAACTACGTCAGCGCCATGATGAAATACAGCAAAATGCGCTGGTTCGAAGGTGACCAAACGCTGGTGCGTATAGGTGAAGATGCGCATAAAGGCCCGCTGATTGCAGGTCAGAACAAGAAAACGGTTCTGGTGCTGGTTGTCGGTGAAGCCTCACGTGCCGCGAACTACTCGCTGAATGGTTATGGCCGTGAAACGAACCCGGAACTGAAAAAGCAGGATGTCATCAACTTCCCGCAGGCCACGTCATGCGGCACCGAAACGGCCGTTTCCGTTCCCTGCATGTTCTCCGGGATGACGCGCAGCAAATACGATGCCGACCTGGCGCATCACCAGGAAGGGTTGCTCGATGTGCTCAAACACGCGGGAATCAACCTGCTGTGGCGTGACAATGACGGCGGCTGTAAAGGTGCCTGCGACCGCGTACCCCATACCGATATGACCCAGTGGAACCTGGATCAGTTCTGCAAAGACAAGTCCTGTATTGATGATGTGAACTTCTACCGTCTCGACAACGTGCTGGACGGCCTGAAACAGGACACCGTACTGGTTATCCACCTGATGGGCAGCCACGGCCCGGCTTACTATCACCGTTACCCGGACAATTTCCGCAAATTCACCCCAACCTGCGAAACCAATGAGATTCAGGATTGCGATCACCAGGCGCTGATGAATACCTATGACAACACCATTCTGTATACCGACAGCGTGGTTAGCAAAACCATTGATGCGCTGAAGGCACGTCAGGCGAATATGAACACCGCGCTGATTTACCTTTCCGACCACGGCGAATCGCTGGGCGAAAGCGGAATTTATCTGCACGGCACGCCGTACATGCTGGCGCCAGAGCAACAAACGCACATTCCGTTTATGTTCTGGTTATCACCGGACTACGCGAAAAATTTTGGTATCAACGCGCAGTGCCTGCGCGACTACGCAGCAAAAAATGCGGTTTCGCAGGATAATCTGTTCTCTACCGTACTGGGTATGATGGATGTGAAATCAACGGTTTATCAGCAGCAACTGGATATTCTGAACGCATGTCGTCAGTAAACGCCCTTGCAATAGACCGAACGGTCTATTAGAGTTTGGCCATGAGCAGAAATACTGAACACGATACACGCGAACATTTACTGGCGACCGGCGAGCGGCTTTGCATGCATCGCGGGTTTACCGGTATGGGGTTAAGCGAGTTACTTAAAACCGCTGAAGTGCCAAAGGGGTCGTTTTATCACTACTTCCGATCCAAAGAGGCGTTTGGCGTGGCGATGCTGGAGAGGCACTATGCCAGCTACCATCAACGCCTGGCCACCCATTTCGCCAGTGGTGAAGGAAACTATCGGGATCGTGTTCTCAACTACTATCAGGAAACGCTGAACCAGTTCTGTCAGCAGGGCATTATCAGCGGATGCCTGACGGTAAAACTCTCTGCAGAAGTGTGCGATCTCTCCGAAGATATGCGTGCGGCAATGGATAAAGGTGCCAGCGGCGTGATCGCCCTGCTGGCGCAGGCGCTTGAGAATGGCCGCCGTGAAAAAACGCTGGCCTTCGCCGGTGAGGCGTTAACCCAGGCGCAGGTTTTATATTCGCTCTGGTTAGGGGCGAACCTGCAGGCCAAAATTTCCCGCAGTGCCGTGCCGCTGGAAAGCGCACTGGCACATGTTAATAGCAGCATTACTGCGCCTGGCGTGTAGCAGGCGTTTTTATTTACTTAATTACTAGTCGACTGGTCTACTCAGGAGTCGTTATGTCAGCTGAAAAACTTTTCACCCCACTGAAAGTGGGCGCCGTCACCGCACCAAACCGCGTGTTTATGGCCCCACTCACCCGTCTGCGCAGCATTGAGCCGGGTGATATCCCAACCCCACTGATGGGTGAATACTATCGTCAGCGCGCCAGCTCTGGCCTCATCATCACTGAAGCCACGCAGATTTCCGCACAGGCGAAGGGATATGCCGGCGCACCAGGCCTGCACAGCCCGGAGCAGATTGCCGCCTGGAAGAAAATCACCGCTGGCGTTCACGCCGAAGAGGGTCGCATTGCGGTTCAGCTGTGGCACACCGGTCGTATCTCTCACAGCAGCATTCAGCCTGGCGGTCAGGCGCCGGTTTCCGCGTCGGCCCTGAATGCGAATACCCGCACTTCCCTGCGCGATGAAAACGGTAACGCGATCCGCGTCGATACCTCAACGCCACGCGCCCTTGAGCTGGATGAGATCCCGGGTATCGTGAACGATTTCCGTCAGGCCGTAGCTAACGCCCGCGAAGCCGGTTTTGATCTGGTTGAACTGCATTCCGCGCACGGTTACCTCCTGCACCAGTTCCTTTCACCGTCGTCCAACCACCGCACTGACCAGTACGGCGGCAGCGTCGAAAACCGCGCCCGTCTGGTGCTGGAAGTGGTTGATGCCGTTTGTCAGGAGTGGAGCCCGGACCGTATTGGTATTCGCGTCTCCCCAATCGGTACGTTCCAGAACGTCGACAACGGTCCGAACGAAGAAGCGGACGCGCTGTATCTGATTGAAGAACTGGCGAAACGCGGTATCGCGTATCTGCACATGTCCGAGCCGGACTGGGCCGGTGGTCAGCCTTACTCTGAGGCTTTCCGCCAGAAAGTGCGCGAGCGTTTCCACGGGGTGATCATCGGTGCGGGGGCCTATACGCCTGAGAAAGCCGAAGATCTGATTAATAAAGGGTTGATCGACGCCGTGGCCTTTGGTCGTGATTACATTGCCAACCCGGACCTGGTTGCCCGTCTGCAGCAGAAAGCAGCGCTGAACCCACAGCGCCCGGAAAGCTTCTACGGCGGCGGCGCGGAAGGCTATACCGACTACCCTACGCTGTAATCTCTCCGTTGTGCATTGATAGCGGCGGCCTTTCGCCGCTATACTAAAACATCGTTTCTGTTCAAAAAGATACACTACTCCATTGGTTAATGAGGAAATTATGCGCCTACTTCACACCATGCTGCGCGTTGGCGATCTGCAACGTTCCATCGATTTCTACACTAACGTACTGGGTATGAAGCTGCTGCGCACCAGCGAAAACCCGGAATACAAATACTCGCTGGCATTCGTGGGTTACGGCCCGGAAACGGATGAAGCGGTTATCGAGCTGACCTATAACTGGGGCGTCGACAGCTATGAGCTGGGCACGGCCTATGGCCACATCGCGCTGGAAGTGGACAACGCGGCAGAAGCCTGTGAACGCATTCGCAGCAACGGTGGCAACGTCACGCGTGAAGCGGGCCCGGTAAAAGGCGGCACCACCGTGATTGCGTTTGTTGAAGATCCAGACGGTTATAAAATCGAGCTGATTGAAGCCAAAGACGCCGGTCGCGGTCTGGGCAACTGATCCCTCAGGGCGCACTATGCGCCCGTTGTTTTACTGCATCCCACGCCAAAATTTGCCATAATGCGCTCTGCTTTTTTCCCCTTGTAAGAGACCCTGATGTCCGATAACGCTCAACTTACCGGTCTGTGCGACCGTTTTCGTGGTTTTTATCCTGTTGTCATTGATGTCGAAACAGCCGGATTTAACGCTAAAACCGATGCGCTGCTTGAAATTGCCGCCATCACGCTGAAGATGGATGAAGAGGGCTGGCTTACACCGGACACCACGCTGCATTTCCACGTTGAGCCCTTTGAAGGCGCAAACCTGCAGCCAGAGGCGCTGGCGTTTAATGGCATCGATCCGCATAACCCGCTGCGCGGTGCGGTGAGCGAATATGATGCGCTGCACGCCATTTTCAAAATGGTGCGTAAAGGCATGAAAGAGAGCAACTGCAGCCGCGCCATTATGGTGGCGCATAACGCCACGTTCGATCACAGCTTTACGATGGCCGCCGCCGAGCGAGCCTCTCTTAAGCGTAACCCCTTCCACCCGTTTGTGACCTTTGACACCGCCGCACTGAGTGGCCTGGCGCTGGGACAAACGGTCCTGTCAAAAGCCTGTATTACGGCCGGGATTGAGTTTGACGGCACGCAGGCGCACTCCGCGCTGTATGATACGGAGCGCACCGCAGAGCTGTTCTGTGAAATAGTCAACCGCTGGAAGCGTCTGGGCGGCTGGCCGCTGGCGATGGGCGACAGCGAAGAATAAAAAAAAGCGACCTCTTAAGGTCGCTTTTTTATTTGCGCAGAAAATTACTCTGCGTCCGGCTCTTCGGTTTTGTACTTCGCCGCCGTCTCTTTGATCAGCTGCTGCAGTTCGCCGCGCTGATACATTTCAATCAGGATATCGCAACCGCCAACCAGTTCACCGTCGACCCACAGCTGCGGGAACGTCGGCCAGTTCGCGTATTTTGGCAGCTCAGCGCGGATGTCCGGGTTTTGCAGGATATCAACGTAAGCAAAACGTTCACCACAGGCAGACAGCGCCTGAACCGCTTGCGCGGAGAAGCCACAGCTTGGCAGCTTCGGAGAACCTTTCATATACAGCAGAATTGGGTTTTCAGCGATCTGGCGCTGGATTTTTTCAATAGTGGTGCTCATGTCTTGCTTCCTTTAACTTCTGTTACGGCATTAGTCTGACATTGTAGCGGTTCAGACTGGCATCGGAAAATAACATTTTTGTCACGTATAGCTATTTTATCGCGAGTGGCGAAAAGTTGCATTGTAAATGGTGCTTAACCCTGCGGCAGGCAGGGTTTTGCTTAGGGCGTGAACAATTGTGCGACAAATCGATGAATTTTTTTGCACTTGCTAACGAAACAGGTTTTTAGATTGAAAAATGCTATTAACTTCTCGGGTTTTTATGGATTAGAATCGACGGGCTTTGTAAATCACACGCGGGTATTATTGATGACCTGCATTTATCAGGGGACTGCCCAGTGGCGCGGATAAATAAAATCTCGATCACGCTCTGTGCTTTACTGTTTACATCACTCTCTTTCACGCCAGCGGCAAACGCCTCTCAACAGGCGCGGCACTCTGCTGTGCAAAAAACGCATCTGGCAAAAACCACAGAACGTAAAAAAAAGACTACCAGTAAGAACGAAAAGAAAAAAACAACCGCTCAAACGAAAAAGACCGCCTCCAGCAAATCGAAATCAACATCTTCCCGCACTGCCCTCGCATCGAAACGTAAAGCCTCAAAAACTGCTGCCAACCTCGTAACGGAAAAATGCACCACGCGCAAAGGGCATAAAGCCAAATGCACGAAAGTGACAAAAATTGCCGACGCGCATAAGGTTCGGGTACAGAAAGCGCAAAAAACGGCGATGAATAAGCTGATGGGGCAAATTGGGAAACCGTATCGCTGGGGTGGCACCTCTCCCCGCACCGGTTTTGACTGCAGCGGGCTGGTGTATTACGCCTATAAAGATCTGGTGAAATTCCGCATTCCGCGCACCGCCAATGAAATGTACCACCTGCGCGACGCCGCCCCCGTTAACCGTGGCGAGCTGCAAAATGGCGATCTGGTCTTCTTCCGCACCCAGGGTCGCGGTACGGCTGATCACGTCGGCGTGTATGTGGGTAACGGGAAGTTTATTCAGTCCCCACGAAGCGGTCAGGACATTCAGATCACCTCGCTTAGCGAAGACTACTGGGTGCGTCACTACGTCGGCGCACGCCGCGTCATGACGCCGAAAACCATCCGCTAAACCCTGCCCTGCCGTCACCACGGCAGGGTAAGTTCCTCTTTTGCATACCCTTTCAATTTGCTATCCTGTCCTTGTTGTCTGTGTGGTTATTGGCAACGCAAAATACAATAAGGAGAGAAGCAATGTCGTTCGAATTACCTGCACTACCGTATGCAAAAGACGCCCTGGCACCGCACATTTCTGCGGAAACCCTGGAATATCATTACGGCAAACATCACCAGACCTATGTCACCAACCTGAACAACCTGATCAAGGGCACCGATTTTGAAGGCAAAACGCTGGAAGAGATCGTCCGCAGTTCAGACGGTGGCGTATTCAACAACGCTGCTCAGGTGTGGAACCACACCTTCTACTGGCACTGCCTGGCACCAAATGCTGGTGGCGAGCCGACCGGTGAACTGGCTACTGCGATTAACGCCGCCTTTGGCAGCTTTGCGGAGTTCAAAGCGAAATTTACCGATGCCGCAATCAAAAACTTCGGTTCTGGCTGGACATGGCTGGTAAAAGAGGCCGATGGCAAACTGGCTATCGTCTCCACGTCTAACGCGGGTACACCACTGACCACCAGCGCGACACCGCTGATGACCGTGGATGTCTGGGAACACGCGTACTACATTGATTACCGTAACGCGCGTCCTAACTACCTGGAGCACTTCTGGGCACTGGTTAACTGGGACTTTGTGGCGAAGAACTTCGCCGCGTAAGAGAGACGCAGAAGGGTTTCCCCTTCTGCGTTTTTTTATTCGGCAGCACAGGCCGCTTCAGGCTGTTTACGACCCGACATCATCACTAACAGCAGGCCAAGCGCGGCAATAATGGCCCCCATCACCGGCACAAAGCTGTATCCCAGACCACCCGAAATCACAGCACCGCCCGCTGCGGCACCGAGCGCATTGCCCAGGTTGAACGCACCAATATTCACCGACGATGAAAGACCCGGCGCCTCATGCGCGACGCGCATTACGCGCATCTGCAGCGGCGGAACCACGGCAAAAGTGGCCGCACCCCAGACGACCATCGCAATGGCCGCGCCAAACTCATTACGCGCCAGCCAGGGAATGGCAATCATGATGACAATCAGCAGGGTCAGAAAACCCTTCAGCGTTCCGCTCACGGAGCGGTCAGCAAATTTCCCGCCCAGATAGTTACCAATCGAGAAGCCCACGCCAATCAGCACCAGCATCGCGGTGATAAAGATCGGCGTCGCGTGAGTGATGTCATGCAGCACCGGCGAAATATAGGTGTAAAGGGTAAACATCGCCCCGGCACCCAGCACGGTGGTGAGCAGCGCCGAGAGCACCTGCGGACGCATCAGTACCGACAGCTCTTTACGTACCTCAGGACGCTCACCAGCGCTGCCTTTCGGCAGAGAGAAGAACAACGCCACCATCGCGACAACGCCCAGTACGGCGGTTGCGAGGAACGACATACGCCAGCCAATGACCTCACCCAGCCAGGTGGCCGCAGGAACGCCGCCAATGTTGGCGATGGTCAGGCCCATAAACATGGTTGCCACGGCACTCGCCTGCTTGTGTTTGGGCACCACGCTTGCCGCCACCACCGACCCCAGCCCAAAGAAAGCGCCGTGGTTAAGGCTTGTCAGAATGCGTGACAGCATCAGCGTGGTGTAATCCGGCGAAATGGCGGAGAGCACGTTGCCAAGGGTAAAGATAGCCATCAGGAAAATCAGCGCATTGCGGCGCGCTCGGTGGGAAAGCAACAGCGTCATCAGCGGTGCCCCTACCATCACACCAATGGCATAGGCGCTGATTAACATCCCGGCTGCAGGGATAGAGACGTCCACACCGCGGGCGATAACCGGTAAGAGTCCCATAGGGGAAAATTCAGTGGTGCCAATCCCAAAAGCGCCAATCGCCAGGGCCAGCAGGGGAAAATTGATTTTCATGCGTCAACTCCGGATGCCGTGTCATGTGGTGACACAGAACAAAGAAGCCGAAAGCATGACATCAATCACAAAAAATGAGAAGTTAACAAATTGGCAAAAGATTTTTGCCGGAGATGTAACAATCAGGACGAGCGGGAGAGAGCGAACGCCCCCTCCGCGTAAATCAGTGCAGTGCAGCCGTCAGACCTGCAGCAACAATCAGCGCCAGCACAATAACGGTGGTGAACAGCGAAAACTTCAGATCGGAACTCATCAATTTTTCTCCTTTTAATCCCCCCACGAAAAGTGAGCTTGCTCATTTTTACACAATTTACGTCAAAAATCTTCCAGGATTTAAACGGATAACCACTTTAGCTCTTCCCCTTTTCATCAAGATAGGACAAAATTCCACGCTAAATTTATTAGCGTACCGGCCATTGACCCCCTCCTGACGTCCCGTGTCGTTTTCCTGGCGTGCCGCAATTCAAAATTGCGTGATAAGGGTGAGAGAAGGCAAACGTTTACCTTCAAGGTTTTCAGGAGTTTAGGATATGGTCTGGAGTGACATTTAATGGCAACAATTAAAGACGTAGCAAAACGCGCAAACGTTTCCACTACAACCGTATCACATGTAATTAACAAAACCCGCTTCGTGGCGGAAGAGACGCGCAACGCCGTCTGGGCGGCAATCAAAGAGCTGCACTACTCGCCGAGTGCCGTTGCGCGTAGCCTTAAAGTTAATCACACCAAATCCATTGGTTTGCTGGCGACCAGCAGTGAAGCGGCCTATTTTGCCGAAATCATCGAAGCGGTTGAGAAAAACTGCTTCCAGAAAGGCTATACCCTTATCCTCGGCAACGCGTGGAACAATATTGAAAAACAGCGCGCCTATCTGTCGATGATGGCGCAAAAACGCGTGGATGGCCTTCTGGTGATGTGTTCCGAATACCCGGAATCTGTCCTTTCCATGCTGGAAGAGTATCGTCATATCCCAATGGTGGTGATGGACTGGGGCGAAGCGCGCGCCGACTTTACCGACTCCGTCATCGATAACGCCTTCGAAGGCGGTTATATGGCGGGTCGCTATCTGATTGAACGCGGTCACCGTGAAATAGGCGTGATCCCGGGGCCGCTTGAGCGCAACACCGGTGCTGGCCGTCTGGCCGGGTTTATGAAGGCGATGGAAGAAGCGCTGATCACCGTGCCGGAAAACTGGATCGTGCAGGGCGACTTTGAGCCGGAGTCTGGCTACCGCGCCATGCAGCAGATCGTTTCTCAGCCGCATCGTCCAACGGCGGTGTTCTGCGGCGGGGACATCATGGCGATGGGGGCCCTGTGTGCAGCCGATGAGCTGGGCCTGCGCGTGCCGCAGGATATTTCCGTGATCGGCTATGACAACGTGCGCAACGCGCGCTTCTTCACGCCTGCGCTGACCACCATCCACCAGCCGAAGGACTCCCTCGGTGAAACGGCCTTCAATATGCTGATGGACAGGATCGTCAACAAACGTGAAGAGTCGCAGTCCATTGAAGTTCACCCGCGCCTTATCGAGCGCCGTTCCGTTGCGGATGGTCCATTCCGCGACTACCGTCGTTAATCTCGTGTGGAGCCAGCTAAGCTGGCTCCCGTAGCCATTCCCGGTTAAGCGTTTCGCTGTCTCCCAGATAATCCAGTAGCCATGCCATGGCGGGCGACACATCATTTTGTTGCCACGTCAGGCAGCAGGCCGCATCCGGGAACGGATTCTCCAGCGTCAGCTCGACCCATTCACCGGTATCGATTCTCGGCTTAGCGAAATGGACGGGAACCATCGCGACGCACAGCCCGGCGCTGAGGCAGGTCGCGGAGGATTCCCAGTCCGGCGCTACCACCCGCCGCTGGTTATCAAGAAGCCAGGTAATACGTTTTGGCAACGAGCGCGAGGTATCCTCCAGCACCAGCGACGGCCAGTTGCGCAGCGTGTCGTCACTCAGCGGTCCCTCCAGGGCAGCCAGCGGATGATCGTGTGCCACGACGCATTTCCAGCTCAACATGCCCATATCGCGAAACGCATAGCGCCCCCCGACGGGGATCGCCTGGGTTGCGCCAATCGCCATCTCTGCCCTGCCGTCCGCCAGCGCGTCCCAGACCCCGTTGAATACCTCCTGCGAGACACGAAGTTCAACGTCTGAAAAATGGCGATAGAAATCCACGATCATCTGCCGGGTACGCTCCGGCTTAACGATATTGTCCACGGCGATGGAAAGATGTCCGCGCCAGCCGTTGGCGATCTGCTGGCACTGTTCGCGAGTGATCTGCATTTTTTTGATAACAGAACGCCCTTCTTTCAAAAACCACGCGCCAGCAGGCGTTAATTCCACATCGCGATGCCGCCGTTCGAACAGCGGAACCGCCAGCCACTCTTCAAGCTGCCGCACCGTGTAGCTGATAGCCGAAGGGACGCGGTGCAACTCCTGTGCCGCACCGCTAAAGCTGCCGTTACGCGCGACAGCATCCACCACTTCAAGAGAATAATCTGACCACATTTTCTGCCTGCAAAAAATTTGAATGCAACCGCCAAATATTAGCGTTTCACAACCCGCTTTGCACTCCCTACACTCTGCGCCAGTGTCTACCTGCCTCCTCAAGGAGAATAAAACAATGCAACCCAGGAATGGATTTTTAGTCTGGCTCGGCGGTTTGAGCGTGCTGGGCTTTTTGGCCACCGATATGTACCTGCCCGCGTTTGCGGCGATGCAGGAAGATCTGCAAACGCCAGCCGCGGCCATCAGCGCCAGCCTGAGTTTGTTCCTCGCCGGTTTTGCCATCGCACAGCTGCTCTGGGGCCCGCTCTCCGATCGCTTCGGGCGTAAACCGGTGCTGTTACTGGGCCTGGCCATTTTTGCCGCAGGCTGCCTGGGAATGTTATGGGTACGCGATGCGACCTGGCTGCTGGTGCTGCGCTTTGTTCAGGCCGTCGGCGTCTGTGCCGCGGCGGTAACCTGGCAGGCTCTCGTGACCGACTACTACCCGGCCAACCGTACCAACCGCATTTTCGCCACCATTATGCCGCTGGTTGGCCTGTCACCCGCCCTCGCTCCCCTGCTGGGCAGCTGGATCCTCGCGCACTTTGACTGGCAGGCCATTTTTGCCACGCTGTTTGCCATCACCCTGGTACTGATGCTGCCAGCGTTTGCCCTCAAGCCCGCGCATCAAAAAGAGGTGCATGCTGACGCCAAACCGATCACGTTCCTCTCCCTGCTGAGCGCCAAAGCGTATCGTGGTAACGTCCTGGTCTATGCCGCCTGCTCGGCGAGCTTCTTCGCCTGGCTCACCGGCTCGCCGTTTATTCTGCACGATATGGGGTACAGCCCGGCCGCCATTGGCCTGAGCTATGTCCCGCAGACCATCGCCTTCCTGCTGGGCGGATACGGCTGCCGTGCGGCGCTGCATAAATGGGAAGGCCAGCAGATGCTGCCCTGGCTGCTGGCGCTGTTTGCCTTGAGCGTGGGCGCGACCTGGGCCGTTGGGTTTATTCCAGGCGTCGGTCTGGCGGAAATTTTGATTCCGTTCTGCGTGATGGCGGTGGCTAACGGTGCCATTTATCCTATCGTGGTCGCACAGGCGTTACGTCCTTTCCCGCAGGCGACAGGACGCGCCGCGGCGCTGCAAAATACCCTGCAGCTCGGCCTGTGCTTCCTGGCAAGCCTGGTGGTGTCAGCGCTGATTGCCACCCCGCTGTTAACTACCACCAGCGTGATGCTGGTCACCGTTGCGCTGGCAGGCTTAGGCTATCGCATGCAGTCATCAGCGCATCGTGAGCAGAATGAAGAGGTTCAGAGAGAAACATCACATGCCTGATTACGCGGGGAATTATGCTTAAAGCAATTAATTAGCCAGCTAACAATTTTCTGTTGAATCACCAAATTTTAGGCCTATACTAAATTTGGTTCGATTAATTACGATAAATATTAAGTGTTAACGGGAGCCGGAGTGCTCCCGTTTTACCATGGAAGGCATTTCGGCAAGGGATATCTCCCTTCCTCTGTTCTACGTCGGATACTAGCCTCGCGGTATTTACCGTGAGATTTCTCACAAACCATAAAAAGCGTCTACGCTGTTTGAAGGTTCTGATCACAGTAAGGTGATGGAGAAGCTATGAGTTCATCGTGTATAGAAGAAGTCAGCGTTCCGGACGATAACTGGTCCCGGATCGTCAGTGAACTGTTAGGTCGTGCAGGCATCACTATCAACGGATCTTCACCCTCCGATCCGCAGGTCAAACATCCCGATTTTTTTAAACGCGTGCTGCGCGAGGGATCGTTAGGGCTGGGCGAAAGCTATATGGATGGCTGGTGGGATTGCGAGCGGCTGGATATTTTCTTTGCCAGCGTGTTGCGCGCCGGTCTGGAGAACCAGCTCCCCCGCAATATAAAAGATACGTTGCGCGTCGCCTCCGCCCGTTTGTTCAATCTGCAAAGCAAAAAGCGGGCGTGGATCGTGGGCAAAGAGCACTACGACCTCGGTAACGATTTGTTCAGCCGCATGCTGGATCCCTTCATGCAATACTCCTGCGCCTACTGGAAAAAGGCGACAACCCTCGAAGAAGCCCAGCAGGATAAACTGCGTCTGATTAGCGAGAAACTGCAGCTGCAGCCCGGCATGCGTGTGCTGGATATCGGCTGTGGCTGGGGCGGTCTGGCGTATTTTATGGCGAAGCACTACGGCGTCAGCGTGGTCGGCGTAACCATTTCAGCCGAACAGCAAAAAATGGCCCGGGAGCGCTGCCAGGGTCTCGACGTTGATATCCGTCTGCAGGATTACCGCGACCTCAACGAGCAGTTTGATCGCATTGTTTCCGTGGGCATGTTTGAGCACGTGGGGCCGAAAAATTACGACACCTATTTTGAGGTGGTGGATCGTAATTTAAAACCCGACGGCATTTTCCTGCTGCACACCATAGGCTCTAAGCGCACGGACAATAACGTTGACCCGTGGATCAATAAATACATCTTTCCGAATGGCTGTTTGCCTTCCGTTCGCCAGATTGCCAACGCCAGCGAAAGCCACTTCATTATGGAAGACTGGCATAACTTTGGCGCGGATTACGACACCACGCTTATGGCGTGGCATGAACGTTTCCAGCAAGCGTGGCCTGAGATTGCAGACAACTATTCTGAACGATTTAAACGGATGTTCAGCTATTATCTGAATGCCTGCGCAGGTGCGTTCCGCGCGCGTGATATTCAGCTCTGGCAGGTGGTCTTCAGTCGCGGGATTGAACATGGCTTACGTGTGCCGCGCTAAAAAATAACCCCGGATATCCGGGGTTATTTTTTTTATTCTTCTTCGGTGGCCTTTATTATGGCCGCCTCTTTCGCCGCCAGCACACGCTCGACGGTATCCACCACCGCCTGGGTTTGCGGATCGATTTCGATATTCACACGCTGCCCCAGTTTTTTCGCCCCCAGCGTCGTACGCTGTAGCGTTTCCGGAATTAAATGCACGCAAAAACGCGTCGGCGTCACTTCTCCGACCGTCAGGCTAATCCCATCAATACCAATAAATCCTTTATACAGGATGTATTTCATTAATGACGGATCCTGCACTTTAAACCAGATTTGACGGTTATTTTCAGAGGTGACAATTTTCGCCACTTCGGCGGTGGTCATGATATGGCCCGACATCAGGTGGCCGCCAATTTCATCGCTGAACTTCGCCGCACGCTCTACGTTTACGGTATCGCCCACCACCAGTTCGCCCAGGTTGGTGATACGCAGCGTTTCTTTCATTAAATCAAAGCTAATCTGGTTGCCATGAATTTCGGTCACCGTCAGGCAGCAGCCGTTATGCGCAACCGAGGCACCGGTTTCGATGCCATCCAGCATATATTCTGGCAGCTCAACGACGTGGGTACGGAAATTAGGTTTTTCATCAATGGACACCACTTTAGCGGTGCCCTGCACAATACCAGTAAACATGCTTACAACTCCTGTATTTTCCGGACGGTGGTGACACCGTTTAATCCCACCACAATAACAGTTGGAAATACAGGTTGCCAGAGCAGCGCATTTTCTGGCGATTTTTTCACTAGATTAATAGCTAAAGCCCGCTACAATAGCTGGCACCCCCTCTGCTTTTTCTTCTTGCTGCCAGTTACGGCGGCTTTTTTAGTCTCTCATATAACTACAAAATAAAGGTGTTCACGTGCAGAAGTACATGAATGAAGCGCGGCAGTTATTGGCACTGGCTATCCCGGTGATCATCGCGCAGGTGGCCCAGACCGCAATGGGATTTGTGGATACGGTGATGGCCGGTGGCTACAGCGCCACCGATATGGCCGCCGTGGCAATCGGAACCTCTATCTGGCTTCCGGCCATTCTCTTCGGTCACGGCCTGCTGCTGGCACTCACGCCGGTTATCGCCCAGCTGAATGGTTCCGGCCGACGTGAACGTATCGCCCATCAGGTGCGCCAGGGCTTTTGGCTGGCTGGATTTGTCTCCGTACTGATTATGATCGTGCTCTGGAACGCCGGGCATATCATTCGCGCCATGCATAATATCGACCCGGCTCTGGCAGACAAAGCCGTGGGGTATCTGCGCGCCCTGCTCTGGGGTGTACCGGGTTATCTCTTCTTCCAGGTGGCGCGTAACCAGTGCGAAGGCCTGGCAAAAACCAAGCCGGGGATGGTCATGGGCTTTATCGGTTTACTGGTCAACATTCCGGTGAACTATATCTTTATTTACGGCCATTTTGGTATGCCGGAGCTTGGCGGCGTAGGCTGCGGCGTGGCAACAGCGGCGGTGTACTGGGTGATGTTCTTTAGCATACTCACCTTTGTTAAACACGCCCGCTCCCTGCGTGATATCCGTAATGAGCGTTCATTCAGCACGCCGGACTGGCACATTATGATGCGTCTGGTCCAGCTGGGGCTGCCCATTGCGCTGGCACTGTTCTTCGAAGTGACTCTGTTTGCCGTGGTCGCCCTGCTGGTCTCGCCGCTGGGCATTGTGAACGTGGCCGGACACCAGATTGCGCTGAACTTCAGCTCGCTGATGTTCGTCCTGCCGATGTCGCTGGCGGCCGCGGTCACCATCCGCGTCGGCTTTCGTCTGGGGCAAGGTTCAACCCTTGATGCACAAACGGCTGCACGCACCGGGCTCGGCGTGGGTGTCTGTATGGCGGTCTGCACCGCGCTTTTCACCGTCGCACTGCGGGAGCAAATTGCCCTGCTCTACAATGACAACCCGGAAGTGGTGATGCTGGCATCGCATCTGATGCTGCTGGCAGCGGTATACCAGATCTCTGACTCCATCCAGGTGATCGGCAGCGGCGTACTGCGTGGTTATAAAGATACCCGCTCCATCTTCTTTATTACCTTCATCGCCTACTGGGTGTTGGGTCTGCCGAGCGGTTACATTCTCGCGCTCACCGATCTGGTGGTGGATCGTATGGGGCCCGCGGGGTTCTGGATCGGCTTTATCATCGGTCTGACCTCTGCGGCTATCATGATGATGCTGCGTATGCGCTTCCTGCAGCGTCAGCCATCCACGGTAATTTTGCAACGCGCCGCACGTTAAATACACAGTAGCCGCCTGCTGGCGGCTACTTTCTCTTCACTTTGCGCGGTAATGAAGCAATCGCGTGAAATCAGAGAGAAAAATGCATTTTGCCTCTTGCCACTGCGGTGCTGTGCCGCTAATATTCGTCCCCGTTGTCACCGACAACACGTTGCGTTCATAGCTCAGTTGGTTAGAGCACCACCTTGACATGGTGGGGGTCGTTGGTTCGAGTCCAATTGAACGCACCATTCTGCGTCCGTAGCTCAGTTGGTTAGAGCACCACCTTGACATGGTGGGGGTCGGTGGTTCGAGTCCACTCGGACGCACCATTTCAGTCCTGAAATGGTGCAAATCCTCTTCTTGTAGTCTGAATAATCCCAATCGTCTGATTTTTTACGCTTTCTCCTGCTACGCTTTTCATATGACAAAAAAAAGCAGGAACAGTGTCGATGAAAAAAATCGCCATTATCGGCTCCGGCCCCACAGGGATTTATACCTTTTACGCGCTCCTGAAGCATAAAACGCCACTGGCCGTTTCCATTTTCGAAAAAGCCGAGGAAGCGGGCGTGGGCATGCCCTACCGAATTGATGAAAACTCGCGTCTGATGCTGGCGAATATTGCCAGCATTGAAATCCCACCCGTTTTTATGACCTACCTCGACTGGTTAAAAGAGCAGAGTGCAGCCCATCTCGCCCGCTATCACGTCGATAAAGCTTCCCTGCACGACCGGCAGTTTCTGCCCCGAATCCTGCTGGGGGAATATTTTCGCGACAGTTTTCTCAGGGTGGTCAAAGAGGCCCGCAGGCTCGGATTTCAGGTCGATATCCATGAATCCGCCGAGGTGACGGATATCGCCACCGACAAAGACGGCGTTACGCTTTCGGTAAATAACAGCCGCTTACCTGAACGCTTCAACCTTGCCGTCATCGCCACCGGCCACGTCTGGCCTGATGAGGATGAGGCCACGCGCACCTTCTTCCCAAGCCCCTGGTCCGGGTTGATGGACGCCGATATCCCAGCCTGTCGAGTGGGGATTATGGGGACCTCATTAAGCGGACTGGACGCCGCCATGGCGGTTGTTATGCAGCATGGCGCCTTTGTTGATGACAAATTCGTTCTGGATAAAGGCAGCGAGGCGTTAAAAATAGTTCTCATGTCCCGGACAGGCATTCTGCCTGAGGCCGATTTTTACTGCCCTGTTCCTTACGAGCCGCTGTCGGTATTAACTGAATTTGTCGTTGAGAATGAAATCGCCAAAGGGTCTGACGGCCTGCTGGATCGTATTTTTACCCTGATGGTAAAAGAGCTGGAACTCGCCGACCCGACATGGTGTGAGAAAATCGGGCTGCACGCCCTGGATGCGGACACCCTTCGCGATGCCTGGTTTGAGGACCGCAAACAGCACGGCCCGTTTAGCTGGGCAGAAACCAATCTAAATGAGGTCGAACGTAACAAACGTGAGCGGCGAACGGTGCCCTGGCGCTACACCGTGCTTCGGTTGCACGAGGTGGTTCAGGAGATCGTGCCGCATCTTAATGAACAGGACCAGGAACGCTTCAAACAGGGGCTGGCAAGGGTGTTTATCGACAACTACGCCGCCATTCCACCGCAGTCTATCCGTCGGCTGCTTGCGCTGCGCGAGGCCGGGATCATCAGCGTTGTCGCATTAGGTGATGATTACACGCTGGATGTCGGTCGTGCCCAGACGGCGATCGCGACTGAAGACAACACCTATCTCTTTGACGTGTTTATTGATGCCCGCGGGCAAAAACCGCTGAAAACAGAGGATCTGCCTTTCCCGACACTGCGCAAACAGCTGCAGGCGACAGGCGACGAGATCCCTGATATTGGCGAGGATTACACGCTTAAAGCACCAGAAACGGTGCGCGGGAGAATCGCGTTTGGCGCGATACCGTGGCTGATGCACGATCATCCCTTCGTTCAGGGACTGGCCGAGTGTGCGGAGATTGCCGGGTCGATGGCGAAAGCGGCAGAGAAACCCGCTTCAGGGTTACGCAGGAGATTGCCGTATTTCGATAGCTGACAGGGCTTCCATGCCCTGATCGTCATTATTCGAAGAACACTTCCGGGTTCTCTGACAGAGAAACGAAGGTTTTCGTCGCTTTATCCAGCGCACGAATTTCACCGCTCTCAATGTCATACACCCAGCCGTGCAGGCGAAGGGCGTTATTGCGCAGACCCACAGCAACGGATGGATGGGTTTTGATGTTGCTCAGCTGCGCAAAGACGTTCTCCTGCACCATTGCATTCACTTTGTCGATCGGCTGATCCCAGCTTTTCTTCTCCACCACCGCTTTAGCGGCATCAGAATAACGCAACCAGTGGGAGACGGCAGGCATCGGCTCGAGGTTCGCGTTATCCGCAATCGCCTTCATCGCCCCACAGTTGGAGTGACCGCAAATCACAATATCCGTCACGCCCAGCGCCACAACGGCATATTCGATGGTTGCGGAGACACCGCCCGGCTCTGGCCCGAACGGCGGCACAATGTTGCCAGCATTTCGAATGACAAAGAGCTGTCCTGGCTCTTGCTGAGTGACCAGTTCTGGTACCAGACGGCTGTCGGAGCATGAGATGAACAGCGCTTTGGGATTCTGGCTGGACGCTAAACTGCGGAAGAGCTCTTTACGTTGCGGGAAAATCTCTTTTTGAAAGTTGAGGAAACCTTCAATGATATGTTGCATAGCAATTTCTCTTTTATCTGTTGTAGTTTAGGTATGATCGGGATCACACTCGTGAAGTTTACCCATCGTGCTTTACCTGAGACAAGCAATATATTTCTGGCCCGACCGCTGCACAATCTCGTCCGCGTTTGCCGGGATGTTTTGTCCCTCAAAGGCACCGTACAGACGGGCAAACTTTTTGCCTTCCAGAAGACCGGTAATCCGCTCAACGGTACGGGCTGGCAGCGGCAGCATATTCGGGTAGCTCCACATAAACGAAACGGCGTCTTTTCCGGGCGTGACCTGAAGAATATCCCCCGCCAGCAATACGCCTTCGCCCTCCTGCCAGTGCAGCACCGTACCGCCTGCAAAATGCCCCCCAGACGCAACAAGGTGACCGACGGAAATAGTTCCAGCGTATCCCCTTCCCAGAACTGAATGGCAGGACTGCCGCGCATGACCCACTCTCTGTCGCTGGCGTGCAGGTACACCGGTGCATTAAATGCCGCAGCCCATGTCTGCATGGTGGTGTAATAGTGTGGGTGCGAGATCGCAATCGCGCTGATGCCGCCGAGCGCGGTAATGAGCGTTTTGGTTGCCGGGTCGAGGTTGGCAATACAGTCCCAGAGAATATTGCCGTGTGGGGTACGCAAAAGCAGCGCGCGCTGGTTAATCGCAAAGGCAGGCACCGTTTTGATACTCAACAGCTGTGGCTCCAGCTGCTGCCATTTGTTGCTGTGGGTGGAAGTCACGGTAGCAAAGTCAATCCACGCCTGGCCGCTGTGCGGAACATACTGGCGTTCATCCTCGCAAATCGGGCATGTTTCCGGCGTGGTGTCATACGCAGTACCGCAGGTTTTGCAGAGTGTCATCATGTGCATTCCTCAGCCATAAAGCAGAGAGTATGGCAGGGATTGTCCATATGTGCTGCGAGGTACATTGCTGGCCTTTTTTGCCCTATACTGTGCCAGTATCAAAAACTGAACAAAGCAGGTGCCACATGGAAATTGATCTCGAAAACCTGGTCTTTAACGGACTGGATGAAGCAGAAGAGCGTAATGCGGAACGTCTGGACGACGCAGATAAAAAAGCCCAGGCGATAGTTGCAGATGACGACTGCGGCGATGCCTGCAAGATCTGATGAAAAAGCACCGGTTAACCCGGTGCTTTTTTTTATGTTACTTTTTCAGCCCGTCAATGGCCGCCTGCGCGCAGGCTTCATCAAGATGACCGCCCGGCGCACCGCCGATGCCAATCGCCCCAATCACCTCATCGTCCTCTTTCACCGGCAGGCCGCCCGCCAGCAGCAGGAAGCCCGGAATATCACGCATGTTTTGCGCGCCGGCGTTGCTCTGCGCCGCTTCCATCACTTTGCCTGAGGCATTCTTTGCGCTGAGCGCCGTCCAGGCTTTCATTTCGCTGGCTTTAACCGTATGAGGACCGGCATTGTCCGTACGCTGCACGGCTTTCACCACGCCCGCACGGTCAACCACGGTGACCGTCACCTGATAATTCTTTGCCGTACACGCCTGAATGGCGGACGTGGCCAGCGCATTCGCCTGCGCCAGCGAGAGACTCTTTTGGTTTAACGTATCGGCTTGTGCCGTCAGACTTACGCTACCTGCGGCCAGTGCCGCAACCATCATTAATTTTTTCATCGCACTTCCTCGCGTGTTGGGATACGTGGCAGAGCGTACCCCGCCGGGCGATGAAACATAATTCGGTTGAATACGCACTCAACCTGGTAGTTATACGGATTGCAATTTATCGTATTCGCGTATTGCCTGAACCAGACTGCCAACGCCAAGCTTGGTAAACGCCGCCGCGCGGTGCGCTTCCACCGTCCGTGGCGAGAGATTCAGCCGGGCGGCCACCTCTTTGTTGCTGAGCCCTTTCATCAACTCCCCCAGCACCTCATGCTCCCGCGCGGTTAATTGTGCGAAGCGCGCTTTCACCCGGGAGGTTTCCTGCCAGCCGGCAAACCGGCGCTGACTATCCTCAAAGGCTAACCCTACCGTTTCGATAAGCTTATCGGCATCCAGCGGCTTGGTGAAAAACTCAAACACGCCGTTACGAAATGCCCGACGACAGGCATCTACGGTCCCGTGCCCGGTCATGATGATCACCGGCAGCAGGGGCCAGGGCCATTTCCCCTCCTCAAGCCAGGTGAGCCCGCCTTTGCCCGGCATCCGCATATCCAGCAGCATGCAGCCTACCAGCTCTGTGTCCCGTGCATGGGCCGCGGTAAAGGCATCAACGCTTTCAAACGTCCTGACCGGCCACCCCATGCCCGAAAGCAAAAACGCCATCGACTCTCTGATGGATTCATCATCATCAATCAGCCAGATTGTGTTATCCAACCGTAGCCTCCTTTCCGTTTGCCAGTTGTAGCCGGATCTCTGCCCCGCCCTGCGGTGCATTGCCCAGCGTAATCGATCCATTCATACGCGTCATCAATGATTCCGTTAAGGTCATTCCCAGGCCTATGCCCTCTTCCCGGCCGCTGTAAAACGGCATAAAGGCATTTTGTAACGCCTCCAGGCTAAAGCCTGGCCCGCCGTCCGTCACGGTAATCTGAATGCCGCTTTCGGTTTTGTGGCTTTCAATCTTTACCCAGCCAGCAGGACTCGCCTGTTGGGCCTGAATCGCATTGCTGAGCAGATTATGCAGCACCTGCTCCAGCCAGAGCGGGTCGGCCAGCACGGTGGTGGCCCCGGGGGCAAACGCATGGCTGACCGAGATATGCTCAGCCCTGCGCTCATGCTCAAGTAAGTTCACCACCTGCAGCCAGCATGCTGCCAGATCGGTTTCCCGCAGGGTGACTTTCTCCTTCACAACGTGCTCGCGAAAACGGGTTAATAATGCGCTAATACGCTGCGTTTGCGTCAGCGCAGCCGACAGCGCCTGCGACACGGCCTGGCCGTTTTCCTGCTGTAACTGACGCTGTGCGCCCTGGATCCACGTCTGGACGGCGGTCAGCGGCTGGTTTATCTCATGTACAATACCGGCGGTGATCTCCCCCAGGGTATTGAGCCTGGCGTGCTGGTAATAGCGCGCCCTTTGCTCGGCGTCTTTACGTGCTTTACGCTGCCAGAGCACCACGCTTACCAGCGCAATCACTATCCCCCAGCCGATAAACAACAAGGGGTAAACAGACCAGCGGACGCCAAACCAGTCCGGCCGGGAATCCGCTTCGAGCGTAAAAGGTTGCGTATGTTGCGGGAAGGTGCGTTGCCAGTGCCAGAATGCGTCAGAGGGCCGTTCTTCCCCGGTCGGTATGAAGCGGATCCCCAGATGGGTAAACGGATGATGCGCATTCAGAATCGGGCCGAGATCCACCCGCACGCGGATCTGACGCCAGGGGTTATAAAGCCAGTACTGCATCTCGTGGGCAGGCTCCACCCGCGCCGCATCCAGTGGGCGTCCCGTCGTTTTTTCCAGCGCGAGCAGATGGGGGAATTTTTTGCGCAGGGCGGCAATGTCTTCATCGCCATTCAGAAGCGGTAAGACCGATTCATTTTGCGTCAGGACCGCGCTTAATTCGGAAAATAACGCCGAGAACTCACGGTCTCGCTCCCAGAACTGACGGCGAATTTGTTCGGCGTAGAGCAGTACGCCGCTGAGTGTGCACGCTATCGCCCAAAGAACGATAGCGCGTTTCATCATGCTGTTGGTGGTCATTGCGTTAACAGGGACAGTGGCGAATGCCGAGACCTTACCAGCTAACCCTGTTAAGAACAAAAAAACGTAGGGTCAGACCTCCGGCGTATGTTTAAAGCCAGTCAGCATGAGCATTAACCCGTCTGGTGATGAGGCTGGTTCAAACTGATAATGATTCCCCTGGCGATCGCCACCGATATACCACGAGATCTCGGTTTTCCCTTCCGCCAGCGCCTTACGCACGGCTTTATCCACGTCGACCATCCGGTATTCACGAACATGGTTCAGATAAAGCACGGCATCGGAACGGTAATTACAGGCCGGACGCGACGACCACTTCACGGTCGCAGGATCCCAGTCATTACTGGCCGGATAAAAGAAAATCTGATCGGCCCCATTGTTTTCTACCTTCCCACCGAAAATACGGACGCGGTATTTAAACAAGGACGGATCCTGCCCGGCGGGCAGCGGCGGGATATGGAATTTTACCAGGCTCAGCGTCTCGCTGTTTTTTGTGCGTCCACCGTTCTGCCAGTTATCTTCTACCAGTAACACCTGCGGTGAAGGCTGAGAGATGTTCGGTTCAAGACTGCTGAGCCAGACATTGGCCTTCGCCATAGAATAACCATAGGGCACGGTTGAACCACAATCCATACCGCGGTTCATGCAGCGTTCGGTCATAAAGCGGGCGGCATCGTCCGTCCAGCCGTTCATGAAATCGGCATGCGCCGTGTAGAGGCTACCCCAGCGTTCTTCACGTTCAGCCCCCTGCATCACCGGATCGAGCGACAGTTGCGCCTGACGGGTGTCCAGGCGGGTAATACCATGCAGCACGTAAGCCACATTCATATTAACCGTTGGAATTTTTACCGGGAACGCGCTCGGGCACTGGCCGTTAACGTCATACGCCGCATTGGCCAGACCGTGGTCGGGCTTCAGATTCACACCGTCCCAGCAGTTCGGAAATTGAATGCCAATATTAAACTGGACGGCATCGTTAGCTTTACGCAGCCCGCACACCTCCCCGATTTTGCTGCTATAGCCATTCCCGTTCGCGCATAAAAAGCTGATATGGGGGTTGGGCGTGCTGCCGTGATGATCCCCGGCGAGCAGCGACAGCCCGGCCGGGAACGGGTGCAAGGGATAGGCATCAACCTTCGAGGCCTGATAATAGGTTTTTTGATAGGCCGGTTTGACCACCGTTCCGTCGGGTAATCTCAGAGAAGGCGCCCAGTAGGCAGAGCCGTCGGCCTTGTTATCACAGGTCGTCTCTTCGTGCTGGCGCAAGGTTTCCCGGGTTGAAAAGGCATCGGTATGGGTATTGCCAAAGAAATCGTGCCACATGGCCTGGTTGGGCATACCAAACATCATGATGGCGTCATCGCCGAGGGTGTGGGAGTAACTGCAGACCACATGCGCCTGTGGCCCGGCATGGGCTGCCTGCATGGCAATCAGTAACGCTGTGGTTAAAAGGGCGGGCGTGAATACAGTCCGTTTCATCTTCATCTCCATCTGTGAAAGGAGATATTGGTAACAAAACGGTTTGCGTTAACCGAGGATTTCCCAGCGTATTTTTCCGCTCATCCACGCTTTACAGCATCGAGGCACAGCTCATTCCAGTACATTTCGCGCGTGCGGCGCAGTTCAGCGTGACGTTTTATCATGGAACCACTCCGGGTCAATGTTGGCCACGTCCACGCCATACAGACTGGCGACAGGCAGTATCGACTCAAGAACACGTTGCGCGCTGTTCTCCGCATTCGCGGGCCGGGCCGCAAAAAACCGCCGTAACGTGCTTATCCACTTTTTCATCGTCTGTACCCCTCTCGCTTTACCTGCCTACAGTTAAACACCCAAATTCCACGCCGGTGAAATACCAATATCCACTGTTGATATGCAGATTCTGCAAATGCCACCACATTGCGTCACCTGCGTGTAACACACTGTTCAATAATGTTTTTTTGTTTAAAGCAAAGAACAATTTCTTATTTGGCGATAGCTTTCGCTTATGGGAGCGTAACGGAACAAAACAAACACGACGGGATGACGTATGACGATGGCAGCAAATAAAAAAGGGTTCATTGCGCTGGGTTTACTGGCAACAGGTAGCCTGCTTTCTACACAAGTTCAGGCCGATCGGCTGGCGGATATTAGAGCCGCAGGTGTGGTAAAAGTGGCGACCTTTGATGCCAACCCGCCGTTTGGTTCAGTTGATGCCAACACGCATGAGATTGTGGGCTACGACGTGGATTTTGCCAGAGCGCTGGCAAAATCGCTGGGCGTGAAGCTGGAGCTGGTCGCCACCAACCCGGCGAATCGCATTCCCCTGCTCCAGTCCGGGAAAGCGGATTTAATTGTAGCGGATATCACCATCACCCCGGAGCGGGCGCAGGTGATTGATTTCTCGACGCCGTATTTTGTCACTGGTCAGCAATTCCTGGTGCCGGCAAAATCCGCCGATAAGCTGGACGCTTACAGCCACGCACGCATTGGCGCGGTAAAAGGTACCACCGGCGAACAGGCGCTGCACCAGCGGTTCCCGCAATCCCGCGTGCTCTCCTACGACGATATTCCGCTGGCGCTGACGGCGCTTCGCAACGGTAACGTGCAAGCGATCACCCAGGACAGCACCATTCTGGCCGGTCTGCTGGCGCAGGCCCCGGATAAAGCGAACTTCAAAATTCTGCCCGACCTGCTCAGCAAAGAAGAGATTGGTGTGGGTGTCAAAAAGGGGGAACCGGCACTACTGAAAGCCGTCAATGATGAGCTGGTGAACCTGGAGAAAAACGGCCAGGCAGCAAAAATCTACGATCTCTGGTTTGGTCCAAACACCCCGTCTCCACAGCCACGCGCCTTTACCATAGAAGCGAAGTAAGATGCTCTCAGGTTTATTTTCCCACTCCGCGGCCAGTGCCGCGGATTTTTCACGTCTGAAACAGGCCAGCGTCGAGTTCCGCAATGTCGGCAAACGTTACGGTGATCATCAGGTTTTAAACGGCATTAATCTCACCATTACGCCTGGCGAAGTGGTCGCCATCCTGGGACCTTCGGGTTCAGGTAAATCCACCCTGATCCGTCTAATCAACCAGCTTGAGACGCTAAGCGGCGGCGAGATCCTGATTGACAACAAACCCACCGGGCGACTTTCGCGCCTTGCGCTGCGCCAGTTACGCAGTCGCGTCGGATTTGTGTTCCAGCAGTTCAATCTCTACACCCATCTCACCGCCAGCCAAAACATCACCCTGGCGCTGGAGCATGTTCACGGCTGGAAGCCCCTGCCAGCTCAGGCGCGTGCGCTGACGCTGCTGGAGAACGTGGGCATGCTGGAGAAGGCAGACCATTTCCCAGCGGAACTCTCCGGTGGCCAACAGCAGCGAGTGGCGATTGCACGCGCGCTGGCCTCCTCGCCGCAAATTATTCTCTTCGACGAACCAACGTCCGCGCTCGACCCCGAAATGATTGGCGAAGTGTTACTGGTCATGAAAGCGCTGGCTCATAGCGGAATCACTATGATTGTGGTTACGCATGAGATGCAGTTTGCCCGGGAAATTGCCGACCGGATTGTTTTTATCGACGGCGGACAGATCCTGGAAACCGCCCCGCCGGAGCAATTTTTCCGCCACCCGTCGCACCCGCGCGCGCGGCGTTTTCTGCAAAAGGTTTTGAACCCGCTGCATCAGGAGCCGTTGTAATGCCCGCGCTCGACTGGCAGGGGGTGCTCACCGGACAGCCCCTGCAATGGATTGTATCCGGTTTTCTCACCACCCTATGGGTGACGCTCGCCGGGGCGATACTGGCAAGCCTGCTTGCGCTGCTTTTTCTGCTCCTGCGCCTCTCAGGCGGGCGCCTCGGCAACATGGTGGTCAGTTGCTGGGTGTCGCTGTTTCGCAATACCCCGCTGCTGGTACAGCTGCTGTTCTGGTATTTTGCCGCCTGGAACGGCCTGCCGCAGGCATTCCGGGATACAGTGAATGCGGATCACCGCTGGTCGATTCTCCCCGGCGACGTCTGGTGGTTCACCCCCGAGTTTTTGTGCTCGGCCTGGGGGCTGGGCGTGTTTATCTCGGCTTTTCTCATTGAAGAAGTGGCGTCCGGGTTGCGCGCCGTTCCGGGCGGGCAACGGGAGGCGGCGCTCTCCCAGGGCTTCTCCGCGTGGCATCTGTTTCGTTACATCCTGCTGCCGCAGGGGCTGGCGAACGCCTGGCAGCCCATTGTGGGGCAGTACCTTAACCTGATGAAACTCTCCTCGCTTGCCAGCGGTATTGGCTTTGCCGAACTGACCTGTCAGGTCCGGCAGATTGAGAGCTTTAACGCGCACGCGCTGGAGGCGTTTACCGTCGGCACTCTGCTCTATCTGTTCACCGGCGTGGTGATGGGCATGGCGCTGGTGCACCTCGGACCCGCTCCAAAACGTCAACGCCAGAAGACGACACTCACAGGGAGTGAAAAACATGATTGCCGGACTTAACGTGATTATCGATAACCTGGACTATCTGCTGTGGGGACGCGCGGCTACGGGTGAACCCGGCGGAGTCTTGCTCTCATTACTGATGGCCGCAGGCGCGGCGCTCCTTGCGCTGCCGGGCGGCGTAGTCCTTGCCTGTCTGGCCTGGCGCTATTCCGGGAGGATACGTAAGACGCTGTTTCTGTGGGCGGAGCTTATCCGGGGTATCCCGTTAATCTTTGTGATCTTCTGGATGTGGTATCTGCTGCCGCTTATTATCGGCGGCGATCTGCCAGGAGCGCTGACCGTGACGCTGGCGCTGGCGTGGTTTACGGCGGCATCGGTGATGCACTCAGTATTCGCGGGCATTCACGCGTTGCCGTCGGGTCAGTACGAGGCGGCCTTAACGCAAGGATTCAGCACACAACAAATCCTGTGGCGCATCCTGCTGCCGCAGGCAATGCGTAATATCCTGCCCTCTTTGGTGGGGATTTTTATCAGCCTGCTTAAAGACACGTCGCTGGCGTTCATTGTGAACGTGCCTGAACTGACCACGGTGGCGGGGCAAGTGAACAACCGGGTGCAAATTTACCCGGCGGCCATCTTTATTTTCACGGGTGTCGTTTATTACCTTCTCTGCTGTTCCCTGGAACAGCTTGCAAAGCGCTGGCGCATCAACCGGCCAGCGCTTTAACCACCGTTTCCATCGCCTGGGTAGTTAACTCGCTCCGTTTTACGCGCTGGTTCGCCAGCGCCGTACGCAGCACCCCGGCAATCACGATATGCTTGGGCTCCTGCCCTAAGTCACGCATCTCCAGAACGACCTTCCCTACCACCCGACACATCTCCTGGTACAGCTCTTCGTCTTTGGTCACATTGCCCATAGCGATCCACTCCGTTGCCCTAAACCGTCAGCTTAAATGATCCCTCGCCCGGATACAAAAAAGAAGCCCGGCGAGAAACTCAACGGGCTTCCTAAGCTAAATCAATTAATTAGTTATTTACCGGTATCACCGCACCTTTGTACTTGGTGCGGATCCAGTCCTGAATCTCTTTGGAGTGCAGCACGTTCACCAGCGCAACGATATCTTTCTTCTTCTCGTCACCGCGATGCACGGTAATGATATTGGCATACGGGTTGTTTTCACCGCTCTCAACCGCAATCGGGTCGTGAACCGGATCCAGACCGGCGTCAATCGCGTAGTTGGCGTTGATCACGACCGCCGCGCCTTCATCGTTGTTGTACATCTGCGGCAGCAGAGACGCTTCCACGTTAGGAGTGAACTGCAGCTTTTTCGGGTTCTCCACGATGTCGCTGATGCGCGCGGTCACTTTGTCGATGCCAGGCTTCAGCTTGATCACCCCTTCTTTTTCGAAGATAGAGAGAATACGCCCCTCTTCAGAAACGGCATCACGCATGATGATTTTGCCGCCTTCCGGCAGGTCTTTCAGCGACTTGTATTTTTTGGAGTAGATGCCGATGGGCTCGATGTGGATCGCGCCTGCGCTGACAAAATCATAGTCCTTATCGCCTTCATGATCTTTCAGCACGCTGTTCAGATAAGGGATGTGCTGGAAGTAGTTCGCGTCAATGTCATGACCCGCCAGGGCAGTGTTGGGCAGAATGTAGTCCTGGAACGGTTTGATCTCCAGGTCGATACCCTGCTTCGCCAGAATCGGCTTCGCCTGCTCAAGAATTTCAGCATGTGGCGTATTGGACGCGCCCACAGTGAGGGTGTCAGCCCAGGAGGCAAAGCTCAGGGCGCTGAGGGTTGCTGCGGCGATCAGTGTCAGTGTCTTTTTCATGATGATGGTTCCTGTGTGTATTTATTAGCGTTTATCTAACAGTGAGGTAATGATGTCGCCGCAGAACTGGATAACGAAAACGATGATCAAAATGGTCACCGTTGCCACCAGCGTGACGTCACCATGGTTGCGCTGGAATCCTTCCAGATAAGCCAGATTTCCCAACCCACCGGCGCCAATCACTCCGGCCATTGCGCTGTAGCTCACCAGCGCAATCAGCGTCACCGTAATACCTGAAACCAGTGCGGGTGATGATTCCGGCAGTAAAACCCGAAACACTAAGGTGCTCAGTCGTGCCCCCATTGAGCGCGTTGCTTCTATGACCCCTTTGTCCACTTCACGCAGGGCGATCTCCACCAGACGGGCGTAGAACGGTGCGGCGCCCACAATCAGGGCAGGCAGTGCCGCGTTAGCTCCCAGGATGGTGCCAACAACGGTCTTGGTGAACGGGATCAGCAAAACAATCAGAATGATGAACGGGATAGAGCGGAACACGTTCACCACAATTGAAATGACGCTATAGACCGTGCGGTTGTGGAACAATCCGCCGCGGGCGGTTAAAAACAGCGCCAGACCCAGTACGATCCCCAGCACAAAGGTCGCCACACCGGAGAGCGCGGTCATGTACAGCGTCTCAAGCGTTGCCGCCCAGAGCTGATCCCACTTCAGATGCGGAAAGAGATTCTCAGCCATGTTTAATCACCTCGCCTTCAATATCGCTGTGCTTCAGGTCGGCGAGGATATTGTTCAGTTGTTCATCGGATGCCACCACGTGTACCCACAGTTGGCCAAACACGCCGTGCGCCGTCTGGGTCATTTTTCCGTGCAGAATGTTAAACGGCAGGCCGTAGCGCAGCGTCAATTCACCCACAATCGGTTTATGTGTGCTGTGACCGGTGAAGGTCAGACGGATGACCGTCCCTTCCAGATCGTTTGCCAGCTCGGTATTAAAGGTCTCTTCCTCGGCGTACTGACTCACCTGGCGGACAAACTGCTGCGTAATCGGCTGCTGCGGATGGGTAAAAACGCTCAGCACGTCGCCCTCTTCCACCACTTTACCGTTCTCCATCACCGCCACCCGGTCACAGATTTTGCGCACCACGTGCATCTCGTGGGTAATGAGGACGATGGTCAGCCTGAACCGACGATTAATGTCCAGCAGCAGATCGAGGATCTGATCGGTGGTCTGTGGGTCGAGCGCAGAGGTGGCTTCGTCACAGAGCAGCACGTCCGGGTTGTTCGCCAGCGCACGCGCAATGCCCACGCGCTGCTTTTGCCCGCCGCTCAGCTGCGACGGATACGCATTTTCGCGGCCTTTCAGCCCGACCAGTTCCACCAGCTCGGCCACGCGGGCCTGAATCCTGGCCTTTGGCACCCCGGCAATCTGCATCGAAAAGGCAATGTTTTCCGCTACCGTTCGCGACCACAGCAGATTGAAGTGCTGGAACACCATGCTGATCTTCAGACGCGCCTGTCGCAGCGCTTCCCCCTTTGCGGCAGAAATGTCCTGACCGTTAATGGTCACGCTGCCGCTGCTCGGTTTTTCCAGGCCATTTAACAGGCGGATAAGCGTACTTTTCCCCGCGCCGCTGTAGCCAATAATGCCGTATATCTGCCCCTGCTCAATCGTCAGATTGACGTTATCAACGGCCGTGAGCGCCACCTTGCCGTTGTCAAAGACCTTCGAAATATTGCTGAGAACAATCATTCTTAATCGTTATCCGTCCGCCCTAGCGGTTTAGAAGTATGGATGTCCAAACGATAGTAATCAGCCGTTACTTGCTTTTAAATGAACAAAAAAGCATGTGTTATAACCAGCGGGAATAAACACTGCCTGTCGCGGGCGGGACCCGTTTAGACCAATTTCAGCAATGTTTATCTGCACGATGCATATGTCAGGGGCGACCCACGCCAAAAACGCGCATTTTTTCAACATATTCTGTTGATATAGCCATCCTCACATCCGGAGCACTTTACGTCTTGCTATCCTGACATCCAAAAACACCATTTATATTCTTTTCTGTTCTAAAAAGCAGAGATTCGTTCTTTCTTGCGAAATTTTCACCGCCCTATCATCCCGTCATGACCTCCTGAAAGGAAAAACCCATGACGATTTACCACTCCGTCACTGAACTGATTGGCCAAACACCGGTTATCCAGTTGCATAAACTGGACACTGGCCTCTGCTCGCTGTTTCTGAAACTGGAGAACCAGAACCCGGGTGGCTCTATAAAGGACCGCGTGGCGCTGTCGATGATTAATGAAGCGGAGCGCACCGGCCAGCTGCAGCCGGGCGGCACGATTATTGAGGCCACGGCGGGGAATACCGGCCTGGGGCTGGCCCTGATCGCCGCCCAGAAAGGCTATTCGCTGATCCTGGTGGTACCGGACAAAATGAGCCGCGAGAAAATCTTCCACCTTCGCGCGCTAGGTGCCCAGGTGGTACTGACGCGTTCGGACGTCAATAAGGGCCATCCCGCCTATTACCAGGATTATGCCCGGCGTCTGGCGAGTGAACTGCCCGGCGCGTTTTACATCGACCAGTTCAATAACGAAGCCAATCCGCTGGCGCACCGTACCACCACCGCGCCGGAACTGTTTGAACAGCTTAACGGCAGGATCGACGCCATCGTGGTGGGCGTGGGGTCAGGCGGCACGCTGGGTGGCCTGCAGGCGTGGTTCGCCGAACACTCTCCGCACACGGAGTTTGTCCTCGCAGACCCGGCAGGATCGGTTCTGGCCGACCAGGTGGAAACCGGACGCTACCGCGATGCGGGCTCCTGGCTGGTTGAGGGAATTGGCGAAGACTTTATTCCGCCACTGGCCCACATTGACGGGGTGAATCGCGCCTTGCGCATCACCGACCGCGACGCGTTCGCCACGGCGCGCGAGCTGCTGAAAACGGAAGGCATTCTGGCTGGCTCCTCCAGCGGAACTCTGCTGGCAGCCGCGCTGAAGTATTGCCAGGCACAGACCACGCCGAAACGCGTGGTGACCTTCGCCTGCGACAGCGGCAACAAATACCTCTCAAAGATGTTCAACGATGACTGGATGCGCCAGCAGGGGCTGATGTCTCGCCCGCAGGCAGGCGATCTCTCCGACTACATTGCGCTGCGCCACGACGAGGGCGCCACCGTCACCGCCGCCCCGGACGACACGCTTTCCACCGTACTGGCACGCATGCGCCTGTATGACATCTCGCAGCTGCCGGTGCTGGAGAACGGCAAGGTGGTAGGCATTATTGATGAGTGGGATCTGCTGCGCCACATTGGCGGCGACGGGGCTCGCTTTGCCCTCCCCGTCACGGCGGCCATGACGCAACAGGTGGAGATTCTTGATAAGCACGCGCCGGAAAGCGCCCTGCACGCCATCTTCGACCGCGGTCTGGTGGCGGTGATTAATGACAATGACCGTTTTCTGGGTCTGATCACCCGCAGCGATCTCCTCACCGCCTGGCGCAACCGTCTACAGCAATAAGGAAACAAGAATGAAAAATCTCGCCACGCTCAGCGTACACAGCGGCCAGGTTAACGATCAACACGGCGCGGTCATGCCGCCCATTTACGCCACCTCGACGTTTGCGCAACCGTCGCCGGGGGAGCATACCGGCTACGAATATTCCCGAAGCGGCAATCCTACCCGCCATGCGCTGGAAACCGCCATCGCCGAACTGGAAGGCGGCACGCGCGGCTATGCTTTTGCCTCCGGTCTGGCCGCCATTTCCACCGTACTGGAGCTGCTGGATAAAGACAGCCATATCGTCGCCATTGATGACGTGTATGGCGGCACCTACCGTCTGATTGAAAACGTGCGCAAGCGCAGCACCGGGCTGCGGGTCAGCTGGGTAAAGCCCGACGATCTGGCCGCGCTGGAAGCCGCCATTGGTCCCCAAACGCGCATGATCTGGGTGGAGACGCCGACTAACCCGCTGCTGAAACTGGCCGACCTGGCAGCCATCGGGGCCATTGCCCGCCGCCATAAGGTGATAAGCGTGGCGGATAACACCTTCGCCTCCCCGGTCATTCACCGTCCGCTGGAGCTGGGTTTTGATATCGTGGTGCACTCCGCCACCAAATACCTGAACGGCCATTCCGACGTGGTAGCCGGGCTGGCCGTGGTGGGCGATAACCCGGCGCTGGCGGAACGGTTGGGTTATCTGCAAAACGCCATCGGCGGCGTGCTCGATCCCTTCAGCAGTTTTCTGACGCTGCGCGGAATGCGTACCCTGGCTCTGCGGATGGAAAAGCACAGCAGCAACGCGCTGGCGATTGCGCAATGGCTTGCGCAGCAGCCGCAGGTCGAAAAGGTGTTCTATCCGGGGCTGGATTCGCACCCGCACTATCAGCTCGCCCGCAGGCAAATGGCGCTGCCGGGCGGGATGATTTCCGTCGTGGTGAAAGGCGATGCGCAACGTGCGACGGAGGTGATCCGCAAGCTGAAGCTGTTCACCCTCGCAGAAAGTCTCGGCGGTGTGGAAAGCCTGGTGAGTCAGCCCTACAGCATGACTCACGCCTCTATTCCGCGCGAGCAGCGTCTGGCTAACGGCATTGTGCCGCAGCTGATCCGCCTGTCCGTGGGGATCGAAGAGGCAGACGATCTGATTGCCGATCTGAGTCAGGCGCTGGAAAAATAAGCAAAAGGCGGCAGACCTCGCGCCTGCCGCCATAAGATGTCATTATGCCTTAACGCATTGATAACAATATTATGTGAAACTGCACAGATTATTTCTGAAACACCGTTTCCATTTTCCTTTTATCTTAAAATCAGCGTATAATGCGCGCCAAATCCCTGGTGAATGGTTTCAGCGCTTGGAATACAAAAAACAACGTACAACTTCTCCTCTCCTTCGTTGGGCTGTCACTCAGGCACACTTTCTTCTGCACGCTCATTTGATGTCTCCTATCCTTAGTGCGTGTCATATACTCTTTTGCAACACAGGTTTGACTCTGCGGCGGTGCGCCCCCGGAGCGAGATTTCCATATCCTTCCCAACTTAAAGACTAAGACTGTCATGAAAAAGACGAAAATTGTTTGTACCATCGGCCCGAAAACCGAATCTGAAGAGATGCTGACCAAAATGCTGGACGCCGGCATGAACGTTATGCGTCTGAACTTCTCTCACGGTGACTACGCTGAACATGGTCAGCGTATCCAGAACTTGCGCAACGTCATGAGCAAGACTGGTAAAAAAGCCGCCATCCTGCTGGATACCAAAGGTCCTGAAATCCGCACCATCAAACTGGAAGGCGGTAACGACGTCTCCCTGAAAGCGGGCCAGACCTTCACCTTCACCACTGACAAGTCTGTGGTCGGTAACAGCGAAATCGTTGCGGTAACCTATGAAGGCTTCACCAGCGATCTGTCTGTGGGTAACACCGTGCTGGTAGACGATGGTCTGATCGGAATGGAAGTCACCGCCATCGAAGGCAACAAAGTCATCTGTAAAGTGCTGAACAACGGCGACCTGGGCGAAAACAAAGGCGTTAACCTGCCAGGCGTTTCCATCGCGCTGCCAGCACTGGCTGAAAAAGACAAGCAAGACCTGATCTTCGGCTGCGAGCAAGGCGTTGATTTCGTTGCTGCCTCCTTCATCCGTAAACGTTCCGACGTGGTTGAAATCCGTGAGCACCTGAAAGCACACGGCGGCGAGAAGATCCAGATCATCTCCAAAATCGAAAACCAGGAAGGCCTGAACAACTTCGACGAAATCCTCGAAGCGTCTGACGGTATCATGGTTGCGCGTGGCGACCTGGGTGTTGAAATCCCGGTAGAAGAGGTGATCTTCGCGCAGAAGATGATGATCGAGAAATGTGTCCGCGCACGTAAAGTGGTTATCACTGCCACCCAGATGCTGGACTCCATGATCAAAAACCCACGTCCAACCCGCGCTGAAGCAGGCGACGTGGCGAACGCCATCCTCGACGGTACTGATGCCGTCATGCTGTCTGGCGAATCCGCAAAAGGTAAATATCCGCTGGAAGCGGTGTCCATTATGGCCACCATCTGCGAGCGTACTGACCGCGTGATGACCAGCCGTCTGGACTTCAACAACGACAGCCGCAAACTGCGCATCACTGAAGCGGTCTGCCGCGGTGCGGTAGAAACGGCTGAGAAGCTGGAAGCGCCACTGATCGTGGTTGCAACCCAGGGCGGTAAATCTGCGCGTGCCGTACGTAAATACTTCCCGGATGCTACCATCCTGGCGCTGACCACCAATGAAACCACTGCGCGTCAGCTGGTGCTGAGCAAAGGTGTTGTTGCGCACCTGGTAAAAGAGATCGCCTCTACCGACGATTTCTACATTCAGGGTAAAGAACTGGCGCTGGAAAGCGGCCTGGCACAGAAAGGCGACGTGGTGGTAATGGTATCGGGTGCACTGGTACCGAGTGGTACAACCAATACCGCATCTGTTCACGTGCTGTAATAATGTTCAAACGAATTAGTTTTTGATAAAAAGCGTCCTTCGGGGCGCTTTTTTTATTCGTGGTATTAGCCAACTCTATTCAAAAAGCAAATCGGGTTTTTCTATTTAATCGCGATTTATGTAAGATGAATCCGATGAAAAATGCCTTTTTTAACATAGCTTTTTCGACAAAAATGCCGAATTCGTTGCTTCTTTGAGCGAACGATCAAAAATAGGCGTATTCCCATCAAAAAAATATTCTCAACCCAAAAAAGTTTGTGTAATACTTGTAACGCTACATGGAGATTAACTCAATCTAGAGGGTATTAATAATGAATCGTACTAAACTGGTACTGGGCGCGGTAATCCTGGGTTCTACTCTGCTGGCAGGTTGCTCCAGCAACGCTAAAATCGATCAGCTGTCTTCTGACGTTCAGACTCTGAACGCTAAAGTTGACCAGCTGAGCAACGACGTGAACGCAATGCGTTCCGACGTTCAGGCTGCTAAAGACGACGCAGCTCGCGCTAACCAGCGTCTGGACAACCAGGCTACTAAATACCGTAAGTAATAGTACCTGTTAATAAAATGGCGCACATTGTGCGCCATTTTTTTTGCCTGCGTCAAACCCCCTACTGCGTCACCTTCTCGCCATCCTCTTCCGTTACCGCAGCAGAGACACGGCTGTTCTGCACGGACTGCACGTTGTTGCTGGCCGACGGGCCGTTAGCCGCCGATACGGCGACCGGGATCCCCGCCCGGCGCGACAAGGCTTTATCAATAAGCGCTTTGTCGCTTCCTGCCTGAGAAACAAACGAGGCAAAGTCAGCGGAATGGGTAATAGGTGTAATCTGCGGGTTTTCCCCCTCCACCTGCGCCAGCGGACGATGTACTTCAATATAGCGTTTGCCATCCGGCTCGACGGAGAACTTCACCGGCTCATTGATAATCTGTACCCGCGTGCCGACCCGCACCTGTTCGAACAGGGCTTTAATGTCCGGGGCATTCATGCGCATACAACCTGAACTCACCCGCAGACCAACGCTGTCCGGCGCACTGGTACCGTGGATGAGATATTCCCCATTGCCCACGCCTAAACGCAGTGCAAAGCGTCCCAGCGGGTTATTTGGCCCGGCGGGTACGACCGGCGGCAATTTAATGCCCTGCTCCAGAGAGCGCGCTCTGATGCCCGGCGTCGGGGTCCAGGTTGGATTAGGGATCTTCTGACTCACGCGGGTCGTCGTGACCGGCGTCTCCAGCCCCAGCTGTCCAATCCCCAGCGGGAAAACCTGAACAATATTTCCCCCCGGCGGATAGTAGTAAAGCCGTAACTCGGCCAGGTTCACCACAATACCTTCGCGTGGCGTGTCCGGAAGCAGCATCTGGGATGGAATGGTAATCACCGTTCCCGGCGCAGGGTTTACCGGCGCAATGGTGTTATTGGTTTCAAGGATGAGCTGTGCCGCAGTATTAAACCGACGTGCGATGGTCTGAAGTTTGGTATCCCCTTCCTGTATTGTGTAGGTTTGATTTTGCCCAATCAGACGGCTGCCTGCGGGCGGTAACGGATAATCCATCGCACTGGCCGAATTAAGAGCGCCGAGCGAACCAAGGAGTAAGAGTGTTATTAGAGACGCGCGCTTCATGCTGAGATTCCTTATTCACTGACAGAACGCCAGAAAGCTGAAAAACCAGCGAGGCGGGAACCACCTCGCGAAACAGAATGAATGCTGTCCTGTAAGTCTAGCTAATGATTGCAGCTTTGGCGCGGATGGCGCGAATCATCGCTTCCAGCCCCTGGGAGCGGGACGGGGTGAGGTGTTGGGTCAGGGCCATTTTTTCAAACCACGGGCGCACATCAAAGGCGACAATATCCTGCGCGGACATCTGGTGGTAGAGAATAAAGACCACGGCGATAAGCCCTTTCACAATCGCGGCATCGCTGTCGCCGTGCAATTCAATCGTACCGTCGCCCTTTTGCTCCATCACAATCCACACCTGGCTCTGGCAGCCCTGAATAATATTATCCGGGTTATGCGCCGCTTCACTGAGCGGCGGCAAACGCTGCCCCAGCTCAATAATATAGAGATACTTTTCTTCCCAGTTTGCGCAACGTCCGAAGTTACGCAGTAATTTATCTTTGTCCGGCAACTCTGCCATTGTTCGCTTCTCCGTTAGCCCAGCAACTGGTGAATGCGTTTTAGCCCCACCACCAGCCTGTCGACCTCTTCCGTTGTGTTGTACATCACCAGCGACGCGCGGCACATTGCCGGGACCTGATAAAATGCCATCAGCGGCATGGCACAGTGGTGCCCCGTACGCACGGCCACGCCATAGTTATCGAGGAAACTGCCCACGTCATAGGCATGGTGTTTTCCCAGATTGAACGCAATCACGCCCTGCCGGTTGGCCGGGCCATACAGGGTCAACTCGGGCACGCTGGCAAGCTCCTGCAGCGCGTAGTGCATCAGCATCTGCTCATACTCCTGGATGGCCTCAAGGCCAATGGAGGAGACATAAGAGAGAGCAGCCCCAAGCCCGATAATCCCGCCGGTGTTGGGCGTACCAGCCTCAAAACGCCACGGCGCGCGCGCGTAGGTGGTCCCTTCCGACAGGCTGACGGTGGCGATCATCGAGCCGCCCCCTTCCCACGGCGGCATGGCCTGCAAAATATCGTCTTTCACATACAACACGCCGATCCCGGTTGGGCCATAAAGCTTATGCCCGGAGAAGACGTAAAAATCGCAGTCCAGCGCCTGAACATCCACCGCGTGATGCATCACCGCCTGAGCGCCGTCAATCAGGACCTTCGCGCCCGCCCGGTGGGCTTTTTCGACGATCTCTGCTACCGGGTTTTCGGTGCCCAGCACGTTAGAGACCTGGGTTATCGCCACCAGCCGCGTGCGGTCGTCCAGCAGGACATCAAGGTGCTCAAGCTGAAGCGTGCCGTCCTGATTCAACGGGATCACCCGTAGCGCAGCACCCACACGCTCACAGAGCATCTGCCACGGCACGATATTGGCGTGGTGTTCCATCTCGGTGATGATGATGTTATCGCCCGCGTGGACCTGCGCACTGCCCCAGCTGTTGGCGACAAGGTTGATCCCTTCCGTCGTGCCGCGCACAAACACCAGTTCTTCCGGTGAGCGCGCATTCAGAAAAGCGGCCACCTGGGTGCGGACGTTCTCCATACGCTGGGTCGCCTCTGCGCTCAGCGTATGAATACCGCGATGCACGGCGGCGTAACCGTGGCGGTAGAATTCGGCTTCTGCATCCACAACCTGATTCGGTTTTTGCGCGCTGGCAGCGCTGTCGAGATAGGCCAGCGGCAGTCCATTCACTTCACGGGTCAGAACCGGGAAATCGGCCCGTACTTTCTCTACGGGAAAACTCATGCTTCGCCTCCAGGCAGACGCTGACCAATACGGGCCAGCACCTGCTGTTTTAACAGGCCATCGTCCAGCGCCTCCGTCAGCTCTGCGGCAAAGGCGTAGATAATCATTTTCTGCGCCGCCTGCTGGTCAATACCGCGCGAACGCAGATAAAACATCTGTTCATCGTCAATGCGCCCGACCGTGGCGCCGTGGCTGCATTTGACGTCGTCGGCATAGATCTCCAGCTGCGGCTTGGTGTCCACTTCTGCCAGGCGCCCCAGCAGCAGGTTGTTGTTGGTCATCTGCCCGTCGGTCTTAATAGCGTGTTGCGCCACATTGATCAGACCGTTAAACACCGCGCGGCCTTTGTCGCTGACAATGGTTTTGTGCAGCTGGCGGCTGTTACAGTAGCCTTTGTTGTGCTCAAGCCAGGTCCGCGTATCGCACACTTCCGATTTGACCGGCATCGCCAGGCTGTTGATGCGCAGGGTGGTGTTCTCGCCGTTAAGCTGCGTACTGGTATTGTGACGCAGTACCGCGCCCCCCAGCAGGAAGCTGTGGCTGTATGCCGCTGCATCTTGTCCAAGCAGGATATCGTTATGCGCAAAATGGTGACTCTGCGGGTTCTCGAATGCCAGCTTGATATGGTGCAGCTGAGCGTTGGCGGCGACATTCATCGTCAGGCGCGCCCCGGTAAAGTGGCGGGTATCGTTGAGGCTGACGTAATGTTCAATGATCGTGGCTTCCGCGCCCTCCGCCAGCTCCAGATGGTGGCGATAGTGCGCAGTATTGATTTCATCGCCGTCCAGGCTCTGGGTGATGTGCATCAGCAGTAGCGGTTTCGCCGGGCGCTGGTTTCGCTTCACGTGAATCTGCGTCACACTCTGCGCCAGGCTCTCGGTAAGGTGCAAAAAGACCTCCGGCTGCACGGGTGCCGTCAGGCTCTGGCGCTCATCATTAATGGCGATCGTATAACCGCTCTCGTCGGTGCTGTCGCTCAGATCAGGACGGAACTGGCCGTCGACAAACACCAGGCGCAGGGCATCCACTTTCAGCGCCAGTGCATCGCGCTGCGTCGGTGTGATATCCGCCCGTTGCGAGACAAATTCAGCGTTCAGCAGGCCCTCAAGCGGCGTGTACTTCCAGTTCTCATGTTTACGCGTGGGTAAACCGAGGCGCAGCATCTGTTGCAGGTGCTGTTGTGCCTGCTCAGAACGCCTTCCGCCCTGCGCTTCAAACAGGCGGTGCCACTGCTGGAGCGCATTACTGCTGTTCGGTAAGCCAGCCATAACCCTGCTCCTCCAGTTGTTTGACCAGCGTGAAATCACCGGATTTCACAATGCGCCCCTGGTAAAGCACGTGGACGTAATCCGGTTTGATGTAGTCAAGAATACGCTGATAGTGGGTAACGATAATGAATGACCGTTTGCCGTCGCGCAGAGAATTCACCCCGTCGGCGACAATCTTGAGGGCATCGATATCCAGACCGGAATCGGTCTCATCCAGAATGCACAGTTCAGGTTCAAGCACCGCCATCTGCAGAATGTCGTTGCGCTTCTTCTCGCCGCCGGAGAAGCCGACGTTCACCGAGCGGGTCAGCAGATCTTCCGGCATTTTCAGCAGCTTGATCTTCTCTTCCATCAGGTCCTGAAAATCAAAACGATCCAGCGCCTCCAGGCCACGGTATTTGCGTACCGCGTTGAGCGCCGTTTGCAGGAAGAACTGATTACTGACGCCCGGAATTTCGACCGGATACTGGAAAGCCATAAAAATGCCCTCCCCCGCGCGCTCTTCCGGCGACATCTCCAGCAAATCTTTACCGTTAAACTCCACCGAGCCGTTGGTCACTTCGTAATCTTCGCGTCCCGCCAGCGTCGCTGAAAGCGTACTTTTCCCGGAGCCATTCGGCCCCATAATGGCGTGGACTTCACCCGGCTTGACGTCAAAATTGAGGCCACGCAGGATGGCTTTGTCTTCCACGCTAACCTGTAAATCTTTAATACTTAACATGTGCTTTCCTTAACCGACGCTGTGTTCAAGACTAATGGCGAGGAGTTTCTGGGCTTCAACGGCAAATTCCAGCGGCAGTTCAGAGAACACGTCCTTACAGAAGCCGTTGACAATCATCGAGATGGCATCTTCTTCACTGATCCCGCGCTGCAGGCAGTAGAAAAGCTGATCTTCCCCGATACGCGACGTTGTCGCCTCATGCTCAAGCTGGGCGCTGTTGTTGCGACACTCCACGTACGGGAAGGTATGCGCGCCGCAGTCTGCGCCAATCAGCATGGAGTCACACTGGGTAAAGTTTCGCGCGTTGGTGGCCGTAGGCATGATTTTCACCAGCCCGCGATAGCTGTTCTGGCTGTGTCCGGCGGAGATACCTTTTGAGATGATGGTCGATTTGGTGTTTTTACCAATGTGGATCATCTTGGTGCCGGTATCCGCCTGCTGATGACCGCTGGTCAGCGCAACGGAATAAAACTCGCCGATGGAGTTATCCCCGCGCAAAATACAGCTCGGGTACTTCCAGGTAATGGCCGAGCCGGTTTCAGACTGGGTCCAGGACATCTTGCTGTTTTCGCCTTCGCACAGCGCACGCTTGGTGACGAAGTTGAGGATACCGCCGGTATTACCATCGCCCGGGAACCAGTTCTGCACCGTGGAGTATTTCACTTCGGCGTCTTTATGGATGATGACTTCAACCACCGCGGCGTGGAGCTGGTAGCTGTCGCGCACCGGCGCGGAACACCCTTCGATGTAGCTGACGTAGCTGCCTTCGTCCGCCACCAGAATGGTGCGCTCGAACTGGCCGGTCTTTTCCGCGTTGATGCGGAAATAGGTCGACAGCTCCATTGGACAACGTACCCCTTTCGGCACGTAGATGAAGGTGCCGTCTGAGGCGACCGCTGCGTTGAGCGCCGCGAAGAAGTTGTCGTTAGACGGCACCACGGTGCCAATGTACTTTTTCACCAGTTCCGGGTGATCGTGGATCGCTTCGCCGAAAGAGCAGAAAATGATCCCCTGTTCCGCCAGCTTCTCACGGTAGGTGGTTGCCACCGAGACAGAGTCAAAAATGGCGTCCACCGCCACCTCTTTCCCCTCGCGAACCGGCACGCCAAGCTGGTTAAACGCCTCTTCCACCTCTTTACTCAGGAAGCTATTATCCGCCCCGGTTTGCTGTACCGCGCCGGGCTGCGAGGCGCAGGTGTCGTCACAGCTGCCGCAGGAAGGTGCAGAGTAGTAGCTGTAATCCTGATAATTCAGCTTATCGTAGTGGGCTTTCAGCCAGTGCGGCTCTTCCATCTCCAGCCAGGCCCGGTAAGCGCTCAGGCGGAATTCGAGCATCCACTCCGGCTCGTTACGTTTGGCTGAAATTGCGCGCACGACATCTTCGTTGATGCCCTTCGCCAGTTCATCAGTTTGCAGCTGGGTGAAGAACCCCTCTTTATAGTTGAGGTGTCCGCCGCTCCAGGTATTTACTTCACTCGTTGCTTCAGTATTACGAGACATAGTACCGCCTATACCCCAAAGCTTTCGCCGCAGCCACATTCGTTCTGGGCTTTCGGGTTATGAAATTTGAATAACTGGTTTAAACCTTCACGCACGTAGTCCACTTCGGTGCCGTCGATAAACGGCATCGCCTGAAGCGCGACATACAGTTTTGCGCCATCCGTTTCAAACACCAGATCATCTTTTTCGGGTTCGGTAACGGTGTCGAGCACATAACCAAACCCCGCGCAGCCGGTCTGCTTGACCCCTAAACGCACGCCGAGGATCTCTGGCTTTTTCGCCACCAGCTCATGAATATGTGCCGCCGCCGCTGGCGTGAGCGTTAAACCGCGCCAGGCGAAATCGGCAGGGTTAAAGGTTTCTGAATGCAGTTCCATAGGTCCACCTCATCTGATAAGCCATCAGGGCATAACACCATGTTAGTGATAACGATTATCACTTCAACCCTCTGACAGCAGGGGCATTAGGCTTAATCGCCCTTTTTGCCTGGTTTTATTAAGCATAGACCCTGTGAGAGGATGCTGGCGGGATGGATTTAATTGTTCAATGCATTGATTAATAATGCATTTCTCTGCATTGTTCGTCTGATTAAAAGGAAAAGCAAAATATGCATCGGAAATGCCTATTTTTGAGATAGCTTTTGCGCAGGACAGGACAGAAAGAAAAAAGGCCCTCAAGGCCTCTGATGATTAATGATGAAAGGCGACGGAAAAACCCTGTTCACGCCAGTGATCGAGCTGTTCCTGCTGACGGGGCGTGGGCGATTTTCCCGTCCATACAAAGAGTTTCTGCCCGGGGAAGAGTTCGGGACGCGGTGAATCAATCGGCTCTGCCAGCACGTCGATATGCCAGCCCTTATTGGCTAAGCGCGCGGCTTCAAGCCACAGATGAGTGCGGTCGTCGCACTCCCAACCGATGAGCAACGCATCTTTACCGGCTTTTTTACGCGATTCTGCCAGGCTTGCCACGGCGAATTCGATCAGCACACCATCAAACAGGCTCGCCATGTGGCGCACCGTATTTTGATCCTGATTCATGCGCTGCCTTACGGGGGTAATAATGTTGTCGATCAGCGCATCCATGGCGTGATCGCGGCGAAACTCGCCAATTTTTGCGCGCAGTTTTGCCGGGCTGGCATAGCGCAAAACGGTCATCATCTCTTCCTGGAAAGCGGCCCAGTTACCCTGGGTCATCACTTCCTTGTTTTCCAGCAAGGCTTTTACTTTCCCCACCGAAACGCCTGATTTCATCAGACGTTTGATCTCTTCAATGCGCAGGATATCCTCGTCGTCGAACTGACGATGACCCCCTTCACTGCGCTGCGGCTTCAACAAACCATAACGGCGCTGCCAGGCACGCAGCGTAACGGGGTTGATACCGCATCGTTCGGCGACTTCGCCGATACTGTAATAGGCCATTAACTCCCTCACGCTCAATACTTCCATACCCAACCACAGCAACCTTATCAGATTGTACAAGCTATTTGTATAACTAAGACCTCAGTTTGAAACAGGTGAATGGTGAGGACACCATCCACGCCGTTAACTCTATTGTTGTCTAAATTCCGCCTTACGTACAGTTAACTCTGCCAAAGGTTGTACAGCTTTATCACAATCCAGACTTTTTCTCGGGCCACGAAATTGCCGGAATGCCGCCATGTCGGGGGCTGGCAAACAGATGCCCCTGGAACTGGGAAATTCCCGCAGATTCCAGCCACATCCACTCCTCAGCCTTCTCTACGCCAACGGCGCAGAACTGAATTTCCAGCGAGGAACAGCACTTGATAATCGCCTGAATGATGGCCTGACGCGGACCACTTTTATGCACATCCAGCACCAGATCGCGATTAATCTTAATTCTGTCCGGCTGGAACTGGGCCAGCAACTGCAGCCCGGCAAAACCGGCCCCGAAGTGATCGATCGTCACGCTGATACCGGCACTTTTTAACTGCCGGACCGAATGGGTAAACTCATCGAAGCGCGAGATGGCTTCACTTTCGGTGAATTCCACCACAATTTGCTCCGGCACAAAGCCGTTCGCGTCGATAGCGGTGAGCAGGAAATCGACGGCATGCGGGACATTGACCAGCGTCATGGGCAACAGGTTAATCGACAGCGTCTGATTCTGTAGCCCCAGCGCACTGGCCATGGAGAGCGCAACCTGTTTGCTGTGCAAATCTGCTGCGTAGACCTCTTCGCGCGGAAGAGCCGCAAAATAGGCCCGTGGCGAGTCGCCGGATGGCGTGCGCAGCAGTGCTTCCCAGGAGACCACCTCCTGCATAAAGGGATCCACAATCGGCTGAAATGCAAAGCTGCAGTCCGCCCCTTTTGCTACCACCGGCGGTTGTGCGGATAACGGCGTCTCCTCAGGGATAAAATCCCAGGCATCGGCGGGAGGCAATTCAAAATAGTTGGCCTTCTCCGTTGCCTCAACGAACGTGCGGAAGAACTGCAGCGGACGATCGTTATAGGTCAGCTGATAGCGGCTCGTGCCCTTATTAAGCACCTGCTGAAGAACATCTTCCCGGTCGAAGTGGCGCAAATCAAAGAGCTCCATTCCAACATTGCCAAAACGCCGGGAAGGTCCGTGATCGCGCATCAGTTCCACCACATTGTGGTGACGCGGATCGCGGCAGATCTGCTCATAAATGGCGGTCACGTTTTCGACTGGCCCTTCGAGCAACTGAAAAAAATGCGTGCCGTTAAACAACAGGATCCCCGTGACGTCGGATTGTCGGTTTTTACTATCTGCAGCAGCGACCATGGTTTCCAGCGCTTTCACCGGAACGTCATCGCAGATATGGCTGCGGTATATGATGGTTGTCAGCATGCTTTTCCTGGAGGGGTTAGGGGTTTGGCCACGAAAACGCGTGGATAGAGTTCTGTTATAGCATATTAATTGTCAGGCAAATAATTTACGTCTCAATGATTTAGGACGTTTATGACCCGAGTTTTCGATGTTGTACAACTTAACCACGACGCTTCAAGTTGTACAATATATTCTGTTACGATACCGTTACAAACCCCACCAATAACCCACTGAAATGTAAAAAGTTTATAAAATATATCATAAAATATTTAAAAATCTGTACATTTTTAATGTACAGATTTGGGATTTGTGTATACCTTAAATGTAACGTTAGTGATTACTAAATTTTACAGGAGCGAAACATGCAACAGAACGGTTACGTCGCAGATTCTGCCGCCGCGATTGCGCAGTACTTCGAAAAAGCCGCGCTTCCAACGCAACAGGAAACGCTGGGTGAAGTCGTGGTTGAAATTCTTAGCGACGGGCGAAACCTCAACCGCAAGTCGCTCTGCACCAAACTCTTAAGTCGCCTCGAAAAGGCCGAAGGGCCGGAAGAGGAACAGCATTACCACATGCTGCTTGGTTTGCTCTTCGAACGGTAACGTTATGAATCGCAGTGACGCTGAAAGACTCACAGACCATCTTATCGGTGAAGCCGTGCTTTCCCTCCTGAAAGAACGGGGGCCACTGACGACCGATTCTCTGGTACAGCGTCTGCGTAAAATGCAAATACATGAAAAGGATCCCCGGCGGCGGGAGACACTGGCGAGGGTGATAGCCGACATCGGCTCAAAAAACAGCGCCTTTATACGTCGCAGAACCGCGCAAGGACGATCAATCAGAGAGGGATCTCTCAAGGATAACAGAGACAATGTAGTGCCGTTATTTGGTGATGGAAAACCGTCCAATCCCAGGAAAATACATTGACTGCAATTTAACAGCTACGGTGAGAACAAATGAGACAGAATATTCAGCCACAACCCGAATACCATTCGGCTTTTCTGGACAGCGCTTTGTCGGAGTATTTCCGCCACGCTGGCGATCGTTTTGCTGAAGAATCCGCGATTTTTTCTACTGCAGTACGTTGTGTCCTGGCCACGGAAGGTCACCTTACCAACAAAGCGATCATTCTCTGGCTGATCCAGACGCTGGAAGCGACGGATGACGTGGTTCAGGCCGACGTCATTCGTAAAACGCTGGAAATTGTTGTGGGTTACACAATGGACGACCTTTAAAATCAGCTAACGTGTCATCGTCATAACTGTCGACCAGCCTGACGATGACACCCCTCCCCCTTCATGACACCCTGTGAAACACGCATCGTAAAGATGGCACACTTCCTGCTTACTCCTCTTTACGGGATCGGGCTCTCCGGTCATCTTGCTTCATTTTTTAACAGGTCTGTTATTGATGAAAAAAATCGCCAGCGTCTGCCCTTACTGTGGTGCAGGCTGTAAATTAAACCTCGTTGTTGAAAATAACCGTATTATCCGTGCCGAAGCCGCAGACGGCGTAACCAATCAGGGCACCTTGTGCCTGAAAGGCTTTTACGGCTGGGACTTCCTTAACGATACCCGCTTGCTCACCCCTCGCCTGACGCAACCGATGATCCGCTACCACAAAGGCGAACCCTTTACCCCGGTCACCTGGGACGAGGCCATTTGTTATACCGCCCACAAGCTTAAAAACATTAAAGCGCAGTTCGGCCCGCGGTCCATCATGACCACCGGCTCTTCCCGGGGGACGGGCAATGAAACCAACTATGTGATGCAGAAATTCGCCCGTGCGGTACTCCATACCAACAACGTGGACTGCTGCGCACGCGTCTGCCACGGGCCTTCCGTGGCGGGTTTGCAGGAAACGCTGGGCAACGGCGCGATGAGTAATTCCATTAACGACATTGAACACTCAAAATGCCTGCTGGTTTTCGGATACAACTGCGCCGATTCCCATCCTATTGTCGCCCGCCGCGTGCTGAAAGCCCGTGAGAACGGTGCGAAAATTATCGTCTGCGATCCGCGTCGGATTGAAACAGCCCGCATTGCCGACCAACATCTGCAACTGAAAAACGGCAGCAATATGGCACTGGTTAACGCCTTTGGCTATGTGCTGCTGGAAGAGGAGTTGTACGACAAAAACTACGTCGCACGCTTCACGGAGGGGCTTGAGGCCTACCGGCAGACGGTGAAAGAGTACGCGCCAGAGAAGGTCGAACATCTGACCGGCATTCCCGCCCACGATGTCCGCCAGGCGATGCGCACTTTCGCAGCGGCACCTTCAGCGACCGTGATGTGGGGAATGGGCGTCACACAGTTTGGTCAGGCCGTAGATGTGGTAAAAGGCCTTTCGAGTCTGGCGCTGTTAACCGGTAACCTTGGTCGCCCTGCCGTCGGCGTCGGTCCCGTTCGCGGACAAAATAACGTGCAGGGAGCGTGTGACATGGGCGTATTGCCCAATATGTTCCCCGGCTATCAGGACGTGACGGACCCGGCTGTCAGGCAGAAGTTCGCCGATGCCTGGGGAATTGACGTTACGGTAATGGACGATCGCGTCGGCACGCGTATTACCGAGGTGCCGCATCTCGCCCTGGAAGGTAAAGTCAAAGCCTATTACATCATGGGGGAAGACCCGCTGCAGACCGAGGCCGACCTGGGCCTGGTGCGCAGCGGCTTTGAGGCGCTCGACTTTGTGGTGGTACAGGACATCTTCATGACCAAAACGGCGGAAGTGGCGGATGTTCTGTTACCCGCCACCTCCTGGGGCGAACACGGGGGCGTCTTTACCTGTGCCGATCGCGGCTTCCAGCGTTTCGGCAAGGCCATTGAGGCCAGCGGCAACGTAAAACGCGACTGGGAGATCATCAGCCTGCTGGCGACAGAAATGGGCTATCCGATGCATTACACCTCAAACCAGCAGATCTGGGATGAGATGCGCGCGCTGTGTCCGCTGTTCTACGGCGTAACATACGAAAAAATGGGCGAAATGGGCCATGTCCAGTGGCCATGCCCAACGCTCGATCACCCCGGCACACCGTACCTGTACAAAGATAATCACTTCGACACGCCAACCGGCAAAGGGCAACTGTTTGCCGCGCCCTGGCGAGCGCCCGCTGAAACACCTGACGAAGACTATCCTCTGGTGCTCTGCACGGTGCGCGAAGTGGGACATTACTCCTGTCGTTCCATGACCGGGAACTGCGCTGCGCTGCAAAGCCTGGCCGACGAACCGGGTCGGGTGCAACTGAACCCGGCGGATGCGGAAAAACGCGGTATTACTGACGGGCAACTGGTCTGGGTGCGTTCGCGCCGCGGTAAAGTGATTACCCGCGCCAGCCTCAGCGAACGCATCAACCCCGGGGCTGTATATATGACCTATCAGTGGTGGATTGGTGCCTGCAACGAACTGACGCAGGATAACCTCGATCCCATCTCCAAAACGCCGGAAACGAAGTATTGTGCGGTTGATCTGGACGCCATTGAGGATCAACGCTGGGCTGAGGACTTTGCGGCATCAGCGTACCAGTCCATGAAGTCTCGGCTGATCAGTGCGGTGAATGTCTGAGAAAATGCCGGGTGGCGCTGCGCTTACCCGGCCTACGTTACGGGCGTTTATCCAATCAACAGCAGGCAGGATAAATCATCGCCGCCATGGTTTTTGCCGGGGAAATAGCGGCTAATACCATGACGCGCGCGCTATGCTAAAGGCGCATAACGGCGCACAAATTCAGGTAATTTACAGTATCAAAGAGAATGCGAGATAGTCACCGAGCCGGTTTGGGTAACTGTTCCTTTGCACCATTCGGCGAATAAGGGCAATCAGTTCAAAATCGGTTCGCAGATTAAACTTTTGCATCATTACATACTTTTGCGTAAAAACGGTTTTATCGCTGATCTTCAGCGCATGCGCGATCTGCACTACCGATAATCCCCGGTAAAAATTGGCCATGATGCGTTTTTGCTGGGGTGATAATATTTTATGCTGACACTCTGCGCAGCTTTTTTGCTTCCAGCTGTTCCCCGCCAGCTCTGCGCGGTACCAGGCAATGAACAGCACCTGGCTTATCCGATCAAGCGAAGCACGACGCGAAATAAAAATAATATCGTTAAAGCAGGAGGGTAAGGCAGAAAAATGATATTCATCTTCTACCAATCCTATCACAATCCCTTTCTGGCGCGCCTGTAATTCGGGAAAACAGACCAGCGCTTCCCCCATACAAAACGAGAGAACGATAATATCGGCGGCACTGACGTTATCACGGCTAAGCTCCGCCTCGAAATGAATCTGCTGCTTAAAATTACGCAAAAAGAATTCCACAAAGAAACACTGCAGCCCATGGTGAAAAAATTGGTCTGTCTCTTGAATCAGAATATTCAACATAGCAAATACCGATGTGGGTCAGTCAATAAGCGTTATTAACGCGCGGGATTGTTAATTGTATTGCATGGTCATCACAACAACTGCGCTGACACTGCCCGGCGTCGCGCCACCGGTTACAGATTTTACCGAAGCCTGCATGGCCATGGTCGCCGTTCTGTCCGGCGCAATATTTTGCGTTATGCTGGACCCGGTCCCCTTCAGCGTACCCGTTGCGGCCTCACGCATGGCTATCGCCACGTTTGTCGCCGAGCCGCTGTTCATGTAGTAGTCCGTACCGGCCGCCGGATCGGGGGTGCCGGTGAACGAGACCGTGACGCTTCGGGTCCCCGCCGGGCACTGGGTAAATTGCAAATTAAACGGCACCGGATCGGATGTCGATCCCGGCGTCGCCATATTAGTCGCCTGTATATTTCCAAGATTAATATCCAGGTTTGCGCTCCCGCCATTAAATACGCAGGGCGAGGCGATGATATTTCCCGTCACGCCCAGATTAACGCTATCAGCTGCAATGACGTTCCAGCTGAATGCAAGGAGGAGCATCCCTCTCCTGAAGGGTAATTTCATCATTTCACCTGTTACTGGTAGGTCAAATTAAGGGTGGCGGAGGCATTTGCCGAGCCGGACTCAACGGATGTTAATGTCTGGAAATAGCGTGCCGTTAACGGGAGCGTCTCCTGCCCGCCTGCTGACTGTTTTAATAAAAGACGGCTGTTTAACGTCAGCGGCGAGCCATTATAAAGAAGCTGTACGCCAACGCCTTTTGCGGTGCCGCTGTTTCCCTGCCCTGTTAATGCCATTACGCTGGTATTCGCACTGTCCGGGTTCTGTATTCCGCTCAGGGAAACCGAAATATTGGTGCCAGCGCTGCAGTTCAACCCGAGATTTTGCGTATTCTGCGCAACCGCTGGCGTGGTGCCCACCACTGAGCCAAATGCTGCGGCCGAAATATCGCCAATCGGGAACGTCAGCTGCGGCGTGGTGATGGTGCAGGCCAGCGCGTTGATTGTGCCGCCGGTCAGCTGCACGGTTAACCCGTCGCGGTAGATACCGTCGCTGCCCTGCAGCGTCACCGCCCCTATGGGGCCTGGCGTTAAGGCGCCGGACGATACCGGGCCGGTCACCACCAGCTCGACCCAGCCCCCGTACCAGACCACATACGAGGTCTGCGCACTATACGAGAACGTATTGCTCGGGTTCTCAAAATAGGCATTTGATGAAAGCCGAATACCAATCCCGCTAACGTTGGTGTTGTACACATGATTGCCGTAGCTGCTCAGCGCGGCATTGTTGTATCGCATGCTAAAACCCAGCATAAGCGGATTAGTACACCCGCTAAGGTAGGTGCCGGTATTGCTCGCCGCGCCGGAAAAAATCACCGTGCCGACAGGCGCATCGCGCTGAACATTGATTGTGCCCACCGACAGCGTAGAGAGCTGAGGCGTAATGGTGGTGCAGGTCCCTGCCCGGGCGATATGCCATGCGCAAAGACAGCACAGCAGTAATAACATGTTGATCCGTTTCATCTTAATGCTCCTGGCGACACGAGACGCTGATGTCCGTGATGCCGCCGTATTGCGCTCCCTTCGGCAGGCTAAAATCTGCCCGACACTGCTGGTGAGGTTGATGTCCCCATGTTGCCAGGACCGTGCCCTGGTCGCGCAGGCCGGTTAAATAGACCTGGCCGCGATCGCCCACGATAAAGCTGCTCTTGTCATCATCCGCCAGGGTAACAACCGCGCCAAACGGCACGAACTGCTCAGGCGTCGTCAACGTCATCAGCACCCGACGTCCGACTTTGGACAAATAATCGGCTTTTACCACCGCGCCGCGCGTAGGCGTGACCGTGCGGGTGTTGATCTCCAGCTCCACATCGTCAGGCATATTTTCCGGATCGAGAGTGAGATCGTTTTTGCGGTATACGGAGAGGTTATTCACCACCGTATAGCCCCGGAAATCCGTTCGCACGCCGGACTGATTGCGGATATTCACGCCGTGCGCGCCCGGGGCTTTGATTACCGCGTTGGTTTCCCCCAGCGGCTGAGACAGCGTCACGCCATCAGCATGCGCGAGGATCCCCCCCTGCAAACCATAGCTAAGGCGCTCGCTATGTTTGTCGTACCCATAGCCCGCCGTAACTTCCCCGTACGTGCCTTTATAGTCGCCGTTGAGCGTACCGGTATAGCCCACGCCATCCGAACCAAAACCCTGCTGGATATTCCAGCTCAGGGCGCTATTGTCGAGGGCCACCCCGTTCATGCCGATACTGTGCGTCGTGCCACTGTTCTTACTGGCGTTCAGGCCATAGTTAGCCCAAGTCTGCGGCAGAAATTTATCCAGCGGTACGCTAACGGTCAGCGCCAGAAGCTGGTCGTTAGCGTAGGTCTTTGTACTTCCACTGCCGGACGACGGGCTGCCATTTTTGCTGTATGTCCAGCTCACGCCATAGCTGATGTTGTGCCAGTCATTGTTGTAGCCGACACTCCACGACGCCATGGGTCTGTCAGCGTTCCAGTAATCTTCCCGCGCGGCGCTGAGCGTCAGCGCGCCCCGGTCACCGCCCAGCGTCTGGCTCATGGTGAGCTCCAGGCGGTTACGCCGTCTGTCCTGAAGTGCGCCGCTGTTCCCCCAGGAGTCCAGCACGTCCTGGAGTCCGTAATAGCCGCGCGTTGAATAACGGTACCCCGCAATCGAAAAGTTGGTGCCGGTATTAATAACGTTCTTGCTGTAACGCGCTCGCCAGGACTGCCCCTGCGTTTTTGCAGTATTGGCTGGCGTTGACCAGGCCTGGGTGACATCGACGGAAAGCGCGCCGAAATCCCCCATGTTTTTACCGGCTCCGACCGCAAGCGACTGATATTTGCTGGCACCCTGCCCCCCGCCATAGATCGTGATGCCCTTCTGAAGCCCATAAATCGCGGCGATCTGCCCGAACGGGGTTTTCTCCACGCTGCTGTTGTAGGCGCGATACTGTCCACCGGTGAGGGCATATTTCAGTCGCCCTTCGCGCTGCAATACCGGTACCGAGGCATACGGCAGCGTGAAATGCTGCTCGCTGCCATCGGCCTCTTTGATGGTCACGTCTAAATCGCCCGCGCCGCCGGTGGGATACATATCGTTAATTTCAAATGCGCCCGGCGCCACGTAGCTTTGGTAGATCTGATAGCCATTCTGGCGAATCACCACCTGAGCATTGGTGCGCGCGATCCCGCGGACCACTGGGGCATAGCCTTTCAGGGAGTCCGGTAACATGTCATCATCCGAGGCCAGCTGAACCCCGCGAAAAGGCACGCTGTCAAAGACATCCGCCGGGGCGGAACTGTCCCCAAGGGTAAGCTGCGCTTTCAGGGGAATAACGGCACGTTGCAGATAGCTGTAGACCGTGTCCCATCGATCTTTCCCCGCGCCATCCCGTGACCAGGTGGTGTAGTTGCGTAGACGCCACGGGCCAATATTTATCCCCGGACGCAGGTTCGCATACTGGCTGTTGCTGCTGACCCCCTCACCCGCTTTCGCCCGGCTGTTCGCGCCGCTGAGGCTGTAATTGAGCATGGCTGCCGTTATCCCCTCATCCCACATCTCCGGCGGCACATAGCCTCTTGCCGGCAGATCGATGGCGGCCTGCGGAATACTCAACACCAGACGCTGGGCACCAAACTGGAAATCGGCACTGGCCTGGGGAATCGCCTGAAGATTGACGCATTCACCGTGTCCTGCACTGAGCGCAGGAAATAATGCCGTTTTCACCCCCCAGCGTTTTAATTGCGCAAGACTCAGACAAGGCTGCAATGACGCATCGCCGTTGTCGGCTTTGCTCGCGGTAAACTGAATATCCCCCGTCTCCAGAAACGCGTCGTCGACAATAATATCGACATGGTAGATCCCCGGTGCCTGCGAGCCTGATTCAAAGGCCGACAAATCGGCTTTATCCATGCCTGGATTATCCAGCTCAATTAATTCGGAGTTAAAGGCAACACTGGCGTAGAGCGAGGTTGAGGATCCGCCAAACGCTAAGGCGATAAACATCGCCAGGCGTGCGGGTTTCATCGTGTTATTTACCGTCATTGCGAATTACCGGGTTAATGCAGGCGTTGCCGTTTGCGAAAGGATCACAAACTGGCTTGATGTAATACGCCGGGACTGCCATAGTCGTTGATAATTTTAAACGTGAGTGAATTTCCCCTTGCCTCATTGGGTAATACAAACCGGGCTGAGGCGCCGGGTAACACGTAGGTCACATCGTCCAGCTTTTTCCCCCCCAGCGTAATTTCATTAAAATTGACGACATATTGCGTGGGGTTGTTGACCTGAATTTCATTCCCGGCGCGTTGCCAGGTTAATTTATTAGCCTGTTCTTCTGGCGTAGACGCCCGCAAACTTTCTGGCCGGTAGATCAGTTTGATGCGCGTTTTCACTGCTATTTGCAGGGCGTTCGTCTGTTTTGATGCTGAAGGGATCGCTTTAATATTCAGCCAAAATAAACTTTCCTGCTGCTGAGGCAGTGCACCCGCCATCACAATTCGCTCGACGTTTTTTTGCCCGCCATCCAGTCGGTATAACGGTGGTGTAATAATAAAAGGCGCTTTACCTGAATTACCTTCCGGCAAATCTATCCATGACTGAATTAAATAAGGCGTCGCGTCAGGATTATTAATGCTTATTGACGCCTCTTTTTTTGTCCCATCGAAAATGATACGGGTGCCGCCAATAATCACTCCGGCCTGCGCTGTGCTCAGCGTCAGTGCTGACAGCGCTACGGCCAGTCCGGTTGTGTTGATAAAACGCATTGTAAACCTCATACCACAAAGGGGCCGGGTTGGCCCCCTGCACATTGCTGCAAACGATTAGTTGTAAACCACGGAGAAGTTAGCGACAGAATTCGCCGGACCGGCGGTGACAGTCGCTGCGGTGGAAATATACTGAGCGTAGAAACTCAGGGTATTATCCGCGGTGCTGCTCAGCACATAGCTATAGCTGTTGCTGCCGTGAAGCGGCAGATCCGCCTTATCCGCACTCATCAGGTTGATTGCCACTCCGGTCGCCGCTCCCGCCGCGGACGAATCAATCGCCAGCAGGCTGGAATTGGTGGCATCTGGCGTACCATCAAAGCGAACCTTCGCGTTGGTCACCGTCACCGGGCAATTTTTCAACACGATATTAAATTGCGTGGCTGCGGTTCTGGCCCCGGCGGTTGGAAACTCGGTCTTATAATAATCACCTAATACCACCACCTGGTTCTGCGAAGCCACATCAACGTCACAGGCGGAATCCAGAATATTTCCGTTAAAATTAACGGTACCTGCCGCGGCGAAAGCGTGGGTTGCTGTCAGGGCGGAACCCACTGCCAGCAGGGTTATCATCATTTTATTTTTCATCATCAAATCCTGTATCACTTTATTTATTACTGAAATCCAGATTACATAATTCGGGCTTCATCAGCCGATGACCGAAATTTATACAACTCTTTTTCGGCACACAATCTATTTTGAGGTCTAGCTGTAGACTTCTCTTTAACAAAATAAATACATTTCAGTTTTGAAATTTCTTAAGCCTTTCTATTTTCAGTCTACTTTTAGACCCCTAATTTACGTCCTTAGAATTCATATAATTAGGCTCGTCATTTACTGCGGTCTATTTTTGGACCCGTCTTAAATATTCCACGACCCGCTGTTTTTTAAGATAATTCTCTATATCGATCAAATAATGATCGCGTCCGTGAGTGAGGTATCTGATGAACACCCGAATGGCTCCCAGTCTCGATAATGAAAAAGCTACCGTGCTTACGGCTAAACCCTATAAACACATCGAGAAATTAATTGATCATCTTCTTCCGCTGGCAGAGAGGCGCATACTGTCCCGGGGGGAAGTGCTCCACTATTATGCAAACGACGTGCGTCAGTGTTTTTTATTGCTCCAGGGCAGCGTGGCGTTGCACCGTCGGGGAGATGGCATCGTCTTAAATTCTGAATCCGCGCCGTTTATTCTTGGCGTGAGTAGCCAGTTCTCCTCAGAGCACCTGTATGTCAGGGCGCTGGAGACCTCCGAACTCGCCGGGGTTTCGCTGGAGCGTTTTAACGGCGTGATTGCGCAACACAATTTGTGGGAGCCGTTTTCGCATCTGCTGATCTATACCGCCTCCCGGGTCTATGAGCACTGCTCGCGGATCTCGCAGATGTCGGCCTATGACATCATCCGTTTTCAGCTGGTTGAATTGATGCAGGAGCCCGAAGCAATACGGCTGAACACCACGGCGGCCGCCTATATACAAAGTCGCACCTGGCTTTCGCGTAGCGGGATAATGCGGATCCTGGCCGAACTGCGCACCGGGAAGTACATTACGATGGAGCGCGGCGTGCTGCTTGATGTCCACCATCTGCCGCGGAAATACTGATTCAGGTGATGTCGGTAATAAGGAGTAACGCTATAATCAGAAAGACGATTCTTTCAGGTTCAGGTTATGTCCTCCACAGAAAAACCCCATCGTGGTTCTCCCTATGCGCAAGCGCTGATTACGCACTTACAACCTTATTCTTCTGTCCGTCATCTCGATCGCGGGGAGCAGCTGGATCTGGTGGTTAATGGCCGGGGAATGAGTTATTTGATTCTGGAAGGGACCGTTGCCATTTACCGACGCAGCGACAATCTGATGCTGTCGACCGCGAAAAGCCCGGCGTTATTTGGAGTGGCTAATATTAATGACATCTTTTTTGACGACTACCTGAAAACGGTGACCCCCTGCAAGATTGGAACGCTGACCGCAGAGCAGCTCCACGTCATTATTCAGGAGAAGGCGCTGTGGGGGTTGATATCAAACCACCTGATGTTTATGTACAACCGGCTCTATAACACCGTCATGCCAAAGGGTGCCCCGACGGCCTATGAGATGATCCGCCAGCAGCTGATGTTATTAATGAATGAAGATGAATCTTATCGCCGGGAGATAACCGCAGAACGCTACATTCGTGACAAAACCCAGCTTTCCCGCAGCGGCGTGATGCGTATCCTGGCCGATCTAAAAACGGGGGGCTTTATTGAAATGGAAGATGGCAGGCTGATTAAAATCAATAAACTTCCCGCCCGGTACTGAATTGCAGACACAAAAAAGGCCGCGCTCGCGGCCTTTTCACTCTCTCAATGGACGTGAACGCCCAAGCGCCAGGCAAAATAGATCTCTTCTTTCAGTTCATTCGAAGAGAGCGCCAGCAAATCTGTAAACTCCAGTTCAAGCTGTTTCAGCTTTTTCAGGTACTGCGCCGGAGACAGGTTGCTGTTATCGCGACGTAAATATTCAATTGCCAGTTGCGTTGGGGTTATTTCAGTATCCATGATGTCCTCACTTGTGTACAAATCCTGACCAGTATATCACAACACCCTGGCGAGATTTTGACCAAATGCAAAAACATCAGGAAATTTATACCACCGCCGTGGTCAGCCTGGATGAGCAGCACAGCCGATCCTGCTCATCGAGAATATCAATCTGCCACACCTGATGACGGCTGCCGGCGTGCAGCGCGCGGCAAATACCGCGCACGCGCCCGCTGCGCACCGAGCGAATATGGTTGGCGTTCACCTCAAGCCCGACGACCTTCTGCTCCCCTTCGGTGCAGAGATACCCCGCCACCGACCCAAGGGTTTCGGCCAGCACCACGGACGCACCGCCGTGCAGTAAACCAAACGGCTGGTGCGTACGATGATCGACAGGCATGGTGGCCTCCAGATCGTCTTCGCCGATGCGGATAAACTGGATATCCAGCAACCCGACCATATTCCCCTCGCCCATGGCGTTTAACGCCTGTAGCGTGACGGCACGTTTCCAGATCATCCGATAATCTCCAGTAAAGCCTGTAACGGATGGCGTACCCCGTTACCTTCAACACGTTTCACCTGGCTACGACAGGAGTAGCCCGTTGCCAGGCAGCGGTTTCGCGGCAAGCGCTGCATCGCCTGATGCCATGACAACTCGTAGATACCGAGCGAGTTGGCGTGATTCTTCACTTCATGCCCGTAAGTGCCTGCCATGCCGCAGCAACCGACGCTGACGCTCTCAAGCTTCGCGCCAAAGCGGGCAAAAATAGAGGCCCATTGCGCAGGTGCGCCCGGCAGCGCGGTGACTTCTGTACAGTGGCCAAACAGGTACCACGGCTCACCGCTGACCTCCATGGCGCTGGTCTGCTCGAGGGCCGCCGGCAGCCACTCGTGCACCAGCATAACGTGGAACGCCCCGCGTTTATCGCCCAGCGTCTGCTTATATTCATCGCGATAGCAGAGCACCAGCGCCGGATCGACACCCACCATCGGCATGCCCAGCCCGGCGACCCGGTTAAGGAAATCAGACGTTTTTTGCGCCGTTTTCGCGAAGCGGTTGAGGAAGCCTTTAATGTGTTGCGCCTTACCGTTAGGTGAGAACGGCAGAACCACCGGCTGATACCCCAGTTTTTCCGCCAGACGGACAAAATCGGCCACCACCTGCGCGTCGTAATAGCTGGTAAACGGATCCTGCACCACCAGCACCACCTTCGCTTTTTGCTCAGGACTTAACGCCTCAAGCTGCTCCAGGGTCATGTTTGCCGAGCGATGCCCCACCAGCTGACGCTGCAGCGACGGCACCGAGAGCAGCGGCAGATCCACCATCCCGATATGCTTTTCGGAAAGCTTGCGCACCAGCGGCTGATTGATAAAGAAGTTGAACGTCTTTGGCGCCCGGGCCATCAGCGGGGCATAGCTCTCCACCGTTGCCACCAGATGGTCGCGCATCGGGCGCAGATAGCGCGTGTGGTAGAGCTGCAGGAAGCGCGAGCGGAACTCCGGTACGTCTATCTTAATCGGGCACTGGGTCGAACAGGCTTTACAGGCCAGGCAGCCGGACATGGCCTCTTTCACCTCATGGGAGAAATCATACTCGCCCTTATTCGCATGCCAGCTGTTGCGGGTGCGCTCAATCAGGGAACGCAGGCTGGCCCGTTTTTCCGGCAACTCCTGCTCCAGCTTGAGCGGGTCGATACCGCGATCGGCCAGCAAACGCAGCCATTCGCGTACCAGCGTCGCCCGCCCTTTTGGCGAGTGGATGCGGTTGCTGGTGATTTTCATCGACGGGCACATCGGGCTTTTCACGTCGAAGTTAAAGCACAGGCCGTTGCCGTTACACTCCAGCGCCCCGCGCCAGGACGCGCGCACGGCAATGGGGATTTGTCTGTCGTACGTGCCGCGTTTGACGGCATCCACCTGCAGCATGGGCGCGTCCACGCCTTCCGGCGGGCAAATTTTCCCCGGGTTGAGACGGTTATTGGGATCGAACGCCGCTTTGACCTTGCGCAGCTCGCCGAAGAGCTGTTCACCGAAGAACGCCGGGCTGTACTCGGCGCGGAACCCTTTTCCGTGTTCCCCCCACAGCAGGCCGCCATATTTCGCGGTTAAGGCCACCACCTCATCGGAGATCTGTTTCATCAGGATCTCCTGCTGCGGATCGCACATGTCCAGGGCCGGACGCACATGCAGCACCCCGGCATCAACGTGGCCGAACATGCCATAGCTCAGGCCGTGGCTGTCCAGCAGCGCACGGAATTCAACGATATAATCCGCCAGATGCTCAGGAGGGACGCAGGTATCTTCGGCAAACGGAATCGGCTTCGCGGCGCCTTTGGCATTGCCGAGCAGCCCCACCGCTTTTTTACGCATCGCGTAGATACGCTCAATGCCGGCCAGGTCGTTACAGAGCTGCCAGCCAATGACCCCGCCTTCGCCGTGGGCGATCAGTTCATCAAGCCGCTGACAGAGCGTGGTTACCTGGCTATCGATAAGTTCTGCATCGTCTCCGGCAAATTCAACGATGTTAAGCCCAAGCATCTCTTTGTCCGGCACATCGGTAATCAGCTCCCGCACCGAGTGCCAGACGATATCTTCCCGCGCCAGATTAAGCACCTTCGAGTCAACGGTTTCCACCGACAGCGCCTGCGCCTCCACCATAAACGGGGCATTACGCAGCGCGGAATCAAAGGAGTCATATTTGACGTTCACCAGGCGGCGCACTTTGGGCAGCCGGGTGATATCCAGCCGCGCCTCGGTAATAAACGCCAGCGTTCCTTCGGAGCCGGTCAGCACACGGGTCAAATCAAACTGGGTCAGTTCGTCGTTAAAGACGTGACGCAGGTCGTAACCGGTCAGGAAACGGTTCAGTTTGGGGAATTTGTCGAGGATCAGCTGGCGGTTATCGCGACAGCGTTCCAGCACGGTGCGATAGATGCGCCCGCTTGCGGTGTTCTCTTTACCCAGCGTTTCCGCCAGCTCGACCGGCACAGGCTGGGTATCCAGGATATCGCCGCCCAGCAGCACCGCTCGTACGCCCAGAACGTGATCGGAGGTTTTTCCGTAGACCAGCGAACCCTGCCCGGAGGCATCGGTGTTGATCATCCCGCCGATGGTTGCCCGGTTGCTGGTAGAAAGCTCGGGCGCAAAAAAGTAGCCGTAGGGCTTCAGATACTGGTTGAGCTGATCCTTAATCACGCCCGCTTCAACGCGAACCCATCCCTCTTCAGGATTGATCTCGATGATGCGATTCATATAGCGCGACATATCAATGATGATGCCCTGGTTCAGGGCCTGGCCATTTGTTCCGGTGCCGCCGCCGCGCGGGGTGAACACCAGAGCGCTAAAACGCTCTTGCGTCGCCAGCCGGGCAATCAGCGCCACATCGGCCGTTGAACGTGGAAAGACGACTGCATCGGGAAGAAGCTGGTAAATACTGTTATCGGTCGCCATCGTCAGCCTGTCGGCATAGTTCGTGGCGGTATCACCTGTAAAACCCTGTTGCTCCAGTGCCTTCAAAAAATTAAGCACCAGCTGAACGACGCCAGGTGCTTGAGAAATCTGTGGGATCATGACTGTCGACCCTAATTAGAGTAGTGTGAAATCGTTTGCGTTGTGTCTGGAAAGTTTTATCACATTTTTTTCTTATGTGCTTCGCTGAATTACGGGCAAAATCCGCCTGTCAAAAATCGCTGATATCATTAATGATTAGAGTGACGCGGTTATCCGTTCCCGCCAGCCTCGCTGGTGTTTATTAAGGAAAGTTTCATTTATGGTCAATCTTCGCCAGCCCAGGGATGTTGCGCAAATTTTGCTGTCGGTGCTGTTTCTGGCCCTCATGATTATTGCGTGTCTGTGGATTGTTCAACCTTTCATACTTGGCTTCGCCTGGGCCGCAACGGTGGTCGTGGCGACCTGGCCGGTGCTGTTACGTTTGCAGAAACTGCTGTTTGGCCGCCGCGGTCTGGCGGTACTGGTCATGACCCTGCTGCTGTTCCTGCTGTTTATTATTCCGATTGCGCTGCTGGTGAACAGCCTTGTCGATTCCAGTGGCCCGGTTATTCGCGCCGTCACCAGCGGTGATTTAACGCTGCCGGATCTCGCCTGGCTGAACAGCATTCCGGTGGTAGGCGCCAAACTTTACAGCGGCTGGCATAGCCTGCTGGAGATGGGCGGCAGCGCGTTGATGGCGAAAGTGCGTCCGTATATTGGCACCACCACCACCTGGTTTGTGGGTCAGGCGGCACATATTGGTCGCTTTATGATGCACTGTGCGCTGATGCTGGTCTTCAGCGCCCTGCTCTACTGGCGCGGTGAGCAGGTAGCGTTGGGCGTACGCCATTTCGCTACCCGACTGGCCGGTAAACGCGGCGATGCCGCGGTTCTGCTGGCGGCGCAGGCCGTGCGGGCGGTTGCGCTTGGGGTGGTCGTCACGGCGCTGGTGCAGGCGGTGCTGGGCGGTATCGGCCTGGCCATTTCTGGCGTGCCGTACGCTACCGTCTTTACGGTGGTGATGCTGATGACCTGTCTTGCTCAGCTGGGGCCGTTGCTGGTGCTGGTCCCCAGCATCATCTGGCTTTACTGGACGGGGGATACCACGTGGGGAACCGTTCTGCTGGTCTGGAGCTGCGTGGTCGGCACCATGGATAACGTGATTCGTCCCATCCTCATCCGCATGGGCGCGGACCTGCCGCTGATCCTGATCCTCTCCGGCGTCATTGGCGGGTTAATCGCCTTTGGGATGATCGGTCTGTTTATTGGACCGGTGCTGCTTGCCGTCACCTGGCGTCTCTTCTCCGCCTGGGTACACGAAGTGCCGCCGCCGGGCACCGACCCGGATGTGATTTTGAGCGAACTCGAAGAGCTGGAAGAGAAGAATACGCAGTAAAAGGGATTGCCGGGTGGCGTTGACGCTTACCCGGCCTACATTCCCCCTGGTAATACTTAAATGTTGCTAAACTATTTATTCGTTGCGCACTGGTCCGACCCGCCTTTTTTGCTCTAAGTCCGCTATTCACCTCAAGAAATCTTTACTTCTCTTTAACTATTGAGACGAATCTGATCGACGCTCAAGGTTGGCATGCCTACTATTAGCTCACGGTTATAAATCAACACCTTGATTTATAAGCATGGAAATCCCCTGAGTGAAACAACGAATTGCTGTGTGTAGTCTTTGCCCATCTCCCACGATGGGCTTTTTTTTATCCTGGCTACGCGTGCTGAACCTGACAGGTGCTTAGCATGCGCCATTCAGCAGGCAGCACCCGCGTCTCTCCCGTCACATTGACCGTCACCACGTCGCGAATATCCGCCGATGATGCTCCCACCTGTAGCTCAAACTCGCCCGGCTCGACAATGCGTTTGCCGTCCCGACGAGTAAAGTTGAACATCTCCACGGGCAGCGTAAAGGTGAGCGTGGCCGTTTCGCCCGGCGCGAGCGCCACACGCTGGAACGCTTTCAGTTCCTGAAGCGGCCGCACCTGCGTGGCAACCTTATCCCGGACGTACACCTGCACCACCTCGCTGCCGCTGCGTTCACCGCGGTTGGTGACGTCAATACTCAACACAACTTCGCCGTCCACCGGTACGCTGTTTTGCGCGAGGCGTGCTGCGCCCCAGTTAAATTGCGTCCAGCCAAGGCCGAAACCAAAGGGATAGCGGGAGCCAAAGTGGAACGCGAATGGCGTGCCGCCGCTTTTCAGCTTGTGGTTGTAGTAGTACGGCATGGCGCCCGCACTTTTCGGCACGCTCACCACCAGACGTCCCTGCGGCTCCGCGCGCCCGGTTAACACATCGGCAATTGCCCAGCCCCCTTCCTGCCCAGGCGCCCAGGCCATCATCAGCGCCGCGACCTTATCTTCCAGCCCCTGAAGATTATACGGCCGCCCACCGGTCATCACGACAATCACCGGTTTGCCCGTGGCGACCAGGGCTTCCAGCAGCTGTTGCTGAACGCCAGGCAGGTTCAGGGAATCGGTATCGGATCCTTCCCCTACCGTGCCGCTCTGGAACAAACCGGCGAGGTCGCCGACGCAGGCCACCACCACGTCGCTCTCCTGCGCGGCGTTCACGGCTTCGGGGATCAGCGCGGTACTTTGCGACACCGGCGACTGCTGCATCGGTTTGCCCCCGCTGTCACCCGGGAAGACCGGCGCGCCCGCCATTCGTTTTTCGATGATGTGACACCCTTTGGCATAACGCACGTTCGACGCGCCCAGATAGTGCTCCAGCGCCGCGCGCGGAGTCGTCACCTGTGACGTTTCGTCAACCATATCGCTGATAATCAAATGCACCGGGAAGCTGTAGCCGCTGAGCAACGCCAGCGGATCGTCCGCCGTGGGGCCCACCACCGCCACGCGGGGTTTGCCGCCGAGAGGCAAAATGCCGTTATTCTCCAGCAGCGTCAGCGAACGGGTCGCCACCTCACGTGCAACCTGCCGGGTGGTCTCATTTTGCAAATCAATGCCACTTTCATCGGCATACGGGTTTTCAAACAGGCCGAGACGGAATTTTTCGGTCAGCACGCGTCCTACAATCTCGTCCACTTTCGCCATGGAGATCAGACCACGCTCAACGGCCTCAGCCAGATGGCGGGCGCAGTCATCTTTCGGCAGCTCAACATCAAGCCCGGCGTTAAAGGCCAGCGCGGCGGATTCGGTCGCATCATGCGAGACCCCGTGATGCTGATGCAGCAGGCTGACGCCGCCATAGTCCGCCACAACGATCCCGTCAAAGCCCCACTGTTCGCGCAGGACGGTGGTCAGCAGGAAGTGGTCACTGTGCCCCGGCTGATTGTCGATATCGTGGTAGGCAGGCATCACCGACCCGGCATTGGCCAGCTTCACCGCCATTTCAAACGGCAGCAGGAAGGTATCATTCAGTTCGCTAAAGCCCAGATGAACCGGGGCATGGTTGCGCGCCCCCTCGCTGAACGAGTGGCCCACATAGTGCTTAAGCGTGGCCAGCAGATCGCGTTTATCGCCCTGCAGCCCTTTAACGTAGGCCGTGGCCATCACACCCACCAGCCAGGGATCTTCGCCAAAGGTCTCTTCCGTGCGCCCCCAGCGCACATCGCGGGAGACATCCAGCACCGGGGCCAGCCCCTGCTGGCAGCCCACGGACCGCGCCTCTTTGCCTATCTGCTCGGCTGCCCGCTGTACCAGCGCCGGATCCCAGGTTGAACCGTAGTTGAGCGATGACGGGAACAGCGTGGCCGCTTTGCACAACAACCCCACCAGACACTCCTCATGGAACAGCGCCGGAATGCCGAGCCGCGTCTCTTCCATCATCATCCGCTGCAGACGGTTGGCGGCGCGCACGCCGGTTTGCGCATCAACGATATGGGTACCCAGCGGACGGGTAATCTGCCCGACGCCCAGCTTAAGCCGTTCGCTGAGCGAGGCCTGTTCACTCACCCCCGCGAATTCGTCACTCAAGTCGCTGCGTTCACGGTGGTTGCCGTTTTCATCGAGGATCAGCCAGTACGCGTGCATCTGGGCGAACTTCTCTTCCGGGGTCATGCGTGCCAGCAAGTCGGCGACGCGCTCGTGCACGGGACGTCCCGCGTCCTTATAGATTGCAGTCATGTTTTACTCCTGTAGGGCGGAAGGGGCAGCCGGGCTGAGTTGCCCTGCTTCTGGCCGCACGTCGCGCTTGCTGGCCAGTTCGCGGGCGATGGAATCCACCAGCCGACTGTTGAGTTTGTAGATGGCAAGCAGCGCGACCATGCCGAGGAACAGCACGCACGGAATAAGGGTAAACAGTGCGTTAATGGTCGTGAGTACGTGCGGCGTCTGGGTTGCCTGGCCTGGCGCGTAATCCACCATCCCGAGCACCCAACCCACCACTGCCCCACCCAACGCCAGACCAAATTTGATGGCGAACAGCGCGGTGGAGAAGACCAGACCATCGAGCCGGCGACCGCTGCGGTGCTCTTCATAGTCGACCACATCGGAGAACATGGTCCACTGCAGCGGCGTGGTCAGGTTCTGGATGAAGCTAAAGACAATATTGAGGCCGAAAATCAGCCAGACCTGTGAAGGCGGCAGGAAGAAGATCAGCGCCCCAAAAATCACGAAGGAAATAATGGTCCACTGATAGGCACGTACGCGGTCAAATTTCCCCAGCAGCCGTTCGGATAATAATGCGCCACTTAAGGAGGCCACCATCCCGGAGACGATAAAGGCAAACACCAGTTCCGGGCGCAACAGCACATAATTCACGTAATACATCGTGGCAGAGCCGCGCGTCACGACCGCCGTTAACAGCAAAATATTAAACAGGAACACAATTCGCCACTGGCTGTTCCCGGCCAGCAGTTTTAAATCGGTGAGCATGGAGCCAGAAGTATCATTCCGCGGAGAATAGCGCTCGCGGGTCATCAGGAAGCAGCAGAAGAATAAAATAATCCCCAGTAATCCCATCAGGCTCATGGCATAGAAATAGCCTTTCTGTACGTTGCCCTGTCCAAGATGCGAAACCAACGGCAAAGCGATAACCGTCACAATCAACCCGCCGATAAACGACAGGCCAAAGCGCCACGACTGCAGCGAATGGCGCTCGCGCGGATCCAGCGTCAGCGCGCCCGGCATGGCGCAGTAAGGGACGTTAATGGCGGAATAGATGAGGCTTAAAATCCCGTAGGTCACACAGGCATAGACGATTTTCGCCGTGGGCCCGACGTCGGGAACGTAGAACGTAATGAGGCAGCTCACGCCAAACGGAATGGCAAACCACAGCAGCCATGGACGGAAACGACCGTGACGCGTTTGGGTGCGATCCACCAGCGCGCCGATACAGGGATCAATAAAGGCATCGACCACGCGCACCACTAAAAACATGGTGCCCATAATGGCCGCGGGTAAACCGAAAACGTCTGTATAGAAATAAGCAAGAAATAACGTCGCTGTTTGCCAGACCAGCGCACTGGCCATATCACCTAAGCCATAACCTATTTTATCTTTGGTACGCAGTACAGAGGAGATTGTCATTTGTTATTTGCCTTTTTATCAGGTTAAAACGTATTTCAACCAGTTGCGCAAAATCCTGTTGATTTGCGCGGTAAGGCTCAAGTATTAGCAACCCTTTGTGTGCTAACAATTGTCTAAATTAACAGACAAATTATGATATTTGGTTTTTTACTTTATTTGTGATGGGGAGCAAATATAAGCGGAAATAAAAAAGGCGAGGATTATTTCCCTCGCCTTTTCAGATACGGAAGACGTTACTTGTTCAGTTCAGCCAGGCTCAGCCAGGTTTGCACCACGGTGTCCGGGTTGAGGGAAAGACTGTCGATCCCCTCTTCCATCAGCCAGGCCGCGAAGTCTTCATGGTCAGAAGGGCCCTGGCCACAAATCCCGACGTATTTACCCTGTTTCTTCGCCGCACGGATGGACATCGACAGCAGGGCTTTCACCGCCTCGTTGCGTTCGTCGAACAGCTCAGAGACCACGCCGGAGTCACGGTCCAGACCCAGCGTCAGCTGCGTCATGTCGTTCGAACCGATAGAGAAGCCGTCGAAGTGCTCCAGGAACTGCTCTGCCAGCAGGGCGTTGGACGGGATCTCACACATCATGATGATCTTCAGCCCATTTTCGCCGCGCTTCAGCCCCTGACGCGCCAGCTCGTCCACCACCGCTTTCGCCTGGTCCACGGTACGTACGAACGGGATCATGATCTCAACGTTAGTCAGCCCCATGTCGTTGCGCACGCGTTTTACCGCTTCACACTCCAGCGCGAAGCAGTCGCGGAAGCTGTCGGAGACATAACGTCCGGCCCCACGGAAGCCCAGCATCGGGTTCTCTTCTTCCGGCTCGTAACGCTCGCCGCCCACCAGGTTGGCGTATTCGTTAGACTTAAAGTCTGACAGACGCACGATCACGCGCTTCGGATAAAACGCCGCCCCGAGCGTCGCGATCCCTTCGGTCAGACGGCCAACGTAGAACTCTTTCGGCGAGTCGTAGCCTTTCATCATCTCGCGAATTTCGTTCTGCAGCTTTGCGTCCTGGTCGTCAAACTCCAGCAGCGCGCGCGGGTGAACGCCAATCATACGGTTGATGATGAATTCCAGACGCGCCAGGCCCACGCCTTCGTTCGGCAGGCAGGCGAAGTCAAACGCGCGGTCCGGGTTACCGACGTTCATCATGATCTTCAGCGGCAGGTCCGGCATGGTATCGACGCTGGAGCTTTTCACGCTGAAGTCAAGGATGTCGGCATACACGTAGCCGGTATCCCCTTCGGCACAGGAGACGGTCACGTTCTGTCCGTCCTTCATGCGTTCGGTTGCGTCACCGCAGCCGACAACCGCCGGGATCCCCAGCTCGCGGGCGATGATCGCCGCGTGACAGGTACGCCCGCCACGGTTGGTGACGATAGCCGCGGCTTTCTTCATGATCGGTTCCCAGTCCGGGTCGGTCATGTCGGTTACCAGCACGTCGCCCGGTTCAATGCGGTTCATCTCGCTGATATCGTGGATCACTTTCACCGGACCGGCACCAATGCGGTGACCAATCGCGCGGCCTTCCGCCACGATTTTGCCCTGCGCGTGGAGGGTATAACGCTCCATCACCTGGCCGCGGGAGCGAACCGTTTCCGGGCGCGCCTGGACGATGAACAGCTTGCCGGTGTGACCGTCTTTGGCCCATTCGATGTCCATCGGACGGCCGTAGTGTTTTTCAATCTGCACCGCCTGCTTCGCCAGCTCCTGCACTTCGGCGTCGGTCAGGGAGAAGCGGTCGCGCAGCTCCTGCGGTACATCTTCAATCTTCACCTGCTTGCCATGCTCCTGGGTCGGGGCATAGATCATGCGGATTTTTTTCGAGCCCATGGTGCGACGAACCACCGCCGGACGGTTGGCGGCAAGCGTCGGTTTGTGGACGTAGAATTCGTCAGGGTTCACGGCACCCTGCACCACCATCTCACCCAGACCCCACGCGGAGGTGATGAATACCACCTGGTCGAAGCCGGACTCGGTATCAATGGAGAACATCACGCCGGAAGAGCCCACGTCGGAACGCACCATACGCTGTACGCCCGCAGAGAGCGCGACGCCGCGATGGTCATAGCCCTGATGCACGCGATAGGAGATAGCGCGATCGTTAAACAGGGAGGCGAACACGTGTTTCACCGCCACCAGTACCGCGTCATACCCCTGAACGTTCAGGAAAGTTTCCTGTTGTCCGGCGAACGAGGCATCCGGCATGTCTTCTGCGGTTGCAGAGGAGCGCACGGCGAAAGAGGCCTGCGCATCATCAGCGGAGAGCTGGTTGTACGCATCGTGAATGGCTTTTTCCAGTTCCGGCTGGAAAGGTGTGTCGATAATCCACTGGCGGATCTGCGCCCCGGCTTTAGCAAGCGCGGTAACGTCATCAATATCCGTTTTATCCAGCAGGTCGTAAATGCGCTGGTTTACACCGCTCTGGTCTAAAAACAGGTTAAACGCATCGGCGGTCGTGGCAAACCCGTTTGGTACGGAGACACCCATACCGGACAGATTTGTAATCATTTCACCCAGGGAGGCATTTTTGCCCCCAACTCTGTCTACATCATTCATGCCGAGTTGGTTATACCAAAGCACCAGCGGTGACGAGCCATTGTTGGACATCGAAACAATCCTTTTGTGATATTTGATCGGAGTAAGAAACACCTGACTACGTATTTATACTGGCATATTTATTTACGCTAAAAAAACGGTGAATCGTGTAAGCAATTTAAATTTTCAACTTTTCGGATACTTTCCCTCCACCGGATAAGCCGATGATTCCTATATATTCAGCCAAAAACCACAAAAATGACGTCGCTATTTGAAAAATGAAATCCACTTTTCAGGAAAATCAAAAACACCATTTCATTTTAAATTCAGATAACTTCTTTGCTGTGCAATTAACTTTTTTAATTTATGCTTTCAGACAATTAGGTCCGATATTCAGGGTGGATAAAATGGATAATGCTGTCGATCGCCACGTTTTTTATATTTCTGATGGTACGGCGATTACCGCCGAGGTGCTGGGGCATGCGGTGATGTCACAGTTCCCCGTTTCGATTAACAGCATCACGCTGCCGTTTGTGGAAAATGAGAGCCGCGCGCGGGCGGTCAAGGACCAGATTGATGCCATTTACCAGCAGACGGGCGTGCGCCCGCTGGTGTTCTACTCCATCGTGATCCCGGAAATTCGCAACATCATTCTGCAAAGCGAAGGCTTTTGTCAGGATATCGTGCAGGCGCTGGTGGCCCCGCTGCAGAGCGAGCTGAAGCTCGACCCGACCCCCATCGCCCACCGAACCCACGGGCTGAACCCTGGCAACCTGACCAAATACGATGCGCGTATCGCCGCCATTGACTACACCCTGGCGCATGACGACGGCATCTCGCTGCGAAACCTCGACCAGGCGCAGGTCATTTTGCTGGGCGTCTCGCGCTGCGGCAAAACCCCGACCAGCCTCTACCTGGCGATGCAGTTTGGTATTCGTGCCGCCAACTACCCGTTCATTGCCGATGATATGGACAATCTGGTGCTACCTGCCGCCCTGAAGCCGCTGCAGCACAAGCTGTTCGGGCTGACCATTAACCCGGAGCGCCTTGCCGCCATCCGCGAAGAGCGCCGCGAAAACAGCCGCTACGCCTCCATGCGCCAGTGTCGAATGGAGGTCTCCGAAGTGGAAGCGCTGTACCGCAAAAACCAGATCCCGTGGCTGAACAGCACCAACTATTCGGTTGAAGAGATCGCTACCAAAATTCTCGACATCATGGGCCTTAATCGTCGCATGTACTAATATGCTAGTACATTAGCTCAGATTCAGGTATCATCCACCACATCCTCGGGGCGGAGCCGCCCCGAACTTGAAATCAGCAGGGATTGGTTTAAGGTGATGCCCATCACTTCCCGGTAGTCTGCCGATGAAGCAAAAAATTTCTGAGACATTCCATGAATAAAACCGACGAACTCCGCACAGCGCGCATTGACAGCCTGGTTACACCGGCTGAACTGGCACAGCGGCATCCACTTTCCGCAGGCGTTGCGGAGCATGTTACGGCCTCGCGCCGACGCATTGAAAAAATTCTTAATGGTGAAGACAAACGTCTTCTGGTGGTAATTGGCCCCTGCTCGATCCATGACCTGGACGCGGCGATGGATTATGCAAAACGGCTACAGGGGCTGCGGGAAAAACACCAGCATCGCCTTGAGATCGTGATGCGGACCTACTTTGAAAAACCCCGTACCGTGGTGGGCTGGAAAGGATTAATTTCAGACCCCGATCTCAACGGCAGCTATCGCGTTAACCATGGGATTGAGCTGGCACGTAAGCTGCTTTTGCAGGTGAATGAGCTGGGCGTTCCCACGGCCACCGAGTTTCTCGATATGGTGACCGGCCAGTTTATCGCCGATCTGATCAGCTGGGGCGCGATTGGCGCGCGGACCACCGAGAGCCAGATCCACCGTGAAATGGCCTCTGCCCTCTCCTGCCCGGTCGGGTTTAAAAACGGAACCGATGGCAACACCCGGATTGCGGTCGATGCGATCCGCGCTGCGCGTGCCAGCCACATGTTCCTCTCGCCGGATAAGAGCGGCCAGATGACCATCTACCAGACCAGCGGTAACCCGTACGGGCATATCATTATGCGCGGCGGCAAGACACCGAACTATCACGCCGGGGATATTGCCGTGGCCTGTGAAACGCTGGCCGAGTTCGATCTGCCGGAACATCTGGTGGTGGACTTCAGCCACGGTAACTGTCAGAAACAGCACCGTCGCCAGCTGGATGTCTGCGATGAGATCTGCCAGCAGATCCGCAGCGGTTCAAGCGCCATTGCGGGCATTATGGCCGAAAGCTTTATCCGCGAAGGCACGCAGAAAATCGTGTCGGGTCAGCCGCTGGTTTACGGCCAGTCGATCACCGACCCGTGCCTGAGCTGGGAAGACAGCGAACTGCTGCTGGAGAAGCTGGCGTCGGCGGTAGATTCGCGCTTCTGATGTTATTGTCGGGTGGCGCTGCGCTTACCCGACCTACGATACGTGCCCTTCTCCCTCTCCCTGTGGGAGAGGGCCGGGGTGAGGGCATCAGACCGCACCTCCCCCAAATTTGATCCTCTCACCCTTTTTTCACAAAAACGCTTGCCGCGAATTTGCAGTTTATTGATAATGATTATCATTGTTACATTGATTGTTATTTATAAACATTATGTCACGTACGGATAACACTGCGGCAACGCCGCCAAAAACAGACACAGCATCCGCCCCCGTCGAGCGTCGCATTGACAGCAAAACCCTGCTGGGCGATGAGGGACGGGTCATTATCGAGCATGACGGTCAACGCTACCTGCTGCGCCAGACCCATGCCGGAAAATTGATCCTCACAAAATAAACAACACAAAAACTCCGCCAGCCACCCAGGTGAACCCCAGGCAGCCAGCGCTTTCAATTCTTAATGGAGAGTTGCTATGCCACACCTGCCTTCCGCGCCTTTACGTCCGTCACTTCTGGCGCTGGCGATTGTCAGCACCCTGCCGGGCGTCGCGTTTGCTACCACAGATGAAATGACCGTGACCGCCACGGGTAACGCCCGTAGCGCCTTCGAAGCCCCCATGATGGTGAGCGTGATTGACGCCAGCACACCGGATAAACGAACTGCCAGCTCGGCAGCCGACCTGCTGCGTAACGTCCCCGGCCTGACGCTCGATGGCACCGGACGCACCAACGGCCAGGACGTTAACCTGCGCGGTTATGACCGTCGCGGCGTGCTGGTGCTGGTTGACGGCGTGCGCCAGGGAACCGACACCGGCCACCTGAACAGCACGTTCCTCGATCCGGCGCTGATTAAACGTATCGAAGTGGTGCGCGGTCCGTCGGCCCTGCTGTACGGCAGCGGCGCGCTGGGCGGTGTGATTGCCTATGACACCGTCGATGCCAAAGATCTGCTTGAGCCGGGTAAAAACAGCGGCTACCGGGTGTTCGCTACCGGTGCGACGGGCGATCACAGCATCGGCATGGGGGCCAGCGCCTATGGCCGCACCGATACCCTGGACGGGCTGGTCTCCTGGTCGAGCCGGGATCGCGGCGATCTGCGCCAGAGTGACGGCACAACCGCCCCGAACGACGAATCCATTCAGAACATGCTGGCGAAGGGCAGCTGGAAAATCGACGCGGCCCAGAGCCTGAGCGGCTCCCTGCGCTATTACAATAACGCTGCACAGGAGCCGAAAAACCCGCAAACCAGTACAGCAGACAGCAGCAGTAACCCGCTGACCGACCGCTCCACCATCCAGCGTGACGCGCAGCTCGGCTATCACCTTGCTCCACAGGGTAACGACTGGCTGAACGCCGACGCGAAAATTTACTGGTCCGAAGCGCGTATCAACGCCCAGAACATCGACGGCAGCGGTGAGTTTCGCAAACAGACCACCAAAGGCGGCAAAGTGGAGAACCGCACCCGCCTGTTCAGCGATTCCTTTGCCTCACATCTGCTGACCTACGGCGGTGAGTATTATCGTCAGGAGCAACGCCCGGGCGGGGCAACAACGGGCTTCCCGCAGGCACAAATCGATTTCAGCTCCGGCTGGCTGCAGGATGAAATCACCCTGCGCGACCTCCCCGTGACCCTTCTTGGCGGCACGCGCTACGACAACTACCGCGGCAGCAGCGATGGCTACAAGGATGTGGATGCCGATAAGTGGTCCTCCCGCGCCGGGTTAACCGTCAACCCGACCGACTGGCTGATGCTGTTCGGCTCTTACGCGCAGGCGTTCCGCGCGCCAACCATGGGCGAAATGTATAACGACGCCAAACACTTCTCCATTGGCCGCTTCTATACCAACTACTGGGTGCCTAACCCCAATCTGCGCCCGGAAACCAACGAAACGCAGGAGTATGGTTTTGGTCTGCGCTTTGATGATCTGATGCTGGCCAACGATGCGCTGGAGTTTAAAGCCAGCTATTTCGATACCAACGCCAAAGACTACATCTCCACCACCGTCAATTTTGCGGCGGCGACCACCATGTCATATAACGTCCCGAACGCCAAAATCTGGGGCTGGGACGTGATGGCGAAATACTCCGCCGACCTGTTCAACCTCGACCTCGCCTATAACCGCACGCGCGGAAAAGATACCGACACGGGCGAGTATATTTTCAGCATTAACCCGGATACCGTCACCAGCAAGCTGGATATTCCGCTGGCACAAAGCGGCTTCTCCGTCGGCTGGATCGGCACCTTTGTCGATCGCTCAACCCACATCAGCAGCAGCTACAGTGAGCAACCCGGCTACGCGGTTAATGATTTCTACGTGAGCTACACCGGCCAGGCGCAGCTTAAAGGCGTCACCACGACGCTAGTGCTGGGCAACGCCTTCGACAAAGAATACTGGTCGCCACAGGGCATTCCGCAGGATGGCCGAAACGGGAAGATTTTCGTCAGTTATCAATGGTAATCCCCGCCCCGGCTGGCCGGGGCAATGCTTTGAGAGGAAAAGACAATGAACCACTACACACGCTGGCTTGAGCTAAAAGAAGAAAATCCGGGTAAGTACGCGCGCGACATTGCAGGTTTAATGAACATCAGCGAAGCCGAGCTAACCTTCGCCCGTGTGGGTCATGACGCCTGGCGCCTGCGCGGTGATGCCCGCGAGATCCTGGCCGCGCTGGAAGCGGTGGGCGAAACCAAATGCATCTGCCGCAACGACTACGCCGTTCACGAGCAGGTCGGCGCCTTTACCCATCAACACCTGAGCGGCCACGCCGGGCTGATCCTCAACCCGCGCGCGCTGGATCTGCGCCTGTTCCTTAACCAGTGGGCGAGCGTATTTCATATCAGCGAGGCCACCGCCCACGGCGAGCGGCAGAGCATTCAGTTCTTCGACCTCCAGGGCGACGCCCTGCTGAAGGTTTACGCCACGGATAACACCGACCTCACCGCCTGGGGCGACCTGCTCACCCGCTTTATCTTTGCCGGGAATTCGCCGCTGGCGTTGAAAACGGCCGATGTCCCGGCTCACGCTGAAAACCCGGACGCCTCGCTCGTGGACACAGAGTGGCGTGCCATGACCGACGTGCATCAGTTCTTCAGCCTGCTCAAGCGTCACAACCTCAGCCGCCAGCAGGCGTTTCGCCTGGTGGGCGACGATCTGGCCTGCAGGGTCGACAACACCGCGCTGGCCCAGCTGCTGGAAACGGCACGCCTGGACGGAAACGAAATCATGATTTTCGTCGGCAACCGCGGCTGCGTGCAGATCTTCACCGGCGTGGTGGAAAAACTGATGCCGATGAAGGGCTGGCTGAACATCTTCAACCCGGCTTTCACCCTCCATCTGCTGGAAGGCGCCATCGCAGAATCCTGGGTCACGCGCAAACCGACGGCTGACGGGCATGTCACCAGCCTGGAGCTGTTTGCCGCCGACGGCACGCAGATTGCCCAGCTGTACGGCCAGCGGAGTGAAGGCGAAACCGAGCAGAGCCAGTGGCGCAGCCAGATCGACGCCTTAACGGCAAAAGGGCTGGCCGCATGAAAAAATGGCTTGCCCTGATCAGCGCCCTGCCGCTGCTGGCATTTGCTGCGCCGCAGGAGAAAATCGTCGCGCTCGGCGGCGACGTCACCGAGATTGTCTATGCGCTCGGCGCTGCGTCTTCGCTGGTGGCACGCGACAGCACCAGCCAGTGGCCACAGGCGGCGAACACGCTGCCGGACGTGGGCTATCTGCGCCAGCTGAATGCCGAAGGCATTTTGTCCATGCGCCCCACGCTGGTACTGGCCAGTGCACAGGCACAGCCGTCTCTGGCGTTAAAACAGGTAGAGCAGAGTCACGTCAGGGTGATCACCGTTCCGGCAGGCAATGACCTCAGTGTTATCGATGAAAAGGTTCGGGTTATCGCTGAGGCGACGCACCGCGAGGCAGAAGGGAAAACCCTGCGCAACTCGCTGCGTCAGGCGCTGTCGGCGCTTCCCGTGTCACCGCTCAATAAACGGGTGCTGTTTATTCTCAACCACGGCGGGATGACCGCGATGGCCGCCGGGCAACAAACCGCAGCGGATGCTGCCATTCGTGCGGCAGGGCTGCAGAACGCGATGCAGGGCTTCACTCGCTATCAGCCGCTGTCTCAGGAAGGCGTTATCGCCAGTCAGCCCGACCTGGTGGTGATCTCGCAGGATGGCGTGAACGCTCTGGGTGGGGCGGATGCGGTGTGGCAACTGCCCGGTCTGGCGCAAACTCCAGCGGGACGTCACCGGCAGATGCTGGCCATCGACGATATGGCGCTGCTGGGCTTTAGCGTGCGAACGCCACAGGCGATCCAGCAGTTACGCCGTAAAGCGGAGCAACTGCCCTGATGTCCCGACGCGCCGTACTGGCATTGTGGTTGCTGGCCGCGCTGCTGGCCGTCATGACGCTGGCGGCCAGCGGTGTGGGCGCGTTGCGCCTGCCGGTCAGCCTGCTGTGGACCGGCAGCGACGACGCGCTGCGTCAGATCTGGCTGACGATCCGCCTGCCCCGCGTGCTGCTGGCGCTGGCAATCGGCGGCTCACTGGCGCTGGCGGGCTGTGTGATGCAGGGACTGTTTCGTAACCCGCTGGCCGATCCGGGCCTGCTGGGGATCAGCAGCGGCGCAGCACTCGCCGTTGCGCTGTGGGTGGTTATTCCGCTCTCGCTGCCCGCGCTGGTGATGCTGTACGCCCCGATGCTGGCGGCGTTTCTCGGCGCGCTGGCCGCCACATTCGTCATTTTCCTGCTCAGCCGGCAGCGTGACAGTTCCCTGTCGCGACTGCTGCTGGTGGGGATTGCCATCAATGCCCTGTGCGGGGCGGCCGTCGGCGTGCTGTCATGGCTCAGTAATGATGCCCAGCTTCGCCAGCTCTCACTCTGGGGCATGGGTAGCCTCGGCCAGGCCCAGTGGTCAACGCTGCTGGCCGTCTGCTCGCTGATGGTTCCCACCGTGCTGGTTATCTGGCGCCTGGCTGGCGCACTTAATTTGCTGCAGCTTGGCGAGGAAGAGGCGCACTACCTCGGGGTGGAGGTGGCCGTTGTACAGCGGCTCCTGCTGCTGTGCAGCGCCCTGCTGGTGGCCGCCGCGGTGGCCGTCAGCGGTGTCATCGGCTTTGTTGGCCTTGTGGTGCCACACCTGGTGCGCATGTGGCTGGGGGCCGACCACCGGGCGGTGATCCCCGGCTCGGTGCTGGCCGGTGCGTTACTGTTGCTGGCTGCCGATACGCTGGCACGCACCCTGGTCGCCCCGGCGGAAATGCCGGTCGGTTTATTGACCAGTCTTCTCGGTGCGCCGTGGTTCCTGTGGCTTATCTTTCGTCGCGGAGGTGCGCATGGCTGAACGCTACTGTGCGGAAAATATTGTCTTTCACGCCGGGCAACGGACGCTGATCGACAACGTGTCGCTGACCCTTTCCCAGGGCGAACTGGTGGCGTTGATTGGCCCCAACGGTGCCGGGAAATCGACCTTGTTACGCCTGCTTACCGGCTATCTCAAACCCGCGAGCGGACGGTGCAGTCTTGCAGGAACGCCGCTTGCGGCCTGGCCGCCGGACAGACTCTCCCGCTACCGGGCGGTCATGCGCCAGAATACCCAGCTCGGATTCGACTGGCCGGTAGAAGCGGTGATCGGGATGGGGCGTGCGCCGTGGACGCGCCGCCCTGAGGCGTCGGTGATTGAGGAGGTGATGGCCATCTCCGGCTGTTTACCGCTGGCGGGCAGGCAGTTTGCGGCGCTCTCCGGCGGGGAGCAGCAACGCGTTCAACTCGCCCGCGCGCTGGCACAGCTCTGGTGCGACGGTGCGCCGCGCGGCTGGCTGTTTCTGGATGAACCCACGTCCGCGCTGGATCTTTACCACCAGCAGCATCTGCTGCGCCTGCTCTCTTCCCTGACCCGTCGGGGGCATTTGCATGTCTGTGTTGTGCTGCACGATCTCAATCTGGCGGCGCTGTGGGCCGATCGCATCCTGTTGTTACATAACGGCAAAATGGTCGCTCAGGGGGCCCCGGAGGCGGTTCTGCAGGCCGATACGCTGACGCGCTGGTACGGCGCGCAGGTGCAGGTTGGCCGACACCCGGCTCATGCTGCGCCGCAGGTGTTTCTCGTCCCCTGATCGGGCTGATAAAAATCTTTCAGGGTTTCCAGCAGGGCATGCGCCGCTTTTGAGAGCTGCGTGTGCCCTGGATGGATCACCCCGATACATTTTTCTATCGGCGGGCTGTCCAGCGGAATACAGACCGCACCCAGCGATGTCATCTGCGCCTCGCACAGCGCCGGTACGGCACTGCCGCCCAGCCCGCTGGCGACCATCCTTCCTACCGTCACCAGCTGATGGCTCTCCAGCGCCACCTCCAGCTTGCGGCCGCTACGGGCCAGCTCCTCTTCCATCATCAGGCGCACCGCCGAGGGGCGCTGCAGGGTAATGAAATCCAGCGTCAGCAGTTCATTCCAGGAGAGGCGTTTTTTCACCGCAAGGGGGGACGCTTTCGGCACAATGGCGACAAACCGGTCGAGGCCCAGCGGCGTAAACAGCAGGTTATGCGTCGGCGCCGGTTCAAAGGCGATCCCCATCTCGACCCGCCCTTCCCGCACCATCTCAATTACCTGTTCGTTGATGACATCATGCACGGTGACGTTGATCCCGGCATGGCGATCGCGAAACGCTTTCAGCACCTCCGGCAGGACGTTAGCCGCAAACGACGGCATGGCCGCGACCGAGATTTTGCCGCGCTGCAGCGTAAAGCACTGGTGCATTGCCTCTTCCACGTTATCCCAGTCAGCCAGCAGCTGCCGCGCCATCGGTAAAAAGGTTTCGCCCTCCTGCGTCAGGGTGACCTTACGCGTGCTTCGCTGCAGCAGCGGGCCTCCGAGCGCATCCTCCAGCCCTTTAATCGTCAGGCTGAGGGCTGGCTGAGAAAGATTTAACCGTTCGCTGGCGTGCGCAAAATTGAGAGTGTGAGCTACCGCTAAAAACGCGCGTAACTGTTTGACACTCATTCTCATTTTTCATCCTGTTAACTAATTGAAAAAATTTAGTTAACAGGAAATTAATAAGAAAACCAAATGAGTGGGTCACAAATTCAAAATTAACAAAAGAGTCGTCGCCCCCAATGATACCGCCACGGACAACAGGAGGGATGGCTATGGCAGGACTGGATAAGCGCGTCGGCAGCTATGCGCAGGCGCTGGAGGGGCTGACAGACGGGATGACATTACTGGCGGGCGGCTTTGGCCTGTGCGGTATTCCTGAAAATCTGATTGCGGAAGTCAAACGCCGTCAGGTGCAGGGCCTGACGGTGGTATCGAACAACTGCGGCGTGGATGGTTTTGGGCTCGGACTTCTGCTGGAGACGCGCCAGGTGCGGAAGGTGGTGGCGTCTTACGTCGGCGAGAACGTGCTGTTCGAACAGCAGGTGCTGAGCGGCGAGCTGGAGGTTGAGCTGACGCCCCAGGGCACGCTGGCCGAAAAGGTGCGCGCGGGCGGGGCCGGTATTCCGGCATTTTACACGGCCACCGGCTATGGCACGCCCGTGGCCGCAGGGAAAGAGGTACGTCAGTTTGCCGGTAAGCACTACATCCTTGAAGAGGCCATCACCGGCGATTTTGCGCTTATCAAGGGCTGGAAAGCGGACTGGTACGGCAACGTTATCTACCGCCACACCGCGCAGAATTTCAACCCGCTGATGGCCACCGCAGGACGGATAACCGTGGTGGAGGTGGAAGAGATTGTCCTGCCGGGTGAGCTGCCGCCGTCCGCGATCCACACTCCGGGAATTTACGTCGACAGGCTGATTGTCGGCCAGTTTGAGAAACGCATTGAACAGCGCACGCTGCGCGCAGAGGGAGTCTGACCATGTTAACCCGCGAACAGATGGCCATGCGCGTCGCCCGCGAGCTGCGCGACGGTTACTACGTCAACCTGGGGATCGGTATCCCGACGCTGGTGGCGAACTACATCCCGGACGGCATGGACGTGATGCTCCAGTCGGAAAACGGACTGCTGGGGATGGGGGAATTTCCCGATGCGCAGAGTCTTGATGCTGACATGATCAACGCCGGTAAGCAGACCGTTACCGCGCGAACCGGTGCCGCTATTTTCGACTCGGCCCAGTCGTTCGCCATGATCCGGGGCGGTCACGTCGACCTCACGGTGCTGGGGGCGTTTGAGGTGGACGTGGAAGGCAACATCGCCTCGTGGATGATCCCCGGAAAGATGGTGAAAGGCATGGGCGGCGCCATGGATCTTGTCGCCGGGGCGCAGAACATCATTGTCGTGATGACCCACGCGTCGAAGAGCGGTGAGTCCAAACTGCTGTCGCGCTGCACGCTACCGCTCACCGGCGTGGGCTGCATCCGCCGGGTGTTAACCGACCTGGCCCTGCTGGAAATTAAAGACGGTGCGTTCATTCTGCGTGAATACGCCCCCGGCGTCGGCATTGACGAGATCGTCAGCAAAACTGCCGGAAAAATCATCGTGGCGGACGACGTTCGCGAAATGCGCTTTAGCTGAGGACTCAACATGAAAAACGTCATGATAGTCGGGGCAACGCGAACGCCGATTGGCAGTTTTCGCGGTTCGCTCTCTCCCCTTTCCGCCGTTGAACTTGGTGCTGTCGCAGTGCGTCGCCTGCTTGAGGAGAGCTCGCTTTCGGCAGGTGACACAGACGAACTGATTTTTGGGCAGGTGCTGACGGCAGGCTGCGGACAAAACCCGGCACGTCAGACGGCTATCGCCGCCGGGCTGCCCGTCAGTACCCCTGCCACCACGGTCAATCTGGTCTGCGGCGCGGGGCTGAAGGCGGTACAGCTTGCGGCACAGGCTATCCGCTGTGGCGACGCAGAGGTGGTGATCGCGGGCGGTCAGGAGAGCATGAGCAATGCCCCTTACCTGCTGGACGGCGCCCGTTCCGGGCTGCGTTTTGGCCACACGGGCCTGCAGGACAGCATGATCGTCGACGGCCTGTGGGATGCGTTTAACGATTACCACATGGGGATCACCGCGGAAAACGTCGCCCGGCAGCACGGCATTTCACGCGAGCAGCAGGATGCCTTCGCCGCCGGGTCACAGCAAAAGGCTGCGTCTGCCATCGAATCTGCTCGCTTTGAGGCCGAGATTACCCCGGTAACGGTGAAACAGGGCAAGAAGCCGCTATTGGTGATTCGTCATGACGAACAACCCCGGCCAGGAACCACCGCAGAACAGCTAGCGCAACTACGCCCCGCGTTTCGCCATGAGGACGGCACGGTCACGGCGGGGAATGCCTCCACCCTGAACGATGGCGCCGCCGCGGTGTTGCTGATGAGCGAAGAAAAAGCGCGGGCGAGCGGGCTACCGATGCTGGGCCGGATCGTGAGCTACGCCGTCACGGGCGTCGATCCGTCCGTAATGGGCATCGGCCCCGTCAGCGCCTGCCAGACCGCGCTGGCGCGGGCAGGCTGGTCGCTGGATGAGGTGGATCTCATCGAAGCCAACGAAGCTTTTGCCGCGCAGGCGCTGGCGGTCGGCAAACTGCTTGGCTGGGATGCGCGCAAGGTGAATGTTAACGGTGGCGCTATCGCGCTGGGCCATCCGATTGGTGCATCCGGCTGTCGGATCCTTGTGACGCTGCTGCATGAGATGCAGCGCCGTGACGCCAAAAAAGGGCTGGTCACTCTGTGCATAGGCGGCGGGCAAGGCATTGCGCTGACCGTCGAGCGTTAAACCTCTCGTGAGTACCCGAATATAACAACAGTAAGGAGTCGCAATGAGTGTGTTAATTGCCCTGGCGGCGCTGGCGCTGCTGATGCTGGCGGCCTATCGCGGATATAGCGTTATTCTTTTTGCGCCCATTGCGGCGCTGGGTGCCGTGCTGTTAACCGACCCGGGCGCTGTCGGCCCGACGTTTACCGGCCTGTTTATGGAAAAGATGGTGGGCTTCGTCAAGCTCTACTTCCCGGTGTTCCTGCTGGGCGCCGTGTTTGGCAAGCTGATTGAACTCTCCGGCTTCTCACGCTCCATTGTTGCCGCGGCGATTCAAATCCTTGGCCGCCGCCACGCCATTCCGGTGATTGTGCTGGTCTGCGCGCTGTTAACCTACGGCGGCGTGTCGCTCTTTGTGGTGGCGTTTGCCGTTTATCCTTTCGCCGCCGAACTGTTTCGCCAGAGCGGGATCCCCAAACGGCTGATCCCGGCGACCGTGGCGCTGGGGGCGTTCTCGTTCACCATGGACGCCCTGCCCGGCACGCCGCAGATCCAGAATATTATCCCCACCAGCTTCTTCGGCACTAATGCCTGGGCTGCCCCCTGGCTGGGGCTGATTGGCTCGCTGTTTATTATCTGCTTTGGCCTGCTCTGGCTGGAGCGCCAGCGGCGGAAAGCGCTCAATAACAATGAAGGTTACGGCATGGATCTGAAAAACGAACCGGAAACGCCGGACAACATTAACCTTCCCCATCCGCTGATTGCGATTTCCCCCCTGCTGGTGGTGGGGATCCTCAACCTGCTTTTTACCCGCTGGATCCCCGGCTGGTATGGCACCAGCCACGAGCTGACCCTGCCCGGGCTGGCAAAGCCGATTGTGACCGAGGTCAGCAAGATCACCGCCATCTGGGCCGTGGAAGCTGCGCTGATTTCCGGTATCGTGCTGGTGCTGATCTTTGGCTTTCGCAACATCCGGGGACGTCTGGCGGAAGGCAGCCGGACGGCAGTGAGCGGCGCGATCCTGGCGGCGATGAATACCGCCTCGGAATATGGTTTCGGTGCAGTTATCGCCGCCCTGCCCGGCTTTCTGGTCTTATCCCACGCGCTGGCGGCTATTCCGAACCCGTTACTGAATGAAGCGATCAGCGTGACCGTTCTCGCCGGGATCACCGGTTCGGCTTCAGGTGGGATGAGCATTGCGCTGGCGGCCATGGCAGACAGCTTTGTCGCCGCCGCCCATGCCGCGAATATTCCGCTGGAGGTCCTGCACCGGGTGGCTTCTATGGCCAGCGGTGGCATGGATACACTCCCCCATAACGGCGCGGTGATTACGCTGCTGGCCATCACCGGTCTTAGCCATCGTCAGGCCTATGGCGGTATTTTCGCCATCACGATCATCAAAAGTCTGGCGGTGCTTTTTGTCATTGCCGTGTTCTATCTCACCGGCATTGTGTAAGGAGAATAAAATGAATCTGAACGGTAAAACGGCGCTGGTGACCGGCTCGACCAGCGGTATTGGTCTGGGCATCGCCCGCATACTGGCAAAGGCCGGAGCGCAGCTGATCCTCAACGGTTTTGGCGACAGTGACGCAGCAAGAGAAGAGATCGCCCGGCTGGGGAAAAAACCGGGTTATCACGATGCAGATCTGCGTGACGCCCTGCAAATCGATGCGATGATGCGCTACGCCGACACGCAGTTCGGCGGGGTGGATATTCTTATCAATAATGCCGGGATACAGCATGTCGCCCCGGTTGAGGCGTTCCCGGTGGAGAAATGGAACGACATTATTGCCATTAACCTGTCGTCGGTGTTTCACACCAGCCGACTGGCGCTGCCTGCAATGCGCGAGAAAAACTGGGGACGCATCATTAATATCGCCTCCGTGCATGGGCTGGTGGCATCAAAAGAGAAGTCTGCCTATGTCGCCGCCAAGCATGGGGTGGTCGGTTTTACAAAATCCCTGGCGCTGGAGACTGCCCGCACCGGTATTACCGCGAACGCCATCTGCCCGGGATGGGTGCTTACGCCGCTGGTTCAGCAGCAGATCGACAAACGTATCGCAGAAGGTGTGCCTGCGGATCGGGCGCGCGAGCAGTTGCTTGCGGAGAAACAGCCCTCAGGAGAATTTGTGACGCCGGAACAGCTGGGTGAACTGGCGCTGTTTTTATGTAGCGACAGCGCCGTGCACGTGCGGGGCGCGGCGTGGAATATGGACGGCGGGTGGGTCGCCCAGTGACGTATCGGCCGGGCAAGCCTGTGCTTCCCGGCCAAAACATTAGCTTGAGCAGCTGACCTCCAGCCGCTTGCCCCAGTCAGGCGGGCGGCTGACATAATCGTCGTCCCGGTCGGCAAACGGCGTGCGCAACGCTACGTGCAGCCGGTGTAATTCCGCATATTCACCTTGCTCCGCCTGCTCAATCGCCCGCTGCGCCAGCCAGTTGCGCAAGACCATCGCCGGGTTCGCCGCGTTCATCTGCGCCTGCCGGGTCGCGTCATCCACCTGCTCTTGTTGCAGGCGCGCGCGGTAAGTGGCAAACCAGTCGTCAAACGCCTGTCGGTCGATAAACTCATCGCGCAGCGGTGAGGCAGCGCTATGCTGCTCTGTCTGGCCGAGCATACGGAAGGTACGGGTATAGTCGCTGCCCTCACGCGCCATGAGCGCAAACAAGCCATTCAGAATAGTGTTATCGCCCTTCTCCTGTGTCATCAGCCCCAACTTGTTGCGCATCAGCGTGCCGTATTCGCGCAGCAATGTCTCCTGATAGCCGTCGAGCGCATCATTCAGGGCATCAACGTCGATAAACGGCGACAGGGATTGCGCCAGACGCTGCAGATTCCACAGCCCCACCGCCGGCTGATTGTCAAAGCTGTAGCGCCCCTGATAGTCCGAGTGGTTGCAGATATACCCCGGCTGGTAGTCATCGAGAAAACCAAACGGACCGTAATCAAAGGTCAGCCCCAGAATTGACATGTTGTCGGTGTTCATCACGCCATGAGCAAAGCCTACGGACTGCCAGCGGGCAATCATGATTGCCGTGCGGGCAACCACATCGCGGAACCAGAGGTGGTATTTGTCGGCCTCGTCCTGTAACTGCGGCCAGTGCCGTCGGATGGCGTAATCGGCAAGCTGGCGTACGTTTTCCGGCTCGCGGCGATAATAAAAGTGTTCAAAATGGCCGAAACGCAGATGGCTTTGCGCAATGCGCATCAGCATGGCGCCTTTCTCTACCGTTTCGCGGACCACCGGGGTGTCACTGGTCACTATCGTCAGCGCGCGCGTGGTGGGAATACCCAGCGCATGCATCGCTTCCGACGCCAGACTTTCACGGATGGTTGAGCGCAGTACCGCGCGCCCGTCGCCCATGCGTGAATAGGGTGTGAGACCCGCCCCTTTCAGGTGCCAGTCGACCGTCTCTCCGCCGGGGAGCTGTTGTTCGCCAAGCAGGATCCCACGGCCGTCCCCCAGCTGTCCCGCCCAGACGCCAAACTGGTGTCCGCTATAGACCTGAGCGAGGGGCTGCATGCCATCGAGCAGCGTTTCCCCTCCCCAGACGCCCGCGCCGTCTGAAGGCTGGAACATTTCCGGTGGGATAGCCAGGTCGTTCGCCAGCGAATCGTTATGCCAGACAAGACGGGAATGATGTAATGGTGTTGGTTTGAGTGCGGTATAAAAACCCGGCAACTCGTCATGCCAGTGCGCAGTAAAAGACAGGGTCATAAGTCCTCCTGCTTTTAGTGTAGAGGGTTTACCCGGACTTAAACACGGGCGAAAGAAAGGGTTATCACTGAACCAGCGTGGTGACGCGCTCTGCAGTTACGGCAGGCCACAGCGCCCCCTGCATGGCACCAAAGTTGAAGGATAAAACGCGCTGCAACAGGGCATGATCGTCAATACCGGCGACGAGCACAGACTGACAATGTGACGTTATTTGCCACAGAATAGCACGCATAAAGGGCTCAAAAGAAAGCGCTGCCGCGTGCTGCTGGATAAACCCTTTGTCCAGAATGACACGTTTAAACAAACCATCATAAATGGCTTTAAGCGAGGCTTCACCGGCACCAAAGTTTGCCAGCACCAGCGGAAAATGAATCGCCATTCTCGCCAGTTCAGGATCGTCCTTTCCGTTATTTAAACCTGGATAATTCTCATTAACAGTAAACTCAAGAAACGGATAACGCTCAAGTATTGAAACAGCGTTCCCATTACTTAATAAAAACTCAACTATTACAGGTGTAATATTGATCCATGCAATTAACTGATGCTGAATAAAAAACAGTTTGCAGGTATCAAGCAATTGCAGTTTTTCTTGAAACAGCGCTAACTCTTCTGCCGGAGTCAGACGCGGGATAACGAGTTCAGTGGGGATCCGTACATCGCTGCCGACGCCAGTAAAGTTAACCGTCACCTCTAATCCTTTAAGCTCACCGGCATTATTGCGGGCAGGCTGGAGCAACAGCTCAGACTGGTAGGCATTATCTAACGTAATAATCATTGCACTCGCCCCGCATTAAAGATGAGAGAGGACATCCTGGAGCAATTGCTGACACAATTCCACTGTCTTGATTTTAATAAGTTTAATTTCATTAGATCCGTATTAATTTTCAGATTTATCCCTGAATCTAAAATAATCTTATCCTGGTTGCTGCGTAATAGCCAGTTTTAGATAAAACAGACACATAAGGACATAAGTAATTTGTTGTAAATTTAACTTTAATCATCTTATTTGCAAAAAAACGGCATGGTTTAATTGTGCCATGCCGTCAGAAATGCGTGGTCGGTGGCGGACTAAATACGTCGTGCCTGCCAGAAATTTTTACGCCAGTAAACATTATCGAGGGAAGAACGCATCACCCCACGACTGGTCGAGGCATGAATAAACTGGTTATCCGTATCATAAATGCCAACATGCAGACCACTTTCACCCGAGCCGGTTTTGAAAAAAACCAGGTCGCCGGGTAACAACTCATCTTTATCAATTTCGGTACCGATTTCAGCCTGTTTGCGCGTTTCGCGCGGAAGCTGCAAATCAAACTTATCCCGGAACGTCATCAGCACAAAGCCGGAGCAATCCACCCCACCGCGACTCATGCCACCGTAACGATACGGTGTCCCGCGCCAGTTGCTCAGCTGATCGTTCAGGCTGGCAATCACGGTGATTGAATCTGAAAGTCGTGGGTTAGGCGGCGGTGCGCGATGGCTACTGCATCCCGCAAGAAATAACGCTGCCACCATGAGAAACCAGAATCGCATGTCCAGACGAATCCTCTGCTTTTTTTATTCTTTTCGTAATTTAGCGTGCAATGGCGCTAACAGGCAAGAAACGGTTACTCGTGTGCGGTAGAAATCAGCATCTTATGCCCTTCGATATCCAGCCTGCGGAACGGCATATGGTAAGCACGAGCGAGATTTGGCGGCGTAAGGACGCTATCGCGCGTGCCGCTGGCAATCATCTTCCCGCGCGCCAGAAGCCAGACGCTGTGCGCATGGCGCAGCGTATGGTTCAGGTCATGGCTGCTCATCACCACGGCAATGCCTTGTCGACAGAGCGCGCTGAGGAGCGTGTCCAGCGCCGCCTGTTGCGCCACGTCCAGACCGCTCATCGGCTCGTCCAGCAACAACAGTCGCCCGTGAGGGTTGCCCGCCGGATGGATCTGAAGGATCACCGCCGCCAGACGGACGCGCTGCCACTCGCCACCGGAAAGCTGGCTGGCATGCCGGGAAAGTTTGTCCTCTAACCCCAACGCCGCCGCCACTTCGGTGAGCAGCGCGGTCTGCTGTTTATCGTGCAGATGCAGCATCAGATAGTGCCAGACCGGCATCGCAAACGGCGGGACCTGCTGCTGAACAAGGTAGCTCCGCCGGTGCGCCAGCGCGACCGCCGACCAGTCACTCAGGGGGCTATCGAGCAAGGTGATCGAGCCTGGCCCGACTGTCAGCCCCGCCATGCGCGCCAGCAGCGTACTCTTCCCTGCCCCGTTCGGCCCCACCAGATGCAGGATTTCACCTGCACGGATGGCCGCCGTCACCGGCTCCAGACGCCCCGTCTCGGCAACGTCCGTGAGCTGCATCAGCTGCGTCATTATTTCGCCAGCGCCAGCTTGATTGACTCCATGACGATAGGATCTTCAGGCGTCATATCCGGAGAAAAACGCTGAACGACCTGGCCGTCACGACCAATCAGGAATTTTTCGAAATTCCACAGGATGTCGTCCGGATAGAGCGGTGCTCGCCCTTTGCTGGCCATACGCTCGTAAAAGCCACTGCCTTCCGGTGCCACGGCGGTCGGCGCGGCGGCCACCAGTTTGGCATACAGCGGGTGACGATTTTCGCCATTCACATCAATTTTGCTGAACATCGGGAACGTCACGCCATAGGTGGTGCTGCAAAACGTTTTGATCTCCTCTTCACTACCCGGCTCCTGACCCAGGAACTGATTGCACGGGAAGCCCAGCACGGTAAAGCCGTCTTTCTCCCAGGCTTTCTGAATGTTCTCCAGCTGCTCATACTGCGGCGTCAGACCACATTTGGAGGCTACGTTCACAATGAGCAACACGTTGCCTTTGTAGCGTTCCAGGGTGGTTTTGTCCCCGTCGATGGTGGTCACTTCGGTATTCAGAATATCAGACTGCATAGCATTTCCTCAGGTTATCGATTTAACGTCCAGCTTTTAATAGTAGCCAGATAAACACCGGCGCGCCCAGCGTGGCGGTGACCACACCGATGGGCAACTCAGCGGCGTTCAGGGCGAGCCTGGCGATGATATCCGCCACCAGCAGCGTTGCCGCACCGGCCACTGCCGAGGCGGGAAGTAAGATTCGATGGTCAGTGATGCCACACAGACGCAGCATGTGCGGGATAACCAGCCCAATAAAGCCAATCGCCCCCGCCAGCGCCACGCTCACTCCCACCAGCCAGCCGATTGCAATCACCAGCGCATTGCGCCAGACGCCAATCGGCATCCCAAGCTGGCGGGCTGAGGTTTCACCAAGAGCGAGAATATTCAGCGGCTGCGACTGCACGCCCGCCCACAGTATGACCGGGACCAGCAGCACCATCAGCCAGCCCTGCCGCCAGTCTACGCCGCCAAACCCGCCCATCATCCAGTACATCAGCTGACGCAGATCGAACGAGGTGGAGAAGTAGACCGCCCAGGTCATCAACGCGCTGCAGATGATCCCCAACGCAACCCCGGCAAGCAGCAGCCGACTGGTTGATAAATGGCGTCGTGCGAAACGCAGGAGAATGAGGGTGATCAGTAATGCCCCGAGAATGGCGCTGAGGCTAACCCCCCAGGTGGAAAGCGCCCCACCGCCGAGCATCACCGCGGCAATCAGACCTACACCGGCGCCATTTGAGACACCGAGCAGCCCCGGCTCTGCCAGAGGGTTTTCAAACAACGCCTGCATAATGGTGCCTGAGAGCGCCAGCGCGGCACCGACCAGGATCACCGCCAGCGTGCGCGGCAGACGAATTTGCCAGACGAAAAGCTGCCCTTCAGGACCAAACCAGCGTGCCGGGCTTAGCCACTGGTCGCCGGCACACAGGCTGAAACTGGCGGCAACAAAAAGCAGCAGTACCAGCAAAAGCAGGCGGCGTCGATCGGAACGCTGTTGGCGATGGGCAAAATCAAGCATGTGTACGGTTTTATTAGCGTGAGATGTAATTGATTTTACGGCGGGTTTGCCAGCGAGAGCAAAGAAAAAAGGCCGCGAGAGCGGCCTTTTTAGTTAGTTCATATTACTCTGTTTTGGGCGTTGCGTTTTCGACACGGCTTTTTAACTTCTGTCCGGGTCTGAAGGTCACCACGCGGCGGGCTGTAATGGGAATATCTTCCCCCGTCTTCGGGTTACGGCCCGGACGTTGGTTTTTGTCTCGCAAATCAAAATTGCCAAAGCCGGAGAGTTTTACCTGCTCACCATTTTCCAGAGCACGACGGATCTCTTCGAAAAACAGCTCTACCAGCTCTTTGGCATCCCGTTTGCTAAGCCCAAGCTTATCAAACAGATATTCTGACATTTCAGCTTTTGTAAGCGCCATAGGTTCAATCCCTCAATGATGCCTGGAATCGCTCTTTTAATGCCTCTACACATTTGGCGACGGTAGCGGCAATCTCCTCTTCTTCGAGTGTACGGCTGGTATCCTGAAGGATAAGGCTGATAGCGAGGCTCTTGAAACCTTCTGCTACGCCCTTGCCGCGGTACACGTCAAATAAGTTTACGCCAACTACCTGATTTACGCCAACTTTCTTACACTCGGCCAAAATATCTGCTGCAGGCACGTTTTCAGCGACCACAACCGCGATATCACGGCGGTTTGCCGGGAAGCGAGAGACGTCCTGCGCCTGTGGGATCACGCGGTCTGCAACCGGACTCCATTCCAGCTCAAACACGATGGTACGGCCGTTCAGGTCCAGTTTACGTTCCAGCTCAGGATGAACAACACCAATAAAACCAATGCGTTTGCCCGCTAAATAGATAGCCGCACTTTGGCCCGGATGGAGTGCCGGAATGGCTTCTGCACGGAATTCAATTTCAGATAATTTACCGGTCAGATCGAGAATCGCTTCCAGATCGCCCTTCATATCGTAGAAATCAACCGTGCCTTTTGCCAGGTCCCAGTGCTCTTCATAGCGATTACCGCTGATGGCGCCAGCCAGCATGAGATCCTGACGGATGCCTAAATTTGCCTGATTATCCGGCACAAAGCGCAAACCGCTTTCGAAAATTCGCACACGGTTTTGCTGACGATTCTGGTTGTAGACAATCGTGCCCAGCAGGCCGGTCCACAGAGACAGGCGCATTGCCGACATCTCGCTGGAGATCGGGCTTGGCAGGATCAGCGCTTCCTGGCCTGGATGGATCAGCTGCTGCAGCTTAGGATCGACAAAGCTGTAGGTGATCACTTCCTGATAACCTTTGTCGTTCAGCATGGTTTTCACACGCTTCAGGGAGAGATCGGCTTCACGGTGGGAGCCCATCACCAGACCGGCCTGTACCGGCTCGTCAGGGATGTTGTTGTAGCCGTAGACGCGGGCCACTTCTTCCACCAGATCTTCTTCAATCTCCATGTCGAAACGCCATGACGGCGCAACGGCTTTCCACTCGTCCTGCCCTTCCGTCACGTCGCAACCCAGACGCTTCAGAATATCGGTGACCTGTGCATCGGCAACGTGGTGGCCAATCAGGCGATCCAGCTTGCTGCGACGCAGGGTAATGGTCGCGCGCTTCGGCAGCGTGTCTTCGTCGGTTACATCAATAACCGGGCCCGCTTCGCCGCCGCAGATGTCGATCAGCAGACGGGTCGCACGTTCCATCGCTTTGTACTGCAGCGCCGGGTCAACGCCGCGCTCGTAGCGGTGAGAGGCATCGGTGTGCAGACCATGACGACGCGCACGACCGGTAATAGAGAGCGGGCTGAAGAAGGCACATTCCAGCAGAACGTTTTGCGTTTCATCGTTCACGCCAGAGTGTTCGCCACCGAAGATCCCGCCCATCGCCAGCGCCTTGCCGTGATCGGCAATCACCAGCGTGTCGGCATTCAGTTTTGCTTCGCTGCCGTCCAGCAGAACCAGGGTTTCACCCTCTTTTGCCATACGCACGATAATCCCACCGTCGATACGATCTTTATCGAACGCGTGCATTGGCTGGCCCAGTTCCAGCAGAACATAGTTGGTCACGTCAACAACCGCATCAATAGAACGGATACCGCAGCGACGCAGTTTTTCTTTCATCCACAGCGGGGTCGGCGCTTTGACGTTGATACCTTTCACCACACGACCGAGGTAGCGTGGGCAGGCTTCAGGCGCGTCTACCTGAATAGGCAGGACGTCGCTGATGGTAGCAGCAACCGGGACAATCTCCGGCGCGTTCAGTTCGGTCTGGTTCAGCACCGCAACATCGCGAGCCACGCCGATAATCCCTAAGCAGTCCGCACGGTTTGGCGTCACGCTGATTTCGATGGTGTTGTCATCGAGCTTCAGGTATTCGCGGATATCGGTGCCGATTGGCGCATCCAGCGGCAGTTCAATAATGCCGTTGTGATCGTCGGAAATACCCAGCTCGGAGAACGAGCACAGCATGCCTTCAGACGGCTCGCCGCGCAGTTTGGCCGCTTTAATTTTGAAATCGCCCGGCAGCACCGCGCCGACAGTCGCCACGGCCACTTTCAGACCCTGACGGCAGTTTGGCGCGCCGCAGACGATATCCAGCAGACGATCGCCACCCACATTAACTTTGGTGACGCGCAATTTGTCAGCGTTAGGATGCTGACCGCATTCAACCACTTCGCCCACGACCACGCCGGTGAAGGCGCCAGAAACCGGCTCTACACCGTCAACTTCCAGACCCGCCATGGTGATCTGGTTGGAAAGCGCTTCGCTGTCCAGCGTGGTGTTTACCCATTCGCGTAACCACAGTTCACTGAATTTCATTGTTCTGTCCTGCCCTTATTTAAACTGTTTGAGGAAACGCAGATCGTTTTCGAAGAATGCACGCAAATCGGTCACGCCATAACGCAGCATGGTCAGACGCTCCATGCCCATCCCAAACGCAAAGCCGGAGTAAACTTCCGGGTCGATACCCACGTTGCGCAGTACGTTAGGATGCACCATGCCGCAGCCCAGCACTTCCAGCCATTTGCCGTTTTTGCCCATCACGTCCACTTCCGCAGACGGTTCGGTGAACGGGAAATAGGACGGACGGAAACGAACCTGCAGATCTTCCTCAAAGAAGTTGTTCAGGAAGTCGTGCAGCGTGCCTTTCAGGTTGGTGAAGCTGATGTTTTTATCAACGATCAGCCCTTCCATCTGGTGGAACATTGGGGTGTGGGTCTGATCGTAATCGTTACGGTAGACGCGGCCCGGTGCAATGATACGGATCGGGGGTTCCTGCTCCTTCATGGTACGGATCTGTACGCCGGAGGTCTGAGTACGCAGCAGACGGGTGGCGTCGAACCAGAAAGTGTCGTGGTCAGCACGTGCCGGATGATGGCCTGGAATGTTCAGAGCGTCGAAGTTATGGTAATCATCTTCGATTTCCGGGCCAGTCGCCACGGTAAAGCCGAGCTCACCGAAGAAACTTTCAATACGATCGATGGTGCGGGTCACCGGATGCAGGCCACCGTTTTCGATACGGCGCCCAGGCAGAGAAACATCGATCGTCTCTGCCGCCAGACGCGCATTCAGCACGGCACTTTCCAGCGCCGCTTTACGCGCGTTCAGAGCCTGTTGCACCTGCTCTTTGGCTTCGTTTATCACCGCACCGGCTGCCGGGCGCTCTTCCGGCGGCAACTCACGCAGGGTAGTCATTTGAAGGGTCAGATGCCCTTTCTTACCCAAATATTCGACGCGGACATTGTCTAACGCGGCAACATCTGAGGCCTGATTAATGGCGGCTGTTGCACTGGCAACCAGCTCTGCGAGATGTGACATGATTTTCCTCATTATGTCGGTACAGACACCGATTTGGTGGACGTATTCTCTCAAATTCAGGCACAAAAAAAGCCTCCATCGGGAGGCTTATCTGGCGCTGTTTTTCGTTTCATCTTTCACGCGCTAGCCTCCTGAAGTCAGGTGCTAAAGTAAAAGAAGAAGCGGAAAATAGCAGCATTCATGCTTGCGTTACCTTGTGTGGTAAAAACCGTTAAGACCTTATTGAAAAGCCTGCACGGATAAAAGTCAATCTTCTGATAAGGTTATACCCTAAATAATTCGGAACGAACGCAGCCAACGCAGGTACAACTTGAAGTATGACGGGTATATGAAAAGAGGGAGCCAGGCCCCCTCTCTCAACTGGCTTATGCCAGTGCTGCTTTCGCTTTTTCGACCAGCGCGGTGAACGCGACTTTGTCGAATACTGCGATGTCAGCCAGGATCTTACGGTCGATTTCAACAGAGGCTTTTTTCAGGCCGTTGATGAATTTGCTGTAAGAAATACCGTTCTGACGTGCTGCTGCGTTGATACGCGCAATCCACAGTTGACGGAACTGACGCTTACGCTGACGACGGTCACGGTAAGCGTACTGACCTGCTTTGATAACAGCCTGGAAGGCAACGCGGTATACGCGTGAACGCGCACCGTAGTAGCCTTTAGCTTGTTTCAAAATTTTCTTGTGACGTGCACGTGCAATTACACCACGTTTTACGCGAGCCATGTGTGCTCTCCTGTATCTATTCTAAGTTAAAAAAGTTAAACGTTAACGACTTATGCGTACGGCAGGCACGCGATAACCAGGCCCAGATCGCCTTTAGAAACCATGGCTTTTGGACGCAGGTGACGTTTACGCTTGGTAGCTTTCTTAGTCAGAATGTGACGCAGGTTAGCGTGCTTGTGCTTAAAACCACCTTTACCGGTTTTTTTGAAGCGCTTAGCAGCACCGCGTACGGTCTTAATTTTTGGCATTTTAATAACTTCCACTTCGCATTGTTAAATAAACGAAACATAGGCGAGCAAAACCTATGAGGCCCGAAGGCTCCACAGATTTTGCTGCTTGAAGGCCTTACTGTTTCTTCTTAGGAGCGAGCACCATGATCATCTGGCGGCCTTCGATCTTCGTAGGGAAGGATTCGACTACTGCCAGTTCACTCAGATCGTCACGGACGCGGTTAAGCACTTCCATACCAATCTGTTGGTGGGCCATTTCACGACCGCGGAAACGCAGTGTGATCTTGGCCTTATCGCCATCTTCCAGAAAGCGAATCAGGCTGCGGAGTTTTACCTGATAATCGCCATCGTCGGTACCAGGACGGAATTTAATTTCCTTAACCTGGATAACTTTTTGCTTCTTCTTCTGTTCCTTAGAAGACTTACTTTTTTCATAAAGGAACTTGCCGTAGTCCATGATACGACAAACTGGCGGTTCGGCGTTAGGGCTGATTTCAACTAAATCTACTCCAGCTTCTTCAGCTTTTTCGATTGCTTCTCTCAGACTCACAATCCCCAGCTGCTCACCTTCCAGACCTGTTAAGCGAACTTCCTGGGCGCGAATCTCGCCATTGATACGATTCGGACGTGCCGTTTGAACTCGTTTTCCGCCTTTAATACCTTATTCCTCCAGTTGTTGAAGACTGCGGCTGCGAATCTCTTGTTGCAGCTTCTCAATCACTTCACTTACGTCCAGGCTGCCCAGGTCTTTACCACGGCGGGTGCGAACGGCAACTTTGCCTGCTTCCACCTCTTTATCACCACAGACCAACATATACGGGACACGACGTAAAGTGTGCTCGCGGATTTTAAAGCCAATCTTCTCATTTCTCAAGTCTGCTTTTACGCGAATGCCCGCATTTTGTAGTTTCTGCGTCAATTCTTTAACGTAATCCGCCTGAGAATCGGTAATGTTCATGACCACTACCTGCACCGGCGCAAGCCAGGTTGGGAAGAAGCCCGCGAACTCTTCGGTCAGGATGCCAATGAAGCGCTCCAGAGAACCGAGAATAGCACGGTGAATCATTACAGGGACCTGACGCTCGTTGTCTTCGCCAACATAAGAGGCGCTTAAACGCTGAGGCAGGGAGAAGTCCAGCTGTACTGTGCCGCACTGCCAAGCTCTGTCGAGACAGTCATACAGGGTAAATTCAATTTTCGGACCGTAGAAGGCGCCCTCACCCAGCTGGTATTCAAACGGAATTCCGTTCTCTTCCAGCGCCACGGCGAGATCCGCTTCTGCACGATCCCAGGTCTCATCGCTACCGATACGTTTTTCCGGACGCGTTGAGAGTTTGACCACGATCTTCTCGAAGCCAAAGGTACTGTACATATCGTAGACCATACGAATACAGGCGTTAACTTCATCACGTACCTGATCTTCAGTACAGAAGATATGCGCATCATCCTGCGTAAAGCCACGAACACGCATCAGACCGTGCAGCGCACCTGATGGCTCGTTACGGTGGCAACTACCGAACTCTGCCATACGCAGCGGCAGATCGCGGTAAGATTTCAGACCCTGGTTAAAGATCTGAACGTGGCCCGGGCAGTTCATTGGCTTGATGCAGTATTCACGGTTCTCAGAAGAGGTGGTGAACATCGCATCTTTGTAGTTGTCCCAGTGGCCGGTTTTTTCCCACAGCACACGGTCCATCATGAACGGACCTTTCACTTCCTGATACTGGTACTCTTTCAGCTTGGAACGTACGAAGGTTTCCAGCTCACGGAAAATAGTCCAGCCGTCGTTATGCCAGAAGACCATACCCGGTGCTTCTTCCTGCATATGGTACAGGTCAAGCTGTTTACCGATTTTACGGTGGTCACGCTTCGCCGCCTCTTCCAGGCGCTGCAGGTAGGCGTTCAGGGCTTTTTTATCTGCCCACGCGGTACCATAAATACGCTGCAACATCTTGTTGTTGCTATCGCCACGCCAGTAGGCGCCAGCAATTTTCATCAGTTTGAAGTGATGGCAGAAGCGCATGTTCGGCACGTGCGGCCCGCGGCACATGTCGATGTATTCCTGGTGATGATACAAGCCAGGCTTGTCATCATGAGCAATGTTCTCATCAAGAATAGAGACTTTATAGCTCTCGCCACGCTTCACGAAGGTTTCACGCGCTTCGTGCCAGCTGACTTTCTTCTTAATGACGTCATAGTTGGTTTCGGCGAGCTCGTGCATACGTTTCTCGAGCGCGTCGATATCTTCCTGGGTCAGGGTGTGGTCAAGGTCAACGTCGTAGTAGAAGCCGTTGTCGATAACCGGGCCGATCGCCATTTTGGTGTTTGGCCACAGCTGTTTGATGGCATGACCTAACAGGTGCGCACAGGAGTGACGAATGATCTCCAGACCTTCTTCATCTTTTGCGGTGATGATAGAGAGTTGCGCGTCGTTTTCGATCAGATCGGATGCATCAACCAGCTCACCGTTCACACGGCCCGCGATGGTCGCTTTCGCGAGTCCAGGACCGATGTCCAGGGCAACATCCATTGGGCTAACGGCGTGGTCGAAATGGCGTTGGCTGCCATCAGGAAGAGTAATTACAGGCATTTTATATCCTTATTTGCAGTGATGCCCCACACATAAGAGCATATACAAAGAAAATAATCATAGTTTAACAAGAGATTACGACACCATCTGACCAACAATCGTCAAATTGGCTCGTCATCCTGCACCTGCCAAAATCAGAATAATGCCGGTTTACGGCAGGCTTTCTAATGGTAACACTAATGACAGGGCGTATGCACCCTCTGCGACCAGTTTGAACGTATGAGGGCACGATCGCCTGCCAGAGCTCGCAATACCCGATTGTTGAGCTATTCTTGAACAGGTCCTGACACAGCCATGAGGCATCACATGAATGTATCCAGTAGAACCGTAGTGATATTGAATATACTTTCTGCTGCCGGTTTAGCGTTGATCCTTGCCGAGAGATTTCATTGGTTCTAGCCCAACCGGTGATGTGGCATAACCTTCTGTCCCCGACAGCGCGTATTTTGATAGACTGAAGGCATCAACAGACAAGGATTAGGTTATGCCAACAAAACGATTTGCCGTCAAACACTGGAAAATGGTGTTGGTCTTAATTGCCATCTGCGGTGCAATGCTGCTATTGCGTTGGGCGGCGATGATTTGGGGCTAAGCGGGAATTTGACGCAACGGCGGACAGAATAAAACACGTTATCGATATTCCACCTGTTTTTCGTCAAGGCGAAATACAGGTGGAATAATGGCGTACACAATTACCTGTCAGGACCATTCACCTGCTACCAGTTTATGTACATCAAACGCGTCATTCATTGATTGACCGGTAGACGGCGCGCCCGGCGCGATGTTTGACCCGGCTTCAACGTCAGAAGCGCGAGTCATTCCAACCTGACTGGCATCATCTGCTGCGAATACACCAAACGAAAGTGCAGAAAGCACCATGGCTGCAGCAGTATTTTTGATTTTTTTCATACTATTATTCTCTTTCTGAAGACATGCAATACTTCTCAAGGCAAATAAATGCCTGTGTATTGAGTATAACGCTGGTTCATCCTTTTGCCTCGCCTGGTTATTATCAATTTGTGTCAAATAAACAGAATGCGGTCTGGCCAGGATGAATTATGAAGAAATTAAGAAGGTTTTTGAGGACCAATTATTTTAAAACGGCGTTTAATATAAAACAGCACAGTTTCTGAAAATAAAAAACGGGCCGAAATAATCGGCCCGTCTGCATTACATCTTATAGCCCAGTGAAACGGTGGTTCTGCGGTCGGTATGATCCGGCGCAGTCTCTGGAGGCGAAGAGTTCCAGGTCACGTTATAGGCCACTTTCAGGCCAAAGTGTTCGTTGATGTCCACATTCAGCGCTGTCTCAGAATTCAGCGTTGTGTCCTCGGCGCCAAACACAGAAACACCCTGGGTGAACTTCGTGTTGTCGGTCATCTGCCAGGCGTAGGTGCCAGACGCATAGCCGAGCGGTTGCGTTTTGGTATCGCCGTCGGTGAACTCGTCATAACGGACACCCGGACCGAATTCGAAGCGGAAGCTATGAACCGGACCGTTCAGGAACTGACGACCATAACCTGCGGTGAAGACATCGCGTTGACGATAGCCGTTGTAGCGGTCAGTCAGCCAGCTTGCCTGGCCAAACAGGTAGTCATAGTCAGTCATGTTGTAACGGCTACGTCCACCTACCGCGTATTTCTCGGAGGAGCGTTCATCGTTAGCGGAGGTGTTGCTGGCGTTTCCCCACAGAGACCAGGCGGTGGTGTTACCATACCAGGTCAACGTGCTATCCGCCGTCAGAGAGGAGCTTTTCGTGTTACCGGATTGCGCCAGGTACCCGGCGTTCAAATTACCTTCAAAAGGTTTTTTCGCCGCGGTGGGATCGTCCATGACAGTAAAAACGGAATCATCAGCGGTTGCGCTCATAGCCGCAAACACGCCACCCGCCAGCATCAGTGCAGCGGGCACTGTCTTCAAAAGCTTCATTTTATTAAGGAGTCCGTACAACAAAAAAAGAGACCACACGGTCCCGGAAACTTTCTTGAGGATCAATGACAAGGCGTCCAGAGAAAGGTAACAAATTATAAAAAGCCGCAAATAACATAGCAATGTTTTCTTATTTCATTTTTTGAATAAGAACGATCCCAAAATGCGTTTTATTTTATATATCGCTTAGCCTTCGCTTTGTCATTATTCATATTGAAAATCATACTGTTATTTACATTGCCTTCCTGCCAAATGGTGCCAGACTAAAAGGAACCCACGCTAAAAGGAGGTAATGATGGTTTCTATCTACACTCTGACGCTCTCCCCTTCCCTCGATTCCGCCACCCTTACGCCGCAGATTTACCCGGAAGGTAAACTTCGCTGCAGTGCCCCGGTGTTTGAGCCCGGCGGCGGGGGGATCAACGTGGCACGCGCCATCACCCATCTCGGTGGGAAAGCCACGGCGATATTCCCCGCAGGCGGTGCCACCGGAGAACATCTCGTCTCTCTGCTGGCAGATGAACAGGTCGCCGTGGAGACGGTCGAGGCCAAAGACTGGACACGTCAAAATCTGCACGTGCACGTGGAGTCCAGCGGAGAGCAATATCGCTTTGTGATGCCAGGCGCCAGACTGAGCGACGATGAGTTCCGTCAGCTTGAAGAGAAAGTGCTGACGATTGAAAGCGGTTCACTACTGGTCATCAGCGGCAGTCTGCCACCCGGTGTCAGTACAGAAAAGCTGACGGCGCTCATTCGGGCCGCACAGCAGCGCGGCATCCGCTGTATTGTAGACAGCAGCGGCGAGGCGTTGCAGGCAGCGTTAGAGCCGGGCAATCTTGAGCTGGTCAAACCAAACCAGAAAGAGCTGAGCGCGCTGGTTAACCGCGAACTTACTCAGCCGGATGATGTGCGCAGCGCGGCCCAGGAGCTGGTGCGCACGGGTAAAGCGCGGCGCGTGGTGGTCTCTCTTGGTCCACAAGGGGCGCTGGCCGTGGATGAAACGGGGTCAGTGCAGGTTGTCCCGCCGCCGATGAAAAGCCAGAGCACCGTAGGCGCAGGCGACAGCATGGTTGGGGCAATGACGCTAAAACTGGCGCAGGGCGCGACGCTGCTTGAGATGACACGCTACGGCGTGGCGGCAGGTAGCGCGGCAACCATCAACCAGGGAACGCGGCTGTGTTCGCTGGCCGATACGCAAAAAATTGTCGATTACCTGTCCCGAAATTAACCCGCTTTCCCCTTCGCGCTGAAGGGGAAATGCAGTGCAAAGTCGCCAAACACACACTATCGACTATGCTAAGAAAACTTTCATGATAACAACGAGGTGAATTATGAGCAGTGGTGACATCACCCGCTACGTCGTTACCGTCAACATTCATGAAGCGTCGCTGACCGAGCTGAATGAGCTTAACAACGCCTTTACCCGGGCCAATTTCCTGCTCACGCTGACGGATGAAGAAGGCAATATTCATGATTTAGGCACGCTGGCATTCGGCCTGATAAGCGCCCTCAGCGAAGAGGAGGTTCGCGCGCTGGCGGAAAGCCTGGCTGAGAGCGTGACCGATAAACCTGCCGAAATTGATGTGGATACCTGGGAAACCTGGCAGAAAAAAGAACAATAAGTGCCCTGCATGAAGGTAAACCGCTCAGGTGTGCGTTAGTTCGTATTTTTTTACCGCAGTTATGCGCTAACTTTATGATCTGGCAGACAACATGGGAGAGAGATCATGTGGCAGGCTATCAGTCATCTTTTACGTGAACAACTGGGCGAAGGTGAAATTGAACTGCGTAACGAACTGCCAGGCGGAGAGATCCACGCCGCATGGCATATACGCTACTCAGGGCGCGATCTCTTCGTAAAATGCGACGAGCGAGAGTTGCTCCCGATTTTCACCGCCGAAGCCGATCAGCTGGAACTGTTGTCGCGCAGCAAAACGGTCACCGTCCCGGAGGTGCTGGCCGTGGGCAGCGACCGCGACTACAGCTTTCTGGTGATGGAATATCTCCCTGCCCGTCCGCTGGATGCCCACAATGCGTTTATTCTGGGACAGCAGATAGCGCGCCTGCATCAATGGAGCGACCAGCCGCAGTTTGGTCTCGACTTTGATAACGATCTCTCCACCACACCACAACCGAATGCCTGGCAACGCCGCTGGTCGACCTTTTTTGCCGAGCAGCGTATCGGCTGGCAGCTTGAGCTCGCCGCCGAGAAAGGCCTCGAATTTGGCAACATTGATGCCATCGTCGAGCATATACAGCAGCGCCTGGCCTCTCATCAGCCTCAGCCTTCTTTGCTGCACGGCGATTTGTGGTCCGATAACTGCGCGCTGGGCCCCAATGGGCCTTATATATACGATCCGGCCTGCTACTGGGGCGACAGAGAGTGCGACCTCGCCATGTTGCCCCTCCACCCCGAGCAGCCGCCACAAATTTATGACGGTTATCAGTCAATCTCCCCCTTACCGCAGGGCTTCCTCGACCGTCAGCCAGTGTATCAGCTTTATACCCTGATGAACCGCGCAATCCTGTTTGGGGGTGAGCATCTGGTGAACGCACAGCGGGCGCTTGAGCGCGTGCTGGCCGCGTGAAGGCAGGACGGGTGGCCTCAGGCCACCCTGTGATTATAAAAAGCCGAGCAGTGAGAAAAAGAAGTAGCCCGCCACAATAATGATCACCGGCAGGACATAGAGCGGAAAGATTTGCAGGAAGATAGAGTGACGCGGCACCACGATGCGGGACTCGATCTGTTCACGCGTCATCCCTTCCGGGCCTTTGGCCTGTTCCAGAATCATCTGGTCTTCCACCCCTTCACGTAAAAAACGGGTCTGACGGCTCATGCGTGCGCCTGACGCCTGTAACGCCATGGCGATAAAAATCAGCGCATAAATCACCCAAAACCCGATATTCAGCTGCTGGTGAAAGTCCGGCGTGGGCGAGTTGAACCAGAAGATATTCAAAAATGGCGTGTTGAAACGCATCATCTCAATCATGACATGCGCAAAATCAAGCATGACCGCATTGATACCCGGCTGTTTTTCGCTGTGATCGTACATAAACTTGAGCACAGAAATCAGCGTAGAAATAACGGCAGGAATAAAAATCACCCAGCCAGCAACCCGTTTTAAGACAGCAATGCGTCCAGCTTGTTGATACGTCATCAGTTCCTCTTCATAAAGACGCGTTATTTGTGGCTAAGTCTACCTCCTGACCGTCATTTTCGCCCGATCTTTAAAGGCAATATGCTAAATTGCAGATTGTACTTAGCACGTATCGTCTGTCGTACACCCTTAATAAGGAGACGTTGTGATGTCGACACCGCGCCAAATTCTTGCCGCTATTTTTGACATGGATGGATTACTGATCGATTCCGAACCGCTCTGGGATCGTGCTGAACTGGACGTTATGGCCAGCCTCGGCGTCGATATCAGCCGCCGCCATGAACTTCCGGATACGCTGGGCTTGCGTATCGATATGGTGGTTGACCTGTGGTATGCCCATCAGCCATGGGTGGGCCCGGATCGCGATGAGGTCACCGCCCGCATTATCAGCCGCGCCATTGCGCTGGTGGAAGAGTCCAGGCCGCTGCTGCCGGGCGTCCGTGAAGCTGTCGCCCTGTGCAAGGCGCAGGGGCTGAAGGTGGGACTGGCCTCCGCCTCCCCGCTGCACATGCTGGAAAAAGTGCTCACCATGTTCGAGCTGCGTGACAGTTTCGATGCGCTGGCCTCTGCGGAAAAGCTCCCCTACAGTAAGCCCCATCCCCAGGTGTATATGGATTGTGCCGCTAAGCTCGGTCTTGATCCGCTAACCTGCGTGGCGCTGGAAGATTCCGTTAACGGCATGGTGGCCTCTAAAGCTTCGCGGATGCGTTCCATTGTCGTTCCTGCTGAAGAGGGCCGACACGATCCCCGTTTTGCGCTTGCCGACGTGAAGCTAAACTCCCTGGCTGACCTGACGGTGCAACACCTGCGAGGCGAATAAACGCTCTGTTTCAGGCAGCCTCGTGCTGCCTGAAAATAAAATAAAACACCGTTCCATTTCGGTTGCATTTCTCACGCCCGACTCCTATTCTAAGTTTCAGAACGACAATCACCTGCTTCTGAGGCGCGAATGATACTGGATACCTTTACTCTTTCAGGAAAAGTGGCCATCGTCACCGGATGCGATACCGGTCTGGGGCAAGGCATGGCCATCGCGCTGGCACAGGCGGGCTGCGATATCGTGGGCGTCAACCGTAAAGCGCCTGAGCAAACAGCGGCCAGCGTGACGGCGCTCGGCAGACGGTTTACGGCCATTCGGGCCGACCTCGGCCAGCAGGCGAGTCTTCAGGGCGTTGTGGAGCGTGCCGTCGCTGAGATGGGGCGCGTCGATATTCTGGTCAATAACGCCGGGACGATTCGCCGGGAAGATGCGCTGGCGTTCACGGAAAAGGACTGGGATGAGGTGATCGACCTCAATCTGAAATCCGTCTTCTTCCTCTCACAGGCCGTGGCAAAGCAGTTTATCGCCCAGGGTCAGGGTGGGAAAATCATCAACATCGCCTCAATGCTCTCCTTCCAGGGCGGCATCCGCGTGCCCTCTTATACCGCCTCAAAAAGTGGCGTGCTGGGGATCACCCGTCTGCTGGCGAACGAGTGGGCGGCGCATGGCATTAACGTCAACGCTATCGCACCGGGTTACATGGCGACCAATAATACGCAGCAGCTGCGTGATGACGAGCAGCGTAGCCAGGAAATCCTTGACCGCATTCCTGCCGGGCGTTGGGGCGTACCGGAAGATCTGCAGGGCCCGGTGGTGTTTTTGGCCTCCGCCGCCTCAGACTACGTGAACGGCCATACCCTGGCCGTCGACGGGGGCTGGCTGGCGCGTTGACCCGCTTTGTGACAAAGAGTTACACCGTCACCTCTTTCGCCTACTGTATAAAAACCCTATACTGTATGAATTGACAGTTTCCTGGGTTTTATCATGACGGCGGAAGGCCACCTGCTTTTTTCCATTGCGTGCGCAGTATTTGCCAAAAACGCTGAGCTTACCCCCGTGCTTGCACAGGGGGACTGGTGGCATATTGTTCCTTCTGCCGTGCTGACCTGCCTGTTACCCGACATCGACCATCCTAAATCTTTTCTTGGGCAACGCCTGAAGTGGATCTCAAAACCTATCGCCCGTGCGTTTGGCCATCGCGGGTTTACGCACAGCCTGCTGGCCGTGTTTGCCCTGCTGACACTGTTCTATTTAAAAGTACCTGAAAGCTGGATAGTGCCCGCCGATGCCATTCAGGGCATGGTGCTGGGCTATTTGAGTCATATTCTCGCCGATATGCTGACGCCTGCTGGCGTGCCGCTACTGTGGCCCTGCCGCTGGCGTTTCCGCCTGCCTGTTCTCGTTCCCCAGAAAGGGAATCAGCTTGAGCGCGTGTTGTGCATGGCTCTGTTCGCCTATGCCGTCTGGATGCCGCAGACATTGCCCGAAAACAGTGCAGTGCGCTGGTCATCTCAGATGATCAATTCGCTGCAATTTCAGTTCAATCGCTTTATTCATCACCAGATTGAACAGTAAACCAGCAAAATTATCGCATTTGTCATAACCCATTCCATTTGGATATAAGCGCGACATCACACTTCTGCTAACCTTGCGCCAACAGGATCGGTAAAAACCGGCCACATAATAAATCAGGAGAACGGGGATGAATTTTCCACTCATCGCGAACATTGTCGTGTTCGTTATATTGCTATTGCTTCTCGCTCAGGCGCGTCACAAACAGTGGAGCCTGGCGAAGAAAGTGCTGGTGGGTCTGGTCATGGGTGTCGTGTTTGGCCTGGCCTTACATGCCGTCTACGGCTCCGATAGCCCGATACTGAAAGACTCCATTCAGTGGTTCAATATTGTCGGTAACGGCTATGTCCAGTTGCTGCAGATGATCGTCATGCCGCTGGTATTTGCCTCTATTCTGAGCGCTGTTGCTCGTCTGCATAACGCTACGCAGTTGGGTAAAATCAGTTTCCTGACCATCGGTACGCTGCTGTTTACCACGCTGATTGCTGCGCTGGTGGGTGTGCTGGTGACTAACCTGTTCGGCCTGACCGCCGAAGGTCTGGTTCAGGGTACCGCTGAAACCGCGCGTCTGACCGCAATTCAGACCAACTACGTGGGTAAAGTCGCTGACCTGACGGTGCCGCAGATGGTGCTCTCCTTCATTCCGAAGAACCCGTTTGCTGACCTGACAGGCGCCAGCCCAACTTCCATCATCAGCGTGGTGATTTTCGCTGCCTTCCTGGGCGTGGCGGCACTGAAGCTGCTGAAAGACGATGCGCCGAAAGGCGAGCGCGTGCTGACCGCTATTGATACCCTGCAAAGCTGGGTGATGAAGCTGGTTCGTCTGGTGATGCAGCTGACCCCTTACGGTGTTCTGGCGCTGATGACCAAAGTGGTTGCTGGCTCTAACCTGCAGGACATCATTAAGCTTGGCAGCTTCGTTGTCGCCTCTTATCTGGGTCTGGGCATTATGTTTGTCGTACACGGCATTCTGCTGGGTGTGAACGGCGTAAGCCCGCTGAAATACTTCCGTAAAGTCTGGCCGGTGCTGACCTTTGCCTTCACCAGCCGTTCCAGCGCCGCATCTATTCCGCTGAACGTCGAAGCGCAGACTCGTCGCCTGGGTGTACCTGAGTCTATTGCCAGCTTCTCGGCCTCCTTTGGTGCCACGATTGGTCAGAACGGGTGTGCGGGTCTCTACCCGGCGATGCTGGCCGTGATGGTTGCGCCAACGGTTGGGATCAATCCGCTGGATCCGGTCTGGATTGCTACGCTGGTCGGTATTGTCACCATTAGCTCCGCAGGCGTTGCGGGCGTGGGCGGCGGTGCTACCTTCGCCGCGCTGATTGTTCTGCCTGCGCTGGGCCTGCCGGTAACGCTGGTGGCCCTGCTGATCTCCGTTGAACCGCTGATCGATATGGGGCGTACCGCCCTGAACGTGAGCGGCTCAATGACGGCCGGTACGCTGACCAGCCAGTGGCTGAAGCAGACCGACAAAGCCATCCTGGATAGTGAAGAGGACGCCGAGCTGGCGCACCGTTAATCATTGAAAATAAAAAAACCGCCGTCAGGCGGTTTTTTTATACGTGTTATTTTTCAAACTTCTTCATCCTGTCGAATTTGTACCGCCCACCGCTGGGCCGCTTCCGGCACAGTAAACACCGGAGAACGACGGAAATGCTCGCCAATCAGCACAAAGGCCACATATTTGCCACGTAACTGCCAGACATCGCGATAGCCATCCACCTTCAGCGCATGTTCAGGGGGAGCGGGTTCGACACGGGGCACGTAGCTAATAACCTGGCGATTTTGTTGACGAAGAGGTTTCATAAGCGACTGGTTCATTAAAGCACATTCTGAAAGCAGGAAATTTCTATGATAGCCGATCCTGCCCCCACGCGTCGCGCCTTGCGTGTGGTGGACCGCCTCTTTTACTAAGGCGGTGTCTGAAAAAGCTGAGTTCGCCTGCCCTTTCCGTACATTGTTCTATAGTTAACAGGGTTTTTTAGGAATGAATAAAGGAGAAGCGTGCAATGTCGAACAAAGATAACACACATCAATCACCCATTCATGGCACTGAAGAATCACAGCCGGGTATGGACTCCCTTGCACCTGAAGATGGCTCTCATCGCCCTTCACCGGGCCCCTCAGCCCCTGGCGAGCAGCCCACCGCGCCCGGTAGCATGAAATCACCGGACACCGGCAATGAGAAGCTAAAATCACTCGAGCCACACCGCAAAGGCGGAGAAGGCTATGCGTTGACCACCAATCAGGGGGTGCGCATCGCTGACGATCAGAATTCCCTGCGCGCGGGATCCCGCGGACCGACTCTGCTGGAAGACTTCATCCTACGGGAAAAAATTACCCACTTTGACCATGAGCGTATCCCGGAGCGTATCGTGCACGCGCGCGGTTCCGCCGCTCACGGCTATTTCCAGCCCTACAAGAGCCTGAAGGAAATCACCAAAGCTGACTTCCTTTCAGACCCGGATAAGATCACACCCGTATTTGTGCGCTTTTCCACCGTGCAGGGTGGCGCAGGTTCGGCTGATACCGTGCGAGATATTCGCGGCTTTGCCACCAAGTTTTATACCGAAGAGGGTATCTTCGACCTGGTCGGCAATAACACCCCAGTCTTTTTCATTCAGGATGCGCATAAATTTCCTGACTTTGTCCATGCGGTAAAACCGGAGCCCCACTGGGCGATACCGCAGGGACAAAGTGCGCATGACACCTTCTGGGACTATGTCTCCCTGCAACCCGAGACGTTACACAACGTGATGTGGGCGATGTCTGACCGCGGGATCCCGCGCAGCTATCGCACCATGGAAGGGTTTGGCATTCATACCTTCCGGATGATCAACGCCGAGGGCAAAGCGACGTTTGTCCGTTTCCACTGGAAACCGGTCGCCGGGAAAGCCTCGCTGGTGTGGGATGAAGCCCAGAAGCTGACCGGCCGCGATCCGGACTTCCATCGCCGCGAGCTGTGGGAATCCATTGAAGCGGGCGACTTCCCGGAATATGAGCTGGGGTTACAGCTGATCCCGGAAGAGGACGAATTTAAGTTCGATTTTGACCTGCTGGATCCGACCAAACTGATCCCTGAGGAGCTGGTGCCGGTTCAACTGGTGGGCAAAATGGTGCTGAACCGCAACCCGGACAACTTCTTTGCCGAGAACGAACAGGCGGCTTTCCATCCCGGTCATATCGTCCCCGGCCTGGATTTCACCAACGATCCGCTGCTGCAGGGGCGACTGTTCTCCTACACTGATACGCAGATCAGCCGACTGGGCGGGCCGAACTTCCATGAAATTCCGATTAACCGCCCCACCTGTCCGTACCACAATTTCCAGCGCGACGGGATGCATCGTCAGGATATCGATACCAACCCGGCCAACTATGAGCCGAACTCCATCAACGATAACTGGCCGCGCGAAACGCCTCCTGGCCCGAAAAGGGGTGGATTTGAGTCGTATCAGGAACGTGTGGACGGTAACAAAATCCGCGAGCGCAGCCCGTCATTTGGAGAGTATTACGCCCACCCTCGCCTGTTCTGGAACAGCCAGACACCGATTGAGCAGCAGCATATTATCGGCGGCTTCAGCTTTGAACTGAGCAAGGTTGTGCGGACCTACATCCGCGAGCGCGTGGTCGATCAGCTGGCACACATTGATATTCAACTCGCCCAGAGCGTGGCCGATAACCTCGGCATTACGCTGACGGATGAGCAACGCAATCTTGCCCCGCCAAAAGAGGTCAACGGGGTGAAAAAAGATCCGTCGCTCAGCCTGTACGCGGTGCCGGGAGGCTCGATTAAAGGCCGGGTGGTGGCGATCCTGCTTAACGACAAAACCCGCGCCAGCGACGTGCTGGGGATCATGCAGGCACTGAAAACCAAAGGCGTACACGCCAAACTGCTCTACTCCCGAATGGGTGAAGTAACTGCCGATGACGGGTCAGTGCTGCCGGTTGCCGCCACCTTTGCCGGTGCGCCATCCCTGACGGTGGACGCGGTGATTGTGCCATGCGGCGATATTGCCAGCCTGCTCAGCAACGGTGACGCGGTCTATTATCTGCTTGAAGCCTATAAGCATCTGAAACCGATCGCCCTTTCCGGTGATGCGCGACAGTTTAAAGCGCGCCTGAACGTGGCCGATCAGGGTGAAGACGGGATTGTGGAAGGCGATAACGTCGACGACGCGTTTATGACGAAGCTGTTTGATCTGCTAGCCGCGCACCGCGTCTGGTCGCGCAGCAGCAAGATTGACCAGATACCGGCGTAAAAAAAGCCGGGTGGCGCTTGCGCTTACCCGGCCTACATTTCGACTGGTTTTGTAGGCCCGGTAAGGCGAAGCCGCCACCGGGCTTTGTCTTAAAGATCCCCGAAAGTCCCCAACCGATACCCGCGCTCGGCAATCGCGTATTTCAGCGACGGCGACGTCAGCACCTCCAGCTCCGCCAGGCGCGGCCAGCAGTAGGCGCTCTTACGGACGGTGTTATCGACAAACGCAGGATGCGCCATCACCTCCAGCGACCGTTCCCCCCGGGCTGCGGAATCATCCAGTACCTTCAGGAACAGCGCTTCGTCGATCTCCTCACCGTAAAATGCGCTGCTGAACCCCTCCGATGTTGTCACGGCAAAGTCCGGCAACCCGCGCACGTCGCGATCCACACGCATCGCCACGCCTTTACGCTGAGCAAAATCCGCAACGAGCGGAAAAATCGCCGGGATCATATGCACATGATGATGGCTGTCGATATGGGTTGGTTCGCGACCAAAGAGGTCAACAAAACGGTTGTACTGACAGTCCAGTTCGCGGGCAATCTCTTCGAGCGGCAGCGCGTCCTGCTCCGCCAGTTCCCAAATCCATTTCCCGAGTTGCCCGTCACGCGTCAGGCCCGGCATCGCTGAAAGCGGCCTCCCCAGCGTCAACACAAAGTGCATGCCCACGCCCAGCTCAGGCGCTTCACGACTCAGCTGCGCCGCGTGCTCTATCGCCTCTCCATTCACCAGCGCGGTGGTCGAGGTCACCACACCCCGTCGGCAGGCTTCAACAATGCCGTAGTTCTGCCCCTTAGACAGGCCAAAATCATCAGCATTGACGATCAGCAGGTTTTCCATCGCACGTCCTCTTAACGGTGTTGGTGCTTGAGCTTCTCAACCGTGGCGGCAAAGTTTGGCAGCCATTTTTCATGCGCCAGTATCATCTCGCTGGCCAGCCCTTCCGCATCGCGGTCGGAATGCACCAGCGGGCTGAGGTTCAACGCCAGCAGCACGTCATTCAACTCACCGCTCAGCGCAGCGTTGCTGGCCGCCACTTCAAACCCTTTGATGGTATGGATGAGCCCCATCACTTTGTCATCAAAGTGGGTAATACGCGGATGCGGTTTTGCCCCCTCACGGCCCAGGATACAGGTCATCTCTACGGCCCAGTCGGCCGGGATATTGTCGATATGGCCGTGGTGCGGCACATTGACGTAGTGCTCAGCCTGCTTGTCATTGTAAATGGCGTTGATCACTTCGCACGCCGCGTCGGAATAGTATGCCCCACCGCGCTGTTCAAGCTCTTTCGGCTTCACATTCAGGTTCGGATCTTTATACAAATCAAACAGCTGCTTTTCAACTTTCTGCACAACCTGAGCGCGGGCACCGCCTTTATAGTACTCGCCCATTTCGATGGCCAGCATCTCTTTCTGCTTGAAGTAGTAAAGCAGATACGAGCACGGCAGCAGATTCAGGGAACGGATGAGCCCTTCGCTGAACGGCAGGTCGAAGATATTTTTTACGGATGCTGCGGTCAGGCGGCCGGAAGCCACGCCGTCCAGCAGTTCAGCAAAGCGAGACTGGCCGTTTACTATCACATCTTTGATGAACACCATGTGGTTGAGACCGAACAGATCGATAGAGAGATCGTCATTGTCGGTCAGCTCCAGCACGTCGCGGATGAACATCTTCATGCCAATCGGAATATTGCAGACACCGATAAAACGCTTGAAGCTGGTATGGCGATAGACCGCCTCGGTGACCATCCCGGCTGGGTTGGTAAAGTTAATCACCCATGCGTTCGGGCAGATCTCCTGCACATCTTTGATGATGTCGAAAATGACCGGGATGGTGCGCAAACCTTTAAACAGGCCGCCCGCGCCGTTGGTTTCCTGTCCCAGATAGCCGTGGCTCAGCGGAATGCGTTCGTCCAGTTCACGCGCTTTGAGCTGGCCCACGCGCAGCTGAGTGGTGACGAAGTCAGCGTCCTGCAACGCCAGGCGACGATCGAGGGTTTTATGCACGGTTAAGGGCACACCGGCTTTTTCTACCATCCGCTGGCACAGGTCAAAAATAATATTCAGCTTTTCCTGCCCTTCTTCAACATCCACCAGCCATAATTCACTGACCGGTAATTCATGATAACGTTTCAGGAAACCTTCCAGTAATTCCGGGGTATAGCTGCTGCCGCCGCCAATGGTCACGACTTTTAATTTCTTTTGCATAACATCTCCCTTAGCGTATCAGGTTAATCGCCTGCAAGGTATAGCGGACTCTTCCCGCTATTTGGGCAAGCAATCAAGTCAATATTCGTGGCGAATACACTCGCCAGGCACTAATTAATTACCGTCAAATTCTTCCGGTAACTGTTTGGTGTGAATGAGGTAAATTTCTTAAAGGTTTTAATAAACAGGCTGGGGCTACTGTAACCGGACTCATAAGCAATATCGGTGACAGAGTAGTTGGTAATTTCCAGCTGTTTTTTGGCAAAATTAATGCGGATTTCATTAATAATTTGCACGGGCGTTTTACGATAATAACGCTGTGTCGCCCGGGTCAGGTATTCCTGGGATTTTCCGGACAGTGACACCATATTTTCCAGAGCATTCTCGCTGAACTGCCCTTTGTCGTGCATCAACTCGACGGTACTGCGCAGCCATTGCGGAATGTCGTCGCTCACCTGCTGCTCTTCACGGTGATGGCGAAGGCGGTTCATCACATAGAACGTCACGGTTTCAATAAATTCATCGAACTCATTGTCGCGGAAGTTGAGCGAGGCGATCACCGTTTCGATCCAGGTCATAAATTCGTTTTTCACGCGATAGACCTGTGACGCCACAAAGCAGAACGGCACCAGCGGCAGATAGTGTTTCTCAAAGAAACGTCTGCTGACGCCAACATTCAGAATACGGGTGGCACCAAATTCGTAAAAGCTCTGGTGATAAGATCCCATCGGCAGGAAAACAAAATCACCGCGCTCCAGCAGGACACGCTTGCCGTTAATCTCCTGATAGTAGCGGCCGGTCAGAACAATCGTGAACTCGTAGTAGTCATGCTGGTGCAGACCACTGGCGCTCTCCGTCTTGTTGTAAATAACCACGTGAAAATTCTTGCCATTAAACAGCTGCTGTTCAAGTGCGGTTTTAATTTCCATCGTGCTGACCTCCTGCTACTCAGTCTGACTTACTGCAGCTTCTCGTGAAGCTCAATTAACTCTGCCACCAGCTCGCGTGCCAGCATCGAGGTCATCAGGTGATCCTGTGCATGCACCAGCACCAGGCTGACTTTCATCTTCCCTTCCCCCTGGTCGCCTTCGATAAGCTTAGTCTGCACCAGGTGCGCTTCATTCAGCGCGATACGGGATTGATCCATCATGGTCTTAGCGGCAGCAAAATCGCCCTGCTTGGCCTGCTTCAGGGCGGCATACGCCAGGCTACGTGCTTGCCCGGAGTTGATGATAAGCCCCATCACCACTTCTTCCAGATCGTTCTCTACGGCGTCTTCGGCTACGATACTATCCAAATCTAACATCTTTAAGCTCCTTTTCGCTGGCGCGGGTTACCCCGTGCCGGGCAATATTTAGAATTTCAGTGCGAGGGCGATATCCTCTTCGCTCTCTTCTTCATCAATCACGGTCGCGGCTTTGTTGGCTATCGCCACGAATGGCATGTAGAGCAGTGTTGCAATCCCGAGGTTGAATATCGCCAGCAGGAAGGCCGCGACGCTACCGTTGGTGTTGAAGAACGCTCCCAGCCCCGCCGGCATGGTCCACGGCGCAATGTTGGTAACAGGCGGGATAATGCCCAGGTAATAGGCCGTCAGGGTGATCCCCGCCAGCAGCGGCTGAATCAGGACGAATGGAATGAACATCACCGGGTTCATGATGATAGGCAGACCAAACAGAATCGGCTCGTTAATCTGGAAGATGCCTGACGGCAGCGCCAGCTTCGCAACCTGACGATGGTCAGCGCGACGAGAGACAATAAAGACCGCGATGATCAGACCCAGCGTCGCCCCGGTCCCCCCCAGGAAGATATAAGAGTCCAGCATCGGCTTCGCCCACACATGGAAGGTTTTACCGGCTGCCAGCGCCGCATCAACGGAGCCGTACTGCTGATAAAGTGCAACGTTTTCCAGTGCCCATGGGGTCATGATACCGCTGTCCAGCGCGGCCAGTGCCAGTGAACCATGTACGCCGAAGAACCACAGCAGGGAGGTGAAAATCACGTACGCCCAACCGACCACGCCACCCATCGACGCCAGCGGCGTAGAGATAGAGTCCATGATGATCTGGTGGAAGTTTGTGCCCCAGTGAGAGAGCGCCCAGGCAATAATCCCCATGATGGAGAGAATAATGAAGCCTGGAATCAACGCGGAAAATGAACGGGAAACGGAGCCCGGTACGCTATCTGGCAGGCGAATTACCCAGTTGCGACGGATAATAAAGGTGAACATCTCGGCAACCACCAGACCGATAACGATACCGGAAATAATGTTTGCCCCACCCAGCCAGTTGGCACCCACAGCATAAGCTTCACCCACGCTGTATGGGGTGACGGTCATAAAGGCGGCAACGGACAATAACCCCGCGGCCAGTGGATCCACCTTACGTTCTTCGGCTAATGCCATCCCAATAAAGAAAGGCGCCATCAGCGACATAATACCCAACGTACCGTTATATACGTTGCCGCCGATGGCTTTAAAACCGTTAAGGGTTTCAATGGTTGAAGCGTCTAACCGAATTCCTAATGAATAAAAAAAGGAACCTTCACCAAAGCTCAGAAAAACGTTGTTAATTAAAACGAACATTGCCCCGGCCAGCGTCAACGGCATTAATTTAATAAAGCCGTTTTTGATGGCGTTAACGTGAGGCTGCTTTCCTATTTTAACAGCAAAAGGAAGGAGTACCTTTTCAAGTGAAGCGATGACTTTACTCATAGGAAAATACCCTTAAATGCCGCAACGTATGTCGCGGCGTATTGTGTGTGAAATAACTCTTTGACGGGAAAAATAAAAATTAATTAGCAGCTTTTTTAATTGCTGCCACAGCAGCTTTCAGTACACCTAAACCATCAATCTTACCGTACAGCCCTGAATCGATTACCTCGACCGGTTTATTCGGTAACAGACGTTGAATTTCTGGCAACATGTAAGCGATCTGCGGCCCCAGTAAAATAACATCTGCGGTCTGGCCTTTTTCACCCGCCAGCGTTTCCGGGAACGCTTCGATCACCACCGGCACTTCATACTTTTCGGCCTGCGCACGCATCTTCGACACCAGCAGTGACGTTGACATGCCTGCAGAGCAGAACAGGTAGATATGTTTCTTTTCCATCATGATTTCCCTCTTTTATGACTACCTGCCGTCTCGCTATCACTCGACTCGCTCTCCTGGCTGACAGGTAATGTGCTGACTGTTGTTTATCGTTGGAGTGAGTATACGTAATGGTACAGAGGGGGGATAATTCTGCACAGGCCTAAATTGTCTCTCATTGACCTGGCTTGTTGACTACCTTCACATTTCAGGCAAATAATTCGCGCAAAGAAATAAGATTTACGTATGCATAAAAAAACCGGCCCAAAGGCCGGCTTGTTAACATCCTCAGGCAAGCAGGGTTACTGCGCCTTAGGTGCCTGCGGATCGGTATCGTATTCTGCACAGGTCTGGTAACCGGAATTGATGACGTGACCGGTGTCATCCAGAGCAACAAAGTAGGTTTCTGCCTTACCATCACGTTGACCCAGGATATAGGTCTGGCAGGTACCACGCGCGTGGATCATGGTCACTTCTGACGAAGGCTTACCGGCAATCGCAGCCACCTGCGAACGGGTCATGCCTTTTTTGACATCTTTCACTACCGGCTGTGTAAACTGATCTTTGGTGCGATCGTAAGCCGTACACCCTGCCAGCATAGTCAGTACCGCCGCTGCGCTAAGAATTCCTGCTACGTTCTTGTTCATATTCCGTCCTCTTGTTTATCAGCGTGTTATCTAAGCATGGGATAAAAAGTACTATTGTTCAACTTTGCGAGTTACGCCAGACGAATTTCGGAAAATTCTAATAAAACAACGATAAGCTGCTAAAACGCCGCAAAATAGCGCACTCGAAACTGTGATCCTTGTCGTTTTACGCCTGAAGGGTTAGTTTTAACAGTTAACACATTCTGTTTATGGTCTGCATATGGAGGGCGTGATGGCTCTGCAACACGAGATTATTCAGGCGCTGGGCGCGAAGCCTGCGGTAGATGCAAATGAAGAGATCCGCCGAAGCGTTGATTTTTTAAAATCCTATTTAAAAACGAACTCGTTTCTGAAAACGCTGGTACTGGGCATCAGCGGCGGGCAGGACTCGACGCTGACCGGCAAACTCTGCCAGATGGCCATTTCAGAGCTGCGCGAAGAGACGGGAGATGAAGCGCTGCAGTTTATCGCCGTGCGTCTTCCGTATGGCGTGCAGGCAGACGAACAGGATTGTCAGGATGCCATCGCCTTTATCCAGCCAGACCGCGTACTGACGGTCAATATCAAAGGATCGGTGCTGGCGAGTGAACAGGCGCTGCGTGAAGCGGGCATTGAGCTGAGCGATTTTGTGCGCGGCAATGAAAAAGCGCGCGAACGTATGAAAGCGCAGTACAGCATTGCAGGCATGACCAAAGGCGTGGTTGTCGGGACCGATCACGCGGCAGAAGCCATCACCGGTTTCTTCACCAAATATGGCGACGGGGGCACCGACATTAACCCTATCTTCCGTTTGAACAAGCGTCAGGGTAAACAACTGCTGGCTGCGCTGGGCTGCCCGGAGCATTTATACAAGAAAGCGCCAACGGCGGATCTGGAAGACGATCGCCCTTCCCTGCCGGATGAAGCGGCGCTCGGTGTGACCTATGACAACATCGATGATTATCTGGAAGGCAAGAAACTGGACGAGAGTATCGCGAAGATTATCGAAGGCTGGTATCTGAAAACCGAGCACAAACGCCGCCCACCCATTACCGTGTTTGACGATTTCTGGAAGAAATAAAAGCAAAACGGTAACCCAGGTTACCGTTTTTAATGTTTGCGCCCTCTCCCGTGGGAGAGGGTTGGGGTGAGAGCATCAGGCGACCCGGCTCTTTTTTAACCACCCCACTCCTGCTACACTGTATACCTGAACAGTATATGGAGTCGTATGTGAGCAGGCGTCAATCTGCCCCGCGTCTGGAGTTTGAAGCGGCGGCTATCTATGAATATCCCGAACATCTCCGCCCCTGGCTTGAGGAATTACCTAAACAGCCGGGCGTGTACATCTTTCATGGCGAAAGCGACACTCTGCCGCTCTATATCGGCAAAAGCGTGAATATTCGCAGCCGGGTGCTGTCCCATCTGCGCACGCCGGACGAAGCCGCCATGCTCCGCCAGTCGCGACGCATCAGCTGGTATCCAACGGCAGGGGAAATGGGAGCGCTCTTACTGGAAGCCCGGCTGATCAAAGAGCAACAGCCCTTGTTTAATAAGCGTCTGCGCCGCAATCGTCAGCTCTGCTCGCTGCAGATAACCGCGGGCAAACCGCAGGTTGTCTATGCGCGCGACGTCGATTTTTCGCACGCACCGAATCTGTACGGCCTGTTCGCCAACAAACGTGCTGCGCTACAGGCGCTGCAAACGCTGGCGGACGAGCAGCAGCTTTGCTATAGCCTGCTGGGGCTGGAGGCCACCACCCGTGGACGCGCCTGTTTCCGCTCTGCGCTCAAACGCTGTGCGGGTGCCTGCTGCGGCAAAGAGAGCGTCGAGGATCATCACGCCCGGCTTCTTGGCGGGCTGGCGGCCATCAGCGTGAAGTGCTGGCCGTGGGAAGGGGCCGTTGCGCTAAAAGAGGTGGGAGAGACGATGACGCAGTACCACATCGTTCATAACTGGTTCTGGCTGGGGGCGGTCGATAATCTGCAGGAGGCCGCCACCCTGTTACGCACACCCGCCGGCTTCGACCATGATGGCTACAAAATTCTCTGTAAGCCCGTGCTGACCGGCGAGTTTGACGTTATTGTGCTTAATGACCAGGCAGCCAGTTGATTTCGCTGAATAATAACCTGCCGTGCGATTCCAGCAAACGCAGGGTGTGGGTTCCCTCCTCCCAGCTCGCGCCCTGATCGGCCGTCAGCAATTTATCCCCCAGCTGCCACGCACCGCTTAAGACGAAGACCACCCCCCCACGTGAGCCAAAGGTAGTGAAGGTGCGGTCCGCCACCCGCACTTTCGCCTGGCAGCAATCCCGCCGGGTCATGATGTTGAAGTCCATCGACATCTGCCCGTCGCTTAACAGCGCTTTTACCGGCTGGTCGCCGGAAAAACAAAAGGGCTGATGGTGCTTCAGGGTATGGCAAAACGCCTGACCGGCATCCAGCGTCACTTCCCCCCCTTCCAGCAGGGTGATAACCCGGTCAACACCGGGAAAGGAGGAGAATTCGCCATTGCTGGCGATGGTCGCAATGCTGGCACGCCAGAAAAAATCGCGCGTCGCGGGAGGAAAACAACAAATTTCGCGCGTCTCACCAGCACCATTGCGCCAGAGACTGACCGGCATTTTACGGATATCAAAGAACTCCATCACCACTCCTGAATGGCGCAACGAGCGCCAGGGCAAGGATATCGCTATCGTTGCTGTCTTGTTTGTTATGATTGAATAGTTACAGACGTAGTATCGGCAGCAGAGCGGGCAAGCCTTAGCGGGACGCTGATAAAAAATCTAACGTCATGAATTCTCTGAAGCGATGACAGGAGAATACCGCGCCTGTTGCGGCAGACAAGAGGGTAAGAAAGAAAAAACCGCCGGTCCTGTCCACAGCATTTGCGCTTTTGTAGACAGGATCCCGGCGGTCTTAAGAGAGTGAACCGTTTATTCGGTTGGTGCTGGCATTTTACCTTCCATTGCCGGACGTTCTGTCAGACGCTTCTCAAAATTGGCATTAAATTGTTTTTTCTGTTCCGGCGTCAGAATGTTGTAGATCTTGTTCTGGGTTTCCATATGAGCCAGCATGCGGGCTTTATGCTGCTCAGCCATTTTGTCGATCTGCGCTTCGGCTTTTGCCTTATCGAAGCTGTCGCTGGCGATAATGTCATGCATCGCGCGGCGCTCTTCCAGCGGAGGACGTTTCATCTGGTCACGCTGGCTTTTCATGATGTCGCGGATCTGCTGTTTCTGCGCATCCGTCAGGTTCAGATCTTTGAACATCATCATCTCGTGCATACCCGGCTTGCCTTTGTGATGCATCATCATTTTGCCTTCAGCAGGCGCGGCAGTGGTGGTTGCGGTATCTGCGGCGAACGCCATGCTGGTAGCGCCCAGAGCCAGGGTAGAAGCAACAAACAGTGCAGTAAACTTACGCATAATTTATTTCCTTACTTTCAGTTATTCTTCGGCGCTATGCCGTGTTGACGAGATTAACTTTACGGGGTTTATCGTCAATTAGTCAGAGCAACGGTAAAACAATGAAAGTGTAAAAAACAAATTTTCGCCAAATATGGAGGAAATAAGGATAAAGCGTGGAGAGTTGCAACAAAAATATGCAACAGACTGATTATCAAAAGATTGTGCAGAAGTATAACCAACTACCGATTAATAATAAAGCAATAATCCAGGAATATTCCGCAAAGAAAATGCGATCGCCTTAATCGCTAAGAAAATAGTTTTAAATTTCCCCTCCTGCAGACAGGAGGGGAAACGATCAGGACACTTTCTCCAGCATCAGCCCGGCACGCAGACCAAAGGCCACCGACGGGTTGGGGAACAGCACATACTCGGTTGTTTTCTGCACCTCATAGCGCTCGTCACCATCCTCCGCCAGTAATACCCCTTTGCGAAACGGCGTAAAATTGAGCGTGTGGGCCGGCATGTGAAGCTGGAAAGCTTCGCTGCGGCGGGTGATCTGCTGCACTACCCGATAACGCTCGACGGGCTGGCTGGTATGCTCCGGCACGGTACCGCCCAGCAGCGCCCGCAGCGCAAGATGCGTCGGGGCAAAGCGCGTGAGATCGTTTTGCCCAAACGGCAGCGCTTTTCCCAGCTCCAGCGTGCAGGCCAGCGCACCGAAGCGTTCACAGGTGAAGTGGGTAAAGGTGCCCCCCGGCGACTGGTGAAAGACCAGCGCTTCCAGCCCCGCATCCCCCAGCCAGCGCAGAAAGTCTTCATCCCAGGGCTGATTCCGCTGCGGCAGCACGCCAAAGCGCACGTGATACGAGGCACGGATCGCCGTATGCAGATCGAGATGCCAACGCGATGGTCCCGCGTCGGTGAAAAAGTGAGTGACGATCTGCTCCAGCCACTGAGCCCGTGCCGTTTCATCACTCGGCGGGAATTGCGACCAGCGGCCACCGAACATGCGGTTAATATCGCTCACCAGATAGCGTTTGTTTTGCGCCAGCGCAGTCGGGTTCCCCAGAACCACCAGCAGGCGGCAGTGCAGCGCAATCTCCCCGCGATACAATGCGCGCAGCAGCAGGTCGACAATTTCCACGGGTGCCGTTTCATTGCCGTGAATGCCGGTTGAAAGCACAAGCGACTGTTCACTCTTCGCGGTCGGCGTCAGCTCAAGCACGCCGCGTCCCAGCCATTGCCAGTGGAATGAGGGGCCGTCCCCCTCACTCTGCTCTGGCGTTTCGTCTGCCAGCGTCAGCGCCAGTAAATTCTCCATAGCCTCTCCTTTAGCGCTGGAACGGGTAAACCGGGCCCAGCTGCAGGATTGAGGTTAACGCGTCCAGCGCCTCACGGCCTTCGCGCAGCAGCTGCGGGTCAACCAGATCGGCCTGCGTTAACCGGTCGCGATAGTAGCGGTCCACCCAGTCGTTCAGGGTGTTAAATAGTGTCTCATTCATCATCACTGCCGGGTTAACGGCCTGCATTTCATTGGGCGTAAGTACCACGCGCAGACGTAAACAGGCCGGACCGCCCCCGTTCGCCATGCTCTCGCGCAGATCAAAGACGCGCAGCTCCGCAATCGGGTTGTCGGCTTTCACCAGTTCCGTCAGATAACGCCACACGCCCTGGTGATCCCTGGACTCTTGCGGCAACACCAGCATCATGCTGCCATCGTCCCGGCTCAACAGCTGGCTGTTAAAGAGATAGGTCTCAACCGCATCCTGCACGCTCACCGCCTGGGTCGGTACCTGAATCGGCATAAAGCCGGGCACGCGTTCATGCAGCGTGGCGAGGAGTTTCTCCTGATGGGCGAACGCCTGCTCGTGGCAGAACAGAACCTGACGGTTAGAGACGGCAATCACGTCGTTATGGAACACGCCCTGGTCGATCACATGCGGGTTCTGCTGGGCAAAAATCACCTGTGACGGATTGACCTGATTCAGACGCGCCACGGCCTGGCTTGCCGCCAGCGTCTGTCGGGCCGGGTAGCGGGTGGGCGCAGAATGGCCGCCCTCTTCCCGCCCGTAAATAAACAGCTGTAACCCCGGTTCACCGTAATCGCCGCCCAGGCGGTTATGGTTGGCAGCACCTTCATCACCAAACATCGCCACCTGCGGCAGAGCCGGATGGACAGCAAAATGGGCGTCATTATGGAATATGGCGCGCAGCACGCGCTCCGTGGTCTCCGCTTCGGTGGCGCGGTGGAATTTGTTGTTCAGGTTCGCCACCGTCAAATGGACCTTGCCATCCAGCGTATCGGCAGAGGGTGCGACGGTCGCTGCGTTGGCCACCCACATTGAGGAGGCAGAACTCGCCGCCGAGAGCAGGTGTGGCGTCTGCGTTCCCGCTTTTTCGACCACCTGCTCATCCGTACCGCTAAAACCAAGCTGGCGTAACACCGCCACGTTTGGACGCTCCTGCGGCGGGATCACCGCCTGCGGAAAACCCGCGTCCGATAACGCCTTCATTTTCAGCAGCCCCTGCTTTGCCGCCAGTTTCGGGTTGGAAACCTGAAAACGATGCTTCGTCGAGGCTTCATTACCAAAGGAGAGCCCGGCATAGTGATGCGTCAGCCCCACCAGTCCGTCAAAATTCACTTCACGCGCTTTCATGGCGTTCTCCCTGACTAAAGTCCAGACCCGGGCTCAGCGTGTCCGGCAACGTCAGCGCAGCTGTTTCCAGGCTCGCCATCGGCCACGCACAGTAATCCGCTGCATACCACGCGCTGGCGCGATGGTTCCCGGAAGCCCCTACGCCGCCAAACGGGGCGGTACTCGCGGCACCGGTCAGCGGTTTGTTCCAGTTAACAATCCCGGCGCGCGCTTCGAGCAGCAGCTGATCAAACTTCTCGCGCTGCGGTGAAATCAGACCGCTCGACAGGCCGTAGCGGGTGTTGTTGGCCATCGCAATGGCACTGTCAAAATCGTCATAGCGCCAGACGCACAGCAGGGGGCCAAAGACCTCTTCATCCGGCACGTTGCGCGCCCCGCTCATCTCAACAATGCCTGGCGTCAGCAACGACGTGCCCGGCTGAACCTGCTTCGGCTCCAGCAAGGTTTTCGCGCCGCGTGAGACATGGTCCTGCCAGGCTTTCAGAACGTTTAGCGCCGCCTGTTCGGAGATCAGCCCGCCGATAAACGGCTGCGGGTCGGCATCCCACGTCGCAGGCACCAGACGCGCGCTCACCTCTACCAGACGCCTGAGGAACGCATCGCCCTGCGCCCCGCGCTTCACCAGCAGACGACGCGCGCAGGTGCAGCGCTGACCGGCAGTAATAAAGGCCGACTGGATGGTCAGGTGGACTGCCGCGTCCATATCATCAGGATCTTCCACAATGAGCGGGTTGTTTCCGCCCATCTCCAGCGCCAGAATTTTTTCCGGCTGCCCGGCCAGCTGGCGATGCAGCTGATAGCCCGTCCCGGCGCTGCCGGTAAACAGCAGGCCATCAATATCACTTAACGCGCTCAGCGCCTGGCCGGTTTCACGCCCGCCCTGCACCAGGTTCAGCACGCCCGGCGGCAAACCCGCCTGCTCCCAGAGCTTCACCACCACCTCACCGGTCAGCGGCGTTAATTCACTCGGTTTGAAAATGACGCTATTTCCCGCCAGCAGTGCGGGCACAATATGCCCGTTTGGCAGATGCCCCGGGAAGTTGTAGGGGCCAAACACCGCCAGTACGCCATGGGGGCGATGGCGCAGCGTGGCCGCGCCGTCAGCCATTTCGGTATGCTGCTCGCCGGTGCGGGTATGGTACGCCTTTACCGAGATGGCGATTTTGTTGATCATCGCCGTCACTTCAGTCGCCGCTTCCCAGCGTGGCTTGCTGGTCTCCAGGGCGATCGTGCGGGTCAGCTCGGTTTTATTCGCTTCCAGCAGAGAGGCAAACTTTTCGACAATCCCCTGGCGCACGGTGAACGGCTGTTTCGCCCACGCCGGAAACGCGCGGCGCGCGGCGTGGCAGGCCTGTTCAACCTGCCCGGCGCTGGCATCATTACCTTTCCAGAGCACCTCGTTGCCGACCGGATTGGTCTTCACTCGCTGTTCGCCTTCGCCCGTTACCCAGTCTCCGTTGATCCATAAAGTCATGCTGTTTTCTCCTCAGGGCAGAGTCGCACCAGGCGAACCGTATCGCCGGCATTACATTTCAGGGCATCCAGTTCTGCAGCCGTCAGCACCAGACGTTCACATTTCGGGTTGGTACGCACCAGCATGGCGCGGAAGTTGGTGTAATTTTCGTTCGCCACCAGGCACGCCGGCCAGTCACCCGGCGCGGGCTGACCTTCAGAGACGTCAACCAGTCGGCTTTTACGGATCGCGCGCACGCGGTCGATGTCGCACTCCAGCGTCGGCCCGCCGTCAAAGATGTCGACATAATTACGGTAGCGGAAGCCTTCTTTCTCCAGCACCGCGCGGGCAGGCGCCGTTTGCGGATGGACTTCGCCAATCACCGCCTGCGCTTCCGGGGTTAAGAAATGGGTATAGATAGGGTGTTTCGGCATCAGCTCAGCGATAAACGCTTTCTGTCCGGTGCCGCACAGATAGTCTGCCCGGCTGAACTCCATCGAGAAGAAACGCTCGCCCAGGCTCTCCCAGAACGGCGAATAACCTTTATCGTCGATCACACCGCGCATTTCAGCCACCACCTTTTCGTTAAAACGATCGCGGAAAGCGGCCATAAACATAAAGCGCGATTTGGAGAGCAGATACCCGTTGCCCTCTTTACGCCACGCCGGATCAAGGAACAGCGTGCAAAGCTCGCTGGCACCGGTGTGGTCATTACAGAGAAACAGCGTCGGCAGCGCGTTATAGACGTTCAGCTCTTTTGAGGCATGAACCATGGTGCCCACGCGGTAGTTGTACCACGGGTCATTAAGGCCAACGGCCACTTCGATGGCGCAGATCCCGGCTACGGTCCCCGTGTCGGTATCTTCCAGCACGAACACATAGCCCTGTTCGCTTTTTGGCAACGTCCCCTGCCAGGTTTGCAGGGCGCGCTCAATGCGCGCCGACAGCGTTTTTTCATCGGCAGGAAGCGAGGTCAGCCCGCCCCCCGTCTTACCGGCAAGCTGCATGAGCCCGGCGAGATCGCCGCGCTCAACGGGACGGATGACCATCATGATGACACCCCGGATTTCACACGTTCACAGGCCAGCGCAAAACGGTCTAAACCGGTGCTCACCTCTTCCTCGCTGACAATCAGCGCAGGGGCAAAACGCACCACGTTGGCACCGGCAATCAGCGCCATCACGCCCTGTTTCGCCGCTTCCTGTGAAATAAGTTTAGCTTTTCCGGCAAACTCCGGCGTCAGTTCGCAGCCAATTAACAGCCCCAGGCCGCGAATCTCTTTAAACAGACCGGTCTTGCTGTTAATGGCGTTCAGACGCTCCACAAACCAGTCGTGACGCTGTTTAACCCCCTTCAACACTTCCGGGGTATTGATGATATCCAGAACCTGTCCGGCCACGGCCGTTGCCAGCGGGTTACCGCCATAGGTGGTGCCATGCGTGCCCACGACCATTACGCTGGCGAATTTATCGGTGGTCAGCATCGCGCCAATCGGGAAGCCGCCGCCCAGCGCCTTCGCCGTTGAGAGAACGTCCGGCGTTACGCCGTAGTGCATATACGCATACAGCTCACCGGTACGGCCTACGCCGGTCTGCACTTCGTCGAAAATCAGTACCGCGTTGTGACGGTCGCACAGTTCGCGCAACCCTTGCAGGAACGCTTTCTGTGCGGGCAGCACACCGCCTTCCCCCTGCATTGGCTCGACGATCACCGCGCAGGTGGTGTCGTCGATCAGCTCGCGGGCTGACTGCAGATCGTTATATACCCCGTGGCGGATATCCGGCGGCAGCGGCGCAAAGTCCTGCGAGTAGGACGGCTGCCCCCCTGCGCTGACGGTAAAGAGCGTGCGGCCATGGAACGCGTTCTTAAAGGCCACAATCCCGCTCTTGTGCACACCGAATTTATCGTGCGCATATTTGCGTGCCAGCTTCAGCGCCGCTTCGTTTGCCTCCGCGCCCGAATTGCAGAAAAAGACTTTCTCCGCAAACGTCGCGTCGATCAGTTTTTTCGCCAGACGCAGCGCCGGTTCGTTGGTATAGCCGTTCCCGGTATGCCAAAACTTCGCCGCCTGGTCGTTTAACGCCTGGCGCAGCGCCGGGTGTGCATGGCCCAGCGCGTTAACCGCAATCCCGCCCGCAAAGTCGATATACTCTTTACCCTGCTGATCCCACAGGCGCGAGCCTTCCCCACGAACCGGAATAAAAGCCGCCGGAGCGTAAACCGGCATCATCCATTCATCGAAATTTTCACGCGTAATTGACAGAGACATAGCGACCTCATCCGGTAAATAAAAGGTTATTTGAATGTTAAATAATTGAGTGTTTGCACTGTGAATGTAGATTGCAGCCTTCGTGCCAGCCAGCGATAAAAATGCATAAACGGGTGGAGGTAACAGAATATCAATAAGTTACAATATGGAGTTATTCACTTTTATTGCATAAAAAGTGCATATTTTTACGATAAGCGGCGCTTTGCCGCATGAAAATCAGAAAGAGTATGCAGAGGCCAAATATAATTCTGGAATTGTGATCGCTCGCGAAATTTATCGGCCATTTACGCCCCTTTTAAGGGCGAAGCGCGTCAGAATGGTGCAAATATTGCACCGTTGGCATTATCTGTCGCAGTTATTGGTCAATCCCCGTAACAGACGACGCAAATTCTGCTACCATCCATGCACTATTCACCTTGCACTGGCAGCGACTATGAAATTTGTCTCTTTTAATATCAACGGCCTGCGTGCCCGCCCTCACCAGCTTGAAGCGATTGTTGAACAACATCAGCCTGATGTGATCGGCCTGCAGGAGACAAAAGTTCACGACGATATGTTTCCCCTCGAAGAGGTGGTGAAACTGGGTTACAACGTCTTTTATCACGGGCAGAAAGGGCATTACGGCGTTGCCCTGCTGACCAAAGAGACGCCGGTTTCCGTCCGCCGCGGCTTCCCGGGTGATGGCGAAGAAGCGCAGCGCCGGATCATCATGGCGGAAATTCCTTCAGCGCTCGGCAATATCACCGTGATCAACGGCTATTTCCCGCAGGGGGAGAGCCGTGACCATGAGACCAAATTCCCGGCGAAAGCGAAGTTTTATCAGGATCTGCAGGATTACCTGACCACCGAACTGAAAAAAGAGAATCCGGTGCTGATCATGGGCGACATGAATATTAGCCCGACCGATCTGGATATCGGCATTGGTGAAGAGAACCGCAAACGCTGGTTGCGCACCGGCAAATGTTCATTCCTGCCGGAAGAGCGCGAGTGGATGGATCGCCTGCTGAGCTGGGGTCTGGTGGATACCTTCCGCACGGCTAACCCGGACACCCAGGATCGCTTCTCATGGTTCGATTACCGCTCAAAAGGCTTTGATGACAACCGCGGGCTGCGCATAGACCTGCTGCTGGCAAGCTCCCCGCTGGCGGAACGCTGCATTGAAACCGGGATCGACTACGATATCCGCAGCATGGAAAAACCGTCGGACCACGCGCCGGTGTGGGCGAAATTCAAGCTGTAACCCCGTGTGAACATTCGAAAAATTGTCGTACTGTGCGCCCTGCTGGGCGCCTTTATGCTGACGTGGCTCACTCTTCCTCCGGGCACGCTCTCTCTTGAAACCGTCAAAACGCATCAGCAGACCTTGCTCGCCTGCGTCGAACACGCCCCGCAGCAAAGTGCGCTGATCTTTTTTGCGCTCTATGTGGTGGTTTCCGCCCTCTCTATCCCCGGTGCCGCGATACTGACCCTGCTGGGCGGCGCGCTGTTTACGCTGTGGAAGGGGACGCTGCTGGTGTCGTTTGCCTCCACGCTCGGCGCCACGCTCGCGATGCTCGCCAGCCGTTATCTGCTGCGCGACTGGGTTCAGCGACGGTTTGCCCAACAGATGAAAACGGTGAACGCCGGGATGGCGCGTGACGGCGCAGGGTATCTTTTCGCCCTGCGCATGATGCCGTTGTTCCCGTTTTTTCTGGTCAATCTGCTGATGGGGCTGACCCGCATTGGGGTGCGTCGGTACTGGTGGGTCAGCCAGCTCGCCATGCTGCCCGCAACGGTTATCTTCCTCAACGCCGGCCGCGAGCTGGGAAAAATCACCTCGCTGCGCGATATTCTGTCGCCGGGCATGCTGTTAGCCTTTACACTACTGGGGGTATTACCGCTGATGAGCCGATGGCTGTTTTCCCGACTCCCCTCTTCGTTTAAAAAGTGAGGCATTATGCGCCGTGTGCGTTTTTGCGCGTTTCTGACCGGTCTGCTGCTGACCGCCCCTCTGTGTGCCGCCGACAGCTGGCACGTTATCCAAGAACAAGCCAAAGGCCAGACCGTCTGGTTTAACGCCTGGGGAGGCGATCAGGCGGTTAACCGCTACCTCGACTGGGTCAGCGGCGAGATGAAAACGCACTACGCGATCAACCTCAACATTGTCCACCTGGCCGATGCGGCGGATGCGGTAAAACGGATCCAGACAGAAGCTGCCGCCGGGCGTAAGACCCATGGTTCGGTGGATCTTTTGTGGGTTAACGGTGAGAATTTCCGCACGCTGAAAGAGGCTAACCTGCTGCAAACCGGATGGGCACAGACGCTGCCTAACTGGCGCTATGTCGACACGGGCAAACCGGTCACGGAAGATTTCGCCCTGCCAACCGAGGGCGCAGAATCTCCGTGGGGTGGCGCGCAGCTCACCTTTATCGCCCGCAAAGCGAGCATGCCGACTCCACCGTCAGACCCGCAGGGATTACTGGCCTGGGCCAAGCAGCATCCGGGTAAAATCAGCTATCCTCGTCCGCCTGATTTTACCGGCACCGCGTTTCTGGAACAGTTGCTTCTCACGCTCACCTCCCGGCCCGATGCGCTGAAACGCACGCCCGATGACACCTTTGCACAGGTTACCGCGCCGCTCTGGGACTACCTCGACAAACTCCACCCGCTGCTGTGGCGAGAAGGAAAAGATTTCCCGCCTTCACCTGCGCGGATGGATACCCTGCTCGCCCGCGGCAGTCTGAGCCTGTCGCTGACCTTTAACCCGGCACATGCGCTGCAAAAAGTGGCCAGCGGTGAACTGCCTGCCGACAGCTACAGCTTTGGTTTTCACAACGGGATGATCGGTAACGTTCATTTTGTTGCCATCCCGGCGAACGCCAGCGCCAGTGCGGGGGCCAGGGTGGTTGCCAATTTCCTGCTCTCACCTCAGGCGCAAATCCGCAAAGCCGACCCGGCTATCTGGGGCGATCCGAGCGTACTGCAGGCGAACACGCTGCCCGCAGATGAAGCAAAACAGCTTCAGGCCCACACGCCACAAGGGCTTCCGCGGATGCTTGCGGAGCCACACGCAGCCTGGGTTAACGCGCTGGAGCAGGAATGGCTGCGTCGTTACGGCACCCGCTGAGCGCACTCATCTGGCTGGCGATGGCGGCAGTGTATCTGCCGCTTGTTCCCGCCGCCGCCATGCTGTTGACGCCGGCGCTGTCGGCAGGAAACTGGCAACGCCTGTTTGACGACCCGCAGATCCCGCAGGCGCTCGCCGCCACCCTGGTATCCACGCTGATTGCCACTCTCGGCGCCCTGTTTATCGCCCTGATTTTCGTCACCACGCTCTGGCCCGGTGAGCGCTGGCGTCGTCTGTGCACCCGTTTGCCGTGGCTGCTGGCCGTTCCGCACGTTGCTTTCGCCACCAGCGTGTTGCTGACTTTTGCCGAAGGCGGTCTGTTTTATCAGCTCTGTACACGCTGCTCTCCGATGTTGGATCGCTACGGGATTGGGCTGGGGCTGACTCTCGCCGTCAAGGAGAGCGCCTTCGTGCTGTGGGCGATATACGCGGTGTTACCTGAAACCCAGCTGGGTCGCCAGAATGTCGTGTTGCAAACCCTGGGATACGGGCGGTTCCAGCGACTGTGCTGGCTGGTGATCCCGGAGATCGCGCCGGCGCTGGGTGCCACAATGCTGGCGGTGCTCGCCTGGTCCCTCTCTGTTGTGGATGTCGCCATTATCCTGGGGCCGGGGAATCCGCCTACCCTGGCGGTACTGGCCTGGCAGTGGCTGACCCAGGGCGACGTGCAGCAGCAAACGAAAGGAATGCTGCTCTGCCTGCTGATGCTCGCGCTGCTGGCCGTGCTTTCGGCGCTGGGGTTCGGCATCTGGAAAGCGTGGCGTCGCACGCTGCCCGCGCTGACAGGGGTGCGACGCACGTTCCCCCCCGCGCCGCCCGCCCGTATGCTCAGCGGAATCCTCCCCGCATGCGGCATGCTTTGCGCCGGAGTGCTGCTGATGCTGGCCCAGTGGGATGATGTTAGCGCCGTGCGTGCCAGCTTATCGTTCGGCCTGCTCGCCAGCCTGATCGCCCTGATCATGATACTGCTCTGGCTGGAATGGGGGCCGCGGCGTGGTGCGCTGTGGGTCTGGCTCCCTCTCGCCCTTCCTGCGCTGCCGCTGGTTTCCGGGCAATACAGGGTGGCGTTATGGCTGGGTATCGACGGGCAGTACGCCGCCGTGCTCTGGAGTCATCTGCTGTGGGTGTTGCCGTGGATGCTGCTGATACTGCAACCCGCCTGGCGGCGCATCGATCCGCGGCTTCTCCTCACGGCCAGAACGCTTGGCTGGCGGCGGACAAAAGTCTTCTGCCTGATCAAATGTCCCCTGCTGTTGCGCCCCGCGCTGCTGGCGTTTGCAACCGGATTTTCGGTCAGCATGGCGCAATACATGCCAACACTCTGGCTCGGCGCGGGGCGTTTCAGCACCCTTACCACCGAAACCGTGGCGCTCAGCAGTGGCGGCAGCATCCCGATTCTGGCTAACCGGGCGCTGTGGCTTCTGCTGGTGACAGGGGCCGTCTTCGGCGTTGCCGCACTGTTATCCCGGCTCGCAGGCCATTATCGACGAGGATTACGTTAATGCTGAAGGTCAACAATCTCACCATTGCGCCGCTGTTCCGTGAGGTTAACTTTTCTGTTCCTCGCGGTGAAATTGTCACCCTGATGGGGCCGTCCGGCAGCGGGAAATCGACCCTGTTCTCATGGATGGTTGGGGCACTGTCTGACGACTTTCAGGCGCAGGGCGAGCTGTGGCTTGACGATCGCCGCTGTGACGGGCTGCCTGTCGAGCAACGCGGGATCGGGATTCTCTTTCAGGACGCACTGCTGTTTGACCAGTACAGCGTCGGGCAAAATCTGCTGCTGGCGTTACCGGCGCGAATAACCGGACGCGCACGCCGGGAAAAGGTGCAACAGGCCCTGGATTCAGCCGGGCTAAATCGCCACTATGCCAGCGATCCGGCCACGCTATCCGGCGGGGAGCGTGCCAGGGTGAGCCTGCTGCGGGCTCTGCTTGCCGAGCCGCAGGCATTGTTGCTGGACGAACCGTTTAGCCGCCTTGATAAATCACTGCGGTCGTCCTTTCGGACATGGGTGTTTGATGCCCTGCGCGCACGCAATATCCCGGTGGTGCTGGTCACGCATGACGATGAAGATATTCCGCCGGGTGGCGAGGTGATTGAGATTTCTCGCTGGCAATAATGTGCTAACGCAATGTTTTACCTTTCAGGAGAGACGACAATGCCCCCCTCTTTTACTGACGTCAGGTTATTCGATGAAACGTGTTTCTCAACTGACCGCGCTGGCCCTGCTTTGCGGCCTCGCCTCACTCTCTTGCATGGCCGCTGATATGCCCCATTCGCTCACACTGGCTCAGCTTCAGGAACAGCACGGCGCGGCGATCGATACCCGTGCCAGTGCGTTTTATAACGGCTGGCCGCAAACGCTGAGCGCCCCCTCCGGGCACGAGCCCGCTGCGCTTAACCTCTCTGCCACCTGGCTGAGCGAGATGAGCGACGACCAGATTGGCCGCTGGGCAAAACAGCATCAGCTTACCCCCACAACGACTATCGCCCTCTACGGCAGTGACGCTGACAACCAGGCGGTGAGCGCCCGCCTGAAGAAAGCCGGTTATCCCCGGGTTTCCGTTCTCAGCGATGCCCTGCAGTCCCCTGAGCGTCTGCAGCGCCTGCCGCACTTTGAACAGCTCGTTTACCCGCAGTGGATTTATCAGCTTTCTCAGGGCAAACCGGTGGCAGCCGCCCCGGCCGGTGACTGGAAAGTGATTGAAGCCGCCTGGGGTGCGCCGAAGTTCTATCTACTGAACCACATTCCCGGCGCGGATTATATTGATACCAACGAAGTGGAAAGCGAGCCGCTGTGGAATAAGGTTTCTGACGACAAACTGAAAGCGATGCTGGCAAAACACGGGATCCGTCACGATACCACCGTCATTCTGTATGGTCGCGATGTCTATGCCGCCGCCCGCGTGGCACAAATTATGCTCTACGCGGGCGTGAAGGACGTGCGTATTCTTGATGGTGGCTGGAAAGCGTGGTCAGAGGCCAACCTGCCGGTGGAAAGAGGGATGCCTGCTGATGTCAAACCCGCTCCCGATTTCGGCGCGCCGATCCCCGGTCAGCCACAGCTGATGATCGATATGGCGCAGGCGCGCGGGATGCTGCATCGCCAGGATGCCTCGCTGGTCAGCATTCGCTCGTGGCCGGAGTTTACTGGCGAAACCAGCGGCTACAGCTACATCAAACCCAAAGGTGAAATTGCCGGTGCCCGCTGGGGTCATGCCGGAAGCGATGCCACCCATATGGAAGATTTCCATAACCCGGACGGCACCATGCGCAGCGCCGATGACATCGCCGCCATGTGGAAAAGCTGGAACATCCTGCCGGAACAGCACGTGGCCTTTTATTGCGGTACCGGCTGGCGAGCCTCTGAGGGCTTTATGTATGCCCGGGCGATGGGCTGGAAAAACATCTCCGTCTATGACGGTGGCTGGTACGAATGGAGCAGCCACCCGCAAAACCCGGTGTCGTCTGGCGAGCGCGGACCCGACAGTTCGCGCTAGGGCGTGAGTGAACGCAGCGTCAGATACCCGCTCCAGATGCGCGTTGTGGTGGTCAGCCAGCACAACGCGCCAAATACCCACGCGAGAAGCGTGAAGTGCGCCGGAAACAGGCAGCACAACACAAACAGCACGATGGTCTCCGTCCCTTCCGTTAATCCGCCGATATAGTAAAACGACTTGTGCGCATAGCCGGGGTTATCGATATTGTGTTTCGCCGCCAGAGCGGCAAAGGCCAGAAAGCTGCTGCCGGTTCCGATAAAGGCGAACAGTAGCCAGGCCGCGGCCAGCGCATTCTCAGCGGGAGCCGCGAGGGCAAAACCAAACGGCACCAGCGCGTAGAACAGAAAATCGAGCGCGATATCCAGCAACCCGCCCGCATCCGTCAGCCCTCTGCGGCGTGCCAGCGCGCCGTCCAGGCCATCCAGCAGGCGATTAACCACAATGGCGACCAGGGCCGCCGGATACCAGCCAAGCGCCAGAAACGGTAGCGTCAGCACGCCTGCGGCAAATCCGGTTAACGTTAAGCCATCGGGCGTGATGCCGGGTTTATCCAGCCAGGAGGCCAGCCGGTTAAGGGCGGGCTTTACCCGGGGATGAAGATGTCGATCAAGCATGCGGCTTTCCTTTAAACGTGTCGCACAGTCCCTGCGCCGGGATATCCAGGGCGGCATTAAAGCGGGCCGAAAGGTTTTGAAACGCAATCAGCGCCGTCATTTCGCTCATCATCTCATCGGTAAAAAGGCGTTTGAGCTCGCTTTTGAGCGCCTCATCCACCTGCGGCGGCGTGGCGGTGACGGCCTCCGCGTAGGCCAGCGCCGCGCGCTCCTGCTCATTGAAAAGCGCGGCGTCACGCCACTGGCTTACGGCCTGCACTTTATCCAGCGCGCCCGCGCGTTCGGCCAGGCGCAGGCTGTTGGCATCAATGCAAAATGCACAGTGACAGAGTTGGGATACCCGCGTCATCAGCAGCGAGCGCAGCACCGGCGTCAGGCGGGCGTTGCGTCGCTCCAGAAACCCGACAAACAGCGCCACCAGCCAGAACAGGCGCGGCATACGTCCCCACCAGCGCGTGGGGTTAAGCACTGCGCCAAAGTGTTTTTTCTGCATGGCGGCAATGGGTTTGAGGCTGGCGGGAAGGGATTCAACCGGGGCAACCCAGGGGGATGTCTCTTTCACGTAATTCTCCTGATGACTGGACTCCTGGAAAGGGCACGATAATATGGTGTTTTTCGCTATCAAGTATTGACGACCATGCTGAAAACACTCGATGTCGTTGCGGCAATCATCGAAAAAGACAATAAAATTTTACTGGCGCAGCGCCCCATGCATGCCGATCAGCCGGGCCTGTGGGAGTTTGCCGGTGGAAAGGTGGAAGCCGGAGAAACGCAGCCCGAAGCGCTGATCCGCGAGCTGCAGGAGGAGTTGGGGATCCACGCGCGACCGTCGTACTACGTGGCAAGCCACCAGCGGGAAGTGTCACAGCGGATAATCCATTTACACGCCTGGCACGTGCCCCACTTCAGCGGTGAACTAACGGCGCACTACCACAGCGCCCTGGTGTGGTGTACGCCTGAAGAGGCGTTTGACTACCCCTTAGTCCCGGCGGATATTCCGCTGCTGGAAGCCTTTATTCTTTTACGCGACGCCAGACCAGTGGGTTCGTACTGATGGTGCGTTCATCGCGCTGGCACTGCAGCAGGATGCCGTCCGCTTTCACCACCGCCCCTTCTGAGTAGTTCTGATCCTGATAGATGCAGCACTGGTTACAGGGCTGCGCTCTCTGGCCGCTGGAGCTAAAGACCTCCGGCGGTACGTTCACTTCCACATCCGGACGAATGCGGTCAGCCTGCGCGCCAGCGCTCAGCATCAAACATAACGCGGTCATCACGTAACGGTTCATAGACTTCTCTTCCTGTTGTGTCCTGATAATGACTATAACGGTTAATCATCGCGGAACCTTTAATTTATCTCGTCATCGCTTTTGGTTATGACGCCGCACAGGTCATTAATTTCCCTTTCGACATAAATTTCTGCTTGCTTCGCAAAGCGGTACGGGTGGTATAGTCAAAAAAACAACACAAATCGTATAAGACACATACGGAAATTATCATAAGAGGTTCTTATATCTATGGATCAGACACGCACTCTGGAAAGTTTTCTCACCCATGTTCAGCAGCGCGACCCGCATCAGAGCGAGTTTGCGCAGGCCGTACGTGAAGTAATGACCACCCTGTGGCCCTTCCTGGAACAAAACCCACGTTATCGTCAGATGTCTTTGCTTGAGCGCCTCGTCGAACCTGAGCGCGTGATCCAGTTCCGCGTGGCGTGGGTGGACGACCGCAATCAGGTGCAGGTGAACCGCGCGTGGCGCGTGCAGTTTAACTCGGCTATCGGGCCGTTTAAGGGCGGGATGCGCTTCCACCCTTCAGTGAACCTGTCGATTTTGAAATTCCTTGGCTTTGAGCAGACCTTTAAAAACGCGCTCACTACCCTGCCGATGGGCGGCGGTAAAGGCGGCAGCGATTTTGACCCGAAAGGCAAAAGCGAAGGCGAAGTAATGCGCTTCTGCCAGGCGCTGATCACCGAGCTTTATCGCCACCTTGGCCCGGACACCGACGTCCCTGCCGGTGATATCGGCGTGGGCGGGCGTGAAGTGGGCTTTATGGCCGGAATGATGAAAAAGCTCTCAAACAACAGCGCCTGCGTCTTTACCGGCAAAGGACTCTCCTTCGGCGGCAGCCTGATCCGCCCGGAAGCGACCGGCTACGGTCTGGTCTATTTCACCGAAGCGATGCTGAAACGCCACGGCTTAGGCTTTGAAGGCATGCGCGTGGCGGTCTCCGGCTCCGGCAACGTGGCGCAATATGCTATCGAAAAAGCAATGCAGTTTGGTGCCCGCGTAGTCACCGCGTCTGATTCCAGCGGTACCGTCGTGGATGAAGCCGGCTTCACGGCTGAGAAACTGGCGCGTCTGTGTGAAATTAAAGCCAGCCGCGATGGCCGCGTGGCCGATTATGCCCGCGAGTTTGGTCTGACCTATCTTGAGGGTAAACAACCGTGGGGCGTGCCGGTGGATATCGCCCTGCCGTGTGCAACCCAGAACGAACTGGACGTTGAAGCCGCTCGCACCTTAATCAGCAATGGCGTAAAAGCGGTAGCCGAAGGGGCGAATATGCCAACCACCATCGAGGCGACCGATCTGTTCCTGGAAGCAGGCGTACTGTTTGCACCGGGCAAAGCCGCCAACGCCGGCGGCGTGGCAACGTCCGGTCTGGAGATGGCGCAAAACGCCGCGCGTCTGGGCTGGAAAGCAGAGAAAGTGGATGCCCGTCTGCACCACATCATGCTGGATATTCACCACGCCTGCGTAGAGTACGGCGGTGAGGCCTCGCAAACCAACTACGTGCGTGGTGCGAATATCGCCGGGTTCGTGAAGGTGGCGGACGCGATGATTGGGCAGGGTGTGATTTAAGGTTTATCGTGCGGCCGGGTGCCCTCACCCCGGCCCTCTCCCACAGGGAGAGGGAAAAAAAAGGGGGTGTCAGGCCGCGCTCTTTTTCTTTTTAAACGGTTTCTTCGCACCACCACCCGGTGCCACCATTCCTCTGAACCGCTTCACCGGCGTGCTGCGCGCCTGATCGATCAGCTGATACAGCGTCCCCACCAGCGGCTGCATAAAGTCCTGATAGCGGCACTGTTTCTCGCTGATCTGCGTCAGCACCGATTCCCAGTGCGCCGTCATATCCGGCCTGGCAGCCAGCTCCGGCAGGGAGTGGATTAATGCCCTGCCCGGCTCGGTGGAGTGAATATAGCGCCCTTTTTTCTCCAGGAAGCCGCGTTTGAACAGCAGCTCGATGATCCCCGCGCGGGTTGCTTCGGTTCCCAGCCCGTCAGTGGCGCGCAGGATCTTTTTCAGCTCTTTGTCCTGCACAAAACGGGCAATTCCGGTCATGGCGGAGAGCAGCGTCGCATCGGTGAAATGACGTGGTGGCTGCGTCTGGCGCTCTACCACTTCCCCTTTCTCACACAGCAGTTCGTCGTCTTTAGCCACCACCGGCAGCGGAGTACCGTCGTTCTCTTCGTCACGCTCTTTGTTGCCAAGCAGCGTGCGCCAGCCCGCTTCCGCCAGAAAACGTGCTTTGGCAATAAATTTGCCTTTGGCGATCTCCAGCTCAATGACGCACTTGCGGAACACCGCGTCCGGGCAGAACTGCATCAGATATTGACGCGCGATCAGGTTATAGACCTTCGCTTCGTTCTCCGTCAGGTTGACGTTGCTGGCCCGCGCCGTCGGGATGATCGCATGGTGGGCATCGACTTTTTTATCGTCCCAGCAGCGGTTATGGGTATCCGGGTTGACGACCGGTTGCGGCAGCAGATCCGGCGCATGCACGCCGATGGCGTTCATCACCGCGTGGCGTCCGGCAAAGTGCTCTTCAGGCAGGTAGCGGCTGTCTGAACGTGGATAGGTGATGAGCTTGTGGGTTTCGTAGAGCTTCTGGCAGATATCCAGCACGTTCTGCGCGCTCAGGCCAAAGCGCTTCGCGGCCTCAATCTGCAGGGCAGAAAGTGAAAACGGCAGCGGTGCGGGTTCGGATTCCCGTTTATCGTTATAGCTGGTGACGATGGCGGGTTGACCAGTGATCCGGTTGACCACGTGCTCCGCCAGCGGACGGTGCAGCAGACGCCCTTCTTCATCCTGATACGATTCGCAGGCATCACTCGGCTGCCAGACGGCGGTAAAACGCTCCTCTTTCGGGGTAACGATGTGCGCTTTCACTTCGAAGAAATCTTTGGCGACGAAGTTTTCAATTTCCTCATCGCGGCGCACCACCAGCCCCAGCACCGGCGTTTGCACGCGGCCAACGGAGAGTACCCCCTGATAGCCGGCATTCCGCCCAAGGATCGTGTAGGCGCGGGTCATGTTGATCCCGTATAGCCAGTCTGCGCGCGCGCGCGCCAGCGCGGACACGCACAGCGGGATAAACTCGCTGTTGGCACGCAGGCGCGAAATCGCCCGCTCCACCGCCTGCGGGTTGAGGTCGTTAATCAGGCAGCGCTGCACCTGCTGGCGTTTTTCCGGCGCCAGCTCCAGATAGTCCAGCACTTCATCCACCAGCAGTTGTCCTTCCCTGTCCGGGTCACCGGCGTGGACAACTTCAGACGCTTCATGCAAAAAGCGCTTAATGACGTTGAGCTGTTTGGTGACGGAGGGGCGCGGTTGCAGCCGCCATTTTTCCGGCACAATCGGCAGATCGTTGAGGTTCCAGCGGGCATAGCGGCTGTCGTAGACGTCCGGCTGTGCCTGCTCAAGCAGGTGACCAATGCACCAGGTGACCACCTGCCCGTTACCGCATTCAATAAAGCCGTCGCCTTTGCGATGCGGCTTCGGCAGCACATCGGCGATGGCACGGGCCAGACTCGGCTTTTCGGCAATAAACAACCGCATCGAATTAACGGATCTCAATCATCGGTCGGCCACCGCGCGCGGTCACCAGCTCGCCGATCGCCGTCAGGGTAATACCAAACTCGGCGGCCGTAGCCTGCACCTCAGCTTCTGACTCCGGCGTGACCGCCAGCAGCAGGCCACCCGAGGTTTGCGGATCGCACAGCAGGTTACGCCACTCTTCAGGCATTTCGCCCATCAGATGACCATAGCTGGCAAAGTTACGCTGAGTACCGCCCGGCACGGCGCCCTGGGCAATGTACGCTTCCACGCCTGGCAGCTTCGGCACGTCCTGATACCAGACCTGCGCCTGCACGCCCGCGCCCTGACACACTTCAGAGAGATGCCCCAACAGGCCAAAACCGGTGACGTCGGTCATCGCCTTCACGCCGTCGATATTGGCGAAAGCGGCACCGGCCAGGTTCATCTGGCACATCACTTCCGTTGCCAGACCTTTGTGTTCCGGTTTCAGCAGGGATTTTTTCTCGGCAGTGGTCAGTACGCCAATGCCCAGCGGCTTGGTGAGGAACAGCTTGCAACCCGCCTGCGCGGTGCTGTTGCGTTTGACGCGCTCGGTAGGCACCACGCCCGTGACCGCCAGACCGAAGATCGGCTCCGGCGCATCAATAGAGTGACCACCGGCCAGGGCAATCCCCGCCTGCTGGCAGGCAAAGCGTCCGCCCTCAATCACCTGGCGGGCTATTTCTGGCGCCAGGGTGTTGATCGGCCAGCCCAGAATCGCAATCGCCATAATCGGTTTACCGCCCATCGCGAAGATATCGCTGATGGCGTTGGTCGCCGCGATGCGCCCGAAATCGAACGGGTTATCGACAATCGGCATAAAGAAGTCAGTGGTACTGATAATGCTGGTGCCGTTACCCAAGTCATAAACCGCTGCATCGTCACGCGTTTCGTTGCCAACAAGCAGGTTCGGGTCGACAAACTTCGCCTGTTCGCTGTGCAGGATGGTTTCCAGCACTTTGGGGGAAATTTTACAACCGCAACCGGCTCCGTGGCTGTATTGCGTTAAACGAATGGTTTGCTCGCTCATGGACATCTCCTGTCAATGCAATCGCGCTATGGTAGCGCTCATTCCTTAAAGAGGTAAGTATGACTGTCTGAATTCTGCGGCAGATGCTCAGAATCCAGACAGTTTAGCGCGCGTTATCAGAAACGGCTGACGAAAGGCGTAGTGTCCGGCACGCTAATGGTGCTGGAGGCTTTAAGCTGAGGGGTGCCGAGATAGAGGAAACCGACGATTTTATCATGCTCGCCGCAGTTGAGTCCGTCGCGCACCGCCGGGCTTTCAGTCAGTGGCCCGGTACGCCAGATACCGTTGAAGCCTTGTGCAACAGCGGCCATCTGCATCGCCATCACCGCGCATCCCGCCGACATCTCCTGCTCCCATACCGGCACTTTATGCTCCGCCTGACACTTCGCCACGACGGCGATGATCATCGGTGCACGGAACGGCGCGTTACGGGCTTTATCGATCCCTTTCTCATCCTGACCGGCGGCAACCGCCCCCTGCTCCAGCAGCTGGCTGAAGCGCTCGCGGCCTTCACCCTCAATAATAAAGAAGTGCCACGGCTGAAGTGTGCCGTGATCCGGCGCACGCATACCGGCACGCAGAATGTTCTCCAGCTGCTCACCCGCTGGCGCAGGATCCGCCAGACGTGACGCGCTACGGCGGTTAACAAGCAGTTCAAGTGCGTCCATTGGTTAACTCCTTTCTTGAAATTTACTCACAAAATTAACACGACGGCAGATTTTGTTACAGCCTGGCAGGCGATTCCTGCTGACAAGTGGCGGTTGGGTCATTACGATAACCCAACATTACCGTCCAGTGGCGACGGAAACAGTCATTTTCTGGTTAGGGAGAATACATGCGAACCCTTTGGCGAATCTTTGCCGGTTTCTTTAAATGGACGTGGCGACTGCTCAATTTCGTCCGCAACCTGGTGATGAACCTCTTTTTCATCCTCCTGATGCTGGTTTGCGCGGGCATCTGGATGCACATCAGTAACGCAAACCAGTCACAGCATTCGACGCGCGGCGCGCTGCTGCTCGACATCACCGGCGTGATTGTCGATAAGCCTTCCACCAGCAATCGTCTGGGAGTGATTGGTCGTCAGCTGTTCGGCGCTACCTCGGACCGCCTGCAGGAAAACTCCCTGTTCGATATTGTCGATACCATTCGTCAGGCAAAAGATGATCGCAACATTACGGGTATCGTGCTGGATCTGAAAGATTTTGCCGGGGCCGACCAACCTTCCATGCAGTACATCGGCAAAGCCCTGCGTGAATTCCGTGACAGCGGTAAACCGGTGATCGCAATAGGCGACAGCTACAGCCAGGGGCAATATTATCTGGCGAGCTTTGCCAATAAAATCTGGCTTTCACCTCAGGGTACGGTCGACCTGCACGGCTTTGCCACGAACGGGCTTTACTACAAATCTCTGCTCGACAAGCTGAAGGTCACCACCCACGTGTTCCGCGTCGGTACGTATAAATCTGCCGTTGAGCCATTCATCCGTGATGACATGTCCCCTGCCGCCCGTGAAGCGGACAGCCGCTGGATTGGTGAGCTGTGGCAGAACTATCTGACCACGGTTGCCAGTAACCGCCAGATTACCCCTGCACAGGTCTTCCCTGGTGCTCAGGGCGTGCTGGACGGCTTGCGCAAGGTTGACGGCGATACCGCGAAATATGCGCTTGATAACAAGCTGGTCGATGCCCTGGGAACCAGCGCGGAGATCGAAAAGTCCCTGAGCAAACAGTTCGGCTGGAGCAAAGAGGATAAAAATTACAGCGCGATCAGCATGTACGATTACGCGGCGAAAAAACCGGATGAGAGCGGTGACAGCGTTGCCGTCGTCTTCGCCAATGGCGCAATCATGGACGGTCAGGAGACACCGGGGAACGTCGGCGGTGATACCACCGCGTCGCAGATCCGTGACGCGCGTCTTGATCCGAAAGTGAAAGCGATTGTGCTGCGTGTGAACAGCCCGGGGGGCAGCGTCAGCGCCTCTGAAGTGATCCGCGCCGAGCTGGCCGCAGCGCGTGCAGCAGGTAAACCGGTGGTGGTTTCCATGGGCGGCATGGCGGCTTCCGGCGGTTACTGGATCTCAACCCCGGCTAACTACATCGTCGCTAACCCAAGCACCCTGACCGGATCAATTGGCATCTTCGGGGTGATCAACACGGTAGAGAACAGCCTGGATTACCTGGGTGTACATACGGATGGTGTGGCCACTTCACCGCTGGCGGATGTGTCGGTAACCAAATCCCTGCCACCTGAAGTGTCCGAGATGATGCAGCTCAGCATTGAGAATGGCTACAAGCGCTTTATCACGCTGGTCGCTGACTCGCGTAAGAAGACGCCGCAGCAGATCGACGAGATTGCTCAGGGCCACGTCTGGACAGGACAGGATGCGAAGAGCAACGGCCTGGTCGACAGTCTGGGTGACTTTGATGACGCGGTGAAGAAAGCCGCCGAACTGGCGAAGCTCAAACAGTGGCATGTTGAATACTATCAGGATGAGCCGTCGTTCTTCGATATGGTGATGGACAGCATGTCCGTCTCCGTGCGCGCCATGTTGCCGGAAGCGCTGCAGGCTTATCTGCCAGCGCCTGTCGCCACGGCCGCTAAAGCGATGAAAGCGGAAAGCGATAAGCTCGCGGCGTTTAATGATCCACAAAGTCGTTACGCGTTTTGCCTGACCTGCGCAAACGTACGTTAAACCCCGTCCCCTCTTCCGGTGAAGAGGGGATTTTTTTCTTTTGAAGAACAAGAAATCACTACCATGCAGAAGAAATCGATTTATGTAGCCTACACTGGCGGTACCATCGGGATGCAGCGCTCTGAAAACGGCTATATTCCCGTGTCCGGCCATCTTCAACGTCAGCTTGCCCTGATGCCGGAATTCCACCGCCCGGAAATGCCTGACTTTACCATCCACGAGTACGAGCCGCTGATGGACTCCTCCGACATGACGCCGGAAGACTGGCAGCATATCGCGGATGACATCAAAGCCCATTACGACCAGTACGACGGCTTTGTGATCCTGCATGGTACCGACACCATGGCCTTTACCGCCTCGGCGCTCTCCTTCATGCTGGAAAACCTGAGCAAACCGGTGATTGTCACCGGCTCGCAAATTCCGCTGGCGGAACTGCGCTCGGATGGACAGATTAACCTGCTTAACTCCCTCTACGTGGCGGCGAACTACCCGATTAACGAGGTCTCGCTGTTCTTCAACAACCGTCTGTATCGTGGCAACCGTACCACCAAAGCGCACGCCGATGGGTTTGACGCCTTCGCCTCACCAAACCTGCAACCGCTGCTGGAAGCGGGTATTCATATTCGTCGTCTGGGCACGCCGCCTGCGCCGACCACCTCAGGCGAGCTGATCGTTCACCCGATCACCCCGCAGCCGATCGGTGTGGTAACCATTTATCCGGGCATCTCTGCTGATGTGGTGCGTAACTTCCTGCGCCAGCCGGTAAAAGCGCTGATTTTGCGCTCCTACGGTGTGGGTAACGCGCCGCAGAACAGTGAATTCCTGAAAGAGCTGCAGGAAGCGAGCGAGCGCGGGATTGTGGTGGTTAACCTGACGCAATGTATGTCCGGCAAGGTCAATATGGGCGGCTATGCCACCGGTAACGCTCTGGCGCATGCGGGGGTGATCAGCGGATTCGATATGACCGTCGAGGCCACACTGACTAAACTTCATTATTTACTGAGTCAGGATCTGGACATCCAGTCCATTCGCAGCGCCATGATGCAAAACCTGCGCGGCGAACTGACCCCGGACGAGTAAGGAGGCCTCATGAAGCAACGCGCCCTGTTACTGGTCGATTTGCAAAATGATTTCTGCGCGGGCGGCGCACTGGCCGTCGCAGAAGGTGACAGCACGGTCGACGTGGCCAATACCCTGATTGACTGGTGTAAATTGCGCGGTGAAGCCGTTGTCGCAAGCCAGGACTGGCACCCGACGAATCACGGCAGTTTTGCCAGCCAGCACGGCGTTGAGCCCTTCACTCAGGGTGAACTCGACGGTCTGGCGCAAACCTTCTGGCCCGATCACTGCGTGCAGCAAACGGAAGGCGCCGCGCTGCATCCGCTGCTGAATCAGAAAGCCATCGACGCGGTGTTTCATAAAGGCGAAAACCCGGCTATTGACAGCTACAGCGCCTTTTTTGATAACGGACATCGCCAGAAAACGGCGCTGGACGCGTGGTTACGTCACCACGAAATCACCGAGCTGATTGTGCTGGGGCTGGCAACGGACTACTGCGTGAAGTTTACCGTGCTGGACGCGCTCCAGTTGGGTTATACGGTCAGCGTCATCACCGACGGCTGTCGCGGAGTGAACATTCAACCGCAGGACAGCGCGCAGGCGTTTATGGATATGGCCGCTGAAGGCGCAACGCTCTATACGCTGGCAGACTGGCTGGAGACGCAGGCGTAGTCTTTTATGCCGGGTAAGGCGAAGCCGCCACCCGGCATTTCCACTCCGATCCCCATAAAGTGAACTCCCTCGCATCACCAGCGAAGCGGCAATGTTATGCTTTTCAGGCTGTTTTTTCGCCACGCTTTTTCTGTGGCGTGGTTATTTTTATTCTGTCAAAGAGGAACTTGTATGAAACGTTTGCCATTGCTGGCAGCATTACCCCTGCTTTGCGCGTCAGTTGCTTATGCCGCCCCCCTGATGTCCGTGGGCTACTTTAACGGCGGTGGTGATGTCACTGCCGGACCCGGTGGCGATATCAATACGCTTGATGTCCGCCAGATCACCCACCTGAACTATTCGTTTGGTCTTATCTACAATGACGAAAAAGACGAAATCAACGCCGCCCTGAAAGATCCGGCGAAGCGGCATCAGATCTGGTTATCGCCGAAAGTGGCGTCCGACCTGGCGCTTATCCCACAGCTTCGTAAACAAAACCCGAAATTAAACGTTCTGCTTTCCGTCGGCGGCTGGGGTGCCCGTGGTTTCTCGGGCGCAGCAGCCACCAAAGAGAGCCGCGCGGTGTTTATCCGCTCGGCGCAGGAGATTGTTGAGAAATACGGTCTGGACGGGATCGACCTTGACTGGGAGTACCCGGTAAACGGCGCATGGGGGCTGGTCGCAAGCACGCCTGCTGACCGGGATAACTTCACCGCTCTGCTGAAAGAGCTGCGTGCCGCCTTCGGGCAGAAAAAACTGGTCACGATTGCGGTTGGAGCCAATGCGGAAAGTCCGAAAAGCTGGGTCGATGTGAAAGCCATCGCTCCCCTTCTCGACTATATCAACCTGATGACCTACGACATGGCGTACGGCACTCAGTATTTTAACGCGAACCTGTATGACTCCAGCGCCTGGCCGACCGTGGCGGCAGCAGATAAATACAGCGTTGATTTTGTGGTGAATAATTATCTGGCCGCGGGGCTGAAGCCACAGCAGATGAACCTTGGGATTGGTTTCTATGGGCGCGTGCCAAAACGCGCTGTGGAACCGGGCATTGACTGGAGCAAGCCCGATGCGCAAAACAATCCGGTGACACAGCCTTACTTCGGCCCACAGGAGATCGGGTTGTTCAGATCACTCGGTTATGACCTGACCAAAGATACCTACGTGAAGTACAACGATATCGTGAAGAAACTGCTAAACGACCCGCAAAAGCGCTTTACTGAACACTGGGACGACCAGGCGAAAGTGCCGTGGCTTTCCGTGAAGGGCGCCGACGGGAAGGATCTGTTTGCCCTCTCGTATGAGAATCCACGTTCCGTCGCTATCAAAGCGGACTATATCAAAGAGAAAGGTCTGGCAGGCGCAATGTTCTGGGAGTATGGGGCGGATGATAATAACCAGTTAGCGAAGCAGCTGGCAGAGTCGCTCGGGATCTCGCACAAGTAGTGAGGTAATCAACCCCTCTCCCACAAGGAGAGGGTTGAGTGAGGGCATCAACCCACACCGTTATTGTATTTTCATCGTCGCAATCGGCTTTGGCGTGATACCAAACTCTTCCTTCAGTTCACGCTTGCTCTTCATCACCATCTGGCCGTTGGTATCGATTGTCATGTGTTGCGCATCGGTATTGTTGCGCGCCTGCCACAGCATGACCAGCTGCAGACTGTTCTCTTTTTGCTCCGGGGTTAAGGCAACGCCATCAGGCCATTTCCCCAGCTCAACGGCGGTGACCAGACGCTGATAAACTTCCGGCGTCATACCGTTAATCATGTCATCAATATTCACGATCTCTCCCTTTCAAAGGAATAATTTGCTGAATCGTTTTTTCAACCTTTAATCTGGTCGCCGTTTTCATCGTCGCTAAAGCTCAGAGAAGCTGAGTTAACGCAGAAACGCTCGCCCGTTGGCTGAGGGCCATCCGGGAAGACATGCCCCAGGTGCGCATCGCAGTTGCCGCAGCGAATTTCGGTACGCACCATCCCGTGCGACGAGTCAGTTAAGTAGCGGATTGCGTCATCGCTCACCGGCTCGTAAAAGCTCGGCCAGCCGCAGCCAGAATCGTATTTCGTTTGTGAATTGAACAGCGGGGCGTCACAGACCAGGCAATGGTATACGCCATCGCGTTTGTTATGCAGTAAACGCCCGGTAAATGGCGGCTCCGTGCCGTGATTCTGCGTCACGTAAAACTGCATTTCTGTGAGGTTTTTTTTCAAATCGTCAGGGTTACGTTGGTTCGACATATGCTTACATCTCGCTGTAGAAACAGACACCTTTTAACCCGGATTCTAACAAAACATTAACACCCTTGCGTGCACTTTTGATCTAAACTTATGTGTCGCGAAAAGGCGGTCAGGCAATTGTGATCATTCTCACATATTTATCCTGCGAGGCCTTTAAAATTCCGGGCGCAGCCCCCATGTGGTTGCTAGCTCAAAGGGAAAGTGAGGCGAGTCAGTCGCACAAACGTTAGTCACAGGATTGATTTGTCGCAATGATTGACACGATTCCGCTTGACGCTGCGTAAGGTTTTTGTAATTTTACAGGCAACCTTTTATTCACTAACAAATAGCTGGTGGAATATATGACTATCAAAGTAGGTATCAACGGTTTTGGCCGTATCGGCCGTATTGTTTTCCGTGCTGCTCAGAAACGTTCTGACATCGAAATCGTTGGTATCAACGATCTCCTGGACGCTGAATACATGGCGTACATGCTGAAGTACGACTCAACTCACGGTCGTTTCGACGGCACCGTTGAAGTGAAAGACGGCCACCTGGTTGTTAATGGCAAAACCATCCGCGTTACTGCTGAGAAAGACCCAGCTAACCTGAAATGGAACGAAATCGGTGTTGACGTTGTTGCTGAAGCAACCGGTATCTTCCTGACCGACGAAACTGCGCGTAAACACATCACCGCGGGTGCGAAAAAAGTTGTTCTGACTGGTCCTTCCAAAGACAACACCCCAATGTTCGTTCGTGGTGCTAACTTCGAAACTTACGCTGGCCAGGATATCGTTTCTAACGCATCCTGCACCACCAACTGCCTGGCACCGCTGGCAAAAGTTATCAACGACAACTTCGGCATCATTGAAGGTCTGATGACTACCGTTCACGCGACCACCGCTACTCAGAAAACCGTTGATGGCCCGTCTCACAAAGACTGGCGTGGCGGCCGTGGCGCGGCTCAGAACATCATCCCATCCTCTACCGGTGCTGCTAAAGCGGTAGGTAAAGTACTGCCAGAACTGAATGGCAAACTGACTGGTATGGCGTTCCGCGTTCCAACTCCTAACGTATCCGTTGTTGACCTGACCGTTCGTCTGGAAAAAGCTGCTTCTTACGAAGACATCAAGAAAGCAATCAAAGCTGCTTCCGAAGGCCCAATGAAAGGCGTTCTGGGTTACACCGAAGACGACGTTGTATCTACCGATTTCAACGGCGAAGTATGCACTTCCGTGTTCGATGCTAAAGCAGGTATCGCACTGAACGACAACTTCGTTAAACTGGTATCCTGGTACGACAACGAAACCGGCTACTCTAACAAAGTACTGGACCTGATCGCTCACATCTCCAAATAAACTGGAATGAGTGCTTGATCCAAAAAGGCGACTTCGGTCGCCTTTTTTATTTATAAGACAGAGGATTGCTTAATGATTAATAAAATTTTTGCACTTCCGGTAGTCGAACAACTTACCCCTGTGCTCTCCCGTCGCCAGATTGATGGCGCTGATGTTATCGTCGTTGACCACCCGCGTGTGAAAGCCTCCGTTGCGCTGAACGGCGCCCACCTGCTCTCCTGGAAACCGGAAGGTGAAACGGAAGTGCTGTGGCTGAGCGATGTGACCTCTTTCAAAAAAGGAGCGGCGATCCGCGGCGGCGTGCCTGTCTGCTGGCCATGGTTTGGCCCGTCAGCGCAGCCGGGACTGCCTTCTCATGGTTTTGCCCGCAACCAGCAGTGGACCCTGAAAGCGCATAACGAAGATGATAACGGTGCCGTGCTGACTTTTGAGCTTCAGGCCAATGACGAGACCCGTGCGCTATGGCCGCACGAGTTTACCCTGTACGCCCGCTTCAAGCTGGGTAAAACCTGCGAGATTGAGCTGGAAGCGCACGGCGAGTTTGAAACGACGTCTGCCTTGCACACCTACTTCAACGTGGGTGATATCAGCGCGGTAAAAGTGAGCGGCCTTGGCGATACCTATATCGACAAAGTGGACAATGCCAAAGAAGGGAAACTCAGCGACGGCGTGCAGACCTTCCCTGACCGTACCGACCGCGTTTACCTGCATCCGGAAGCGTGCAACGTGATCCACGACAGTGCCCTCAACCGTGGCATCGAAGTGATTCACCATCATCACAGCAACGTGGTGGGCTGGAACCCAGGTCCGGCACTCTCAGTGAGCATGGCCGACGTGCCCGATGACGGTTACAAAACGTTTGTCTGCGTTGAAACGGCCTGCGTCACTACGGCGCAAAAAGCCAGCGAAGAAAAACCGTCTCGCTTAGGGCAGACTATTCGCATTGTGAAGCGCTAAGCCTTTGACGCGGTATGGTTATGACCGCACCAGCACAATGCAAACGGGGCGCAAGCGCCCCGTTATAATGCAAAGATTGCACTGTTTTAATGCGCAATCAGAACTTGTAGGTCACACCGACAGAGAAAATACCCGCCCAGGACTTGTCGACCATTGGGCTGTCTTTCACTTCGTCGCTCAGACGCTCGTAACGGCCAGTACCGTATACATTCCAGTCACCCAGGAAGTTGTAGCTCGCGGTCAGCTCCAGGTACGGATCCCAACCATCATCTGCGCTGTAGCTCTTCAGACCGCTACGACGGGATTCATTCTTAGAAACGCCATAGTAGTAGTCGTTGTAGTTCTCACTGTTGTACTGCACACCAATACCTGGCGTCAGCGTTAACGCACCGTTCGTGTAGCGATAGAGCCAGGCCAGATCCCAGATAAAGCCGTTGCTGTTATCCAGCGTGTCTCCCGCCAGCGCGGTACGCAGGAAGCCATACTCGGTGTTATGCACATAAGAGAGACCCGCCATCATGGTGCTCTTACGCTTGTCGAGTCGACGCAGGGCGTGGCTGTCGCTATCACCCGGTTTGAAGTGCGTCGGATCGTAGTAGGCCATAATGGAGAGCTTATCGGCCGTATCGTTCCACAGATAGTAGCCGCCGCCCAGTCCACGGAACCAGAAGTTATCGCCTTCATAGGTGACAACCGGAACGGGATAAACATCACGATCATACTGTTTATACGGGCTGTTAATGACGCCAACGCCCGCACCTACCGTCCACTGGCTTTCCGCCTGTGCGGTGCTAACTGCGGTCGCGGCGAGTACGCCCAATGCCAGAAGTTTGAGTTTGGTCACAATCCATTCTTTCCTGTAGTCAAATAATCAGCGGGAGAAGTGTAACCGCCAGACCCGTACTTCCCCAAATTTTTTGCCTGCTAATCAGTTTGATTAACCCGTTATTTTTCATTTTTCAGATGACAGGCCGTTTTCACTTCTGTGACCGCAGGGTGAAAAATGCCCGTATGACATATAACGGCAATGGATATTTTTGGATGAGTTATTGATATGTCATTGAAATTAGATTTTATCAGCATGCAAGTTTTGCAAATGCCATCTACGCTTTAATTTAAGAAGAGTTTTCCTGCACGCCCCGCGGTTCTTAGCGTCTGACCTGGCACACAGGTTGCTGCTCTGGCAGTGAGGTGCGAGAGATTCTCTTCCGGGAGCCTCCACTACTCATACGAACGGCTCTTATCCTGTGCTAAAAAACGAAAGGACGGCATGCCATGAATATATTCGATCACTATCGCCAGCGCTATGAAGCTGCCAAGGACGAAGAGTTCACACTGCAGGAGTTTCTTACCATCTGTCGGCAAGATCGCAGTGCCTATGCCAACGCGGCAGAACGGCTATTGATGGCTATTGGTGAGCCAAACATGGTTGATACTGCCCAGGAACCACGGCTTTCCCGTCTCTTTTCGAATCGGGTGGTCGCCCGATACCCGGCGTTTGAAGAGTTCTATGGCATGGAAGATGCCATCGAGCAAATCGTCTCCTACCTGAAGCATGCTGCTCAGGGTCTGGAAGAGAAGAAACAGATCCTCTATTTACTCGGCCCGGTGGGTGGCGGTAAATCGTCGCTGGCTGAACGGCTGAAATCGCTGATGCAGCGCGTGCCTATCTATGTGCTGAGCGCCAACGGTGAACGCAGCCCGGTGAACGACCATCCGCTGTGCCTGTTTAACCCGCAGGAAGATGCGCAAATTCTGGATAAAGAGTACGGCATTCCGCGTCGTTATCTCGGCACCATCATGTCGCCGTGGGCGGCGAAACGCCTGCATGAGTTTGGTGGCGATATCACCAAATTCCGCGTCGTGAAAGTGTGGCCATCCATTCTGGAGCAGATCGCCATCGCCAAAACTGAACCGGGTGATGAGAACAACCAGGACATCTCGGCGCTGGTCGGGAAAGTCGATATCCGTAAACTGGAAAACTACGCCCAGAATGACCCGGATGCCTACGGCTACTCTGGCGCACTGTGCCGGGCAAATCAGGGCATTATGGAATTCGTCGAGATGTTTAAAGCACCCATAAAAGTGCTGCATCCACTGCTGACGGCCACCCAGGAGGGGAACTACAACGGGACGGAAGGTATCTCTGCCCTGCCGTTCAACGGCATCATCCTGGCGCACTCGAACGAATCCGAGTGGGTCTCCTTCCGAAATAACAAAAACAATGAGGCGTTTCTTGACCGTGTGTACATCGTCAAAGTGCCTTATTGCCTGCGGATCTCCGAAGAGATCAAAATTTACGAAAAACTGCTTAACCACAGTGAGCTAATGCATGCCCCATGCGCACCGGGCACGCTGGAAACGCTGTCGCGCTTCTCCATCCTGTCGCGTCTGAAAGAGCCGGAAAACTCCAGCATCTACTCCAAAATGCGCGTGTATGACGGGGAAAGCCTGAAAGATACCGACCCGAAAGCGAAGTCATATCAGGAGTACCGCGATTACGCGGGTGTCGACGAGGGCATGAACGGTCTGTCCACGCGTTTCGCGTTTAAGATCCTCTCCCGCGTGTTTAATTTCGACCATGCGGAAGTGGCGGCCAACCCGGTCCACCTGTTCTATGTGCTGGAGCAGCAGATTGAACGCGAGCAGTTCCCACAGGAGCAGGCGGAACGTTACCTTGAGTTCCTGAAAGGTTATCTGATCCCGAAATATGCCGAGTTTATTGGCAAAGAGATCCAGACGGCCTACCTGGAATCCTATTCAGAATACGGCCAGAACATCTTTGACCGTTACGTCACCTATGCTGACTTCTGGATCCAGGATCAGGAGTACCGCGACCCGGATACCGGACAGCTGTTTGACCGTGAATCCCTGAACGCGGAGCTGGAAAAAATTGAGAAGCCTGCCGGGATCAGTAACCCGAAAGACTTCCGTAACGAGATTGTGAACTTCGTACTGCGTGCCAGAGCGCATAACAACGGTCGTAATCCGAACTGGACCAGCTACGAGAAACTGCGCACGGTCATCGAGAAGAAAATGTTCTCTAATACCGAGGAGCTGTTACCCGTCATTTCGTTTAACACCAAAACCTCAACTGACGAGCAGAAAAAACACGACGATTTTGTCGACCGTATGATGGAAAAAGGCTACACCCGCAAACAGGTTCGTTTGCTGTGCGAATGGTATCTGCGCGTACGGAAATCGTCTTAAAACAAGTGCCCGGTGGCGCGTTTAACGCTCACCGGGCCGACAAAATGCAAGTTGGCAAATGCAGTACGGGGGGTATATGACCTGGTTTATTGACCGGCGTCTGAACGGCAAAAACAAGAGCATGGTGAATCGCCAGCGCTTCTTGCGCCGTTACAAAGCGCAAATTAAACAGTCGATCTCCGAGGCCATCAACAAACGCTCGGTAACCGACGTCGACAGCGGCGAGTCTGTCTCCATCCCCACCGATGACATCAGCGAACCGATGTTTCATCAGGGGCGTGGCGGCCTGCGCCATCGCGTACACCCAGGTAATGACCACTTCGTTCAGAACGACAGAATCGAGCGCCCACAAGGAGGCGGCGGCGGTTCTGGAAGCGGTCAAGGACAGGCCAGCCAGGATGGTGAAGGTCAGGATGAATTCGTCTTTCAGATCTCAAAAGATGAGTATCTCGACCTGCTCTTTGAGGATCTGGCGCTGCCTAATCTGAAAAAGAACCAGCACCGTCAGCTTAACGAATACAAAACCCATCGCGCGGGTTATACCGCGAACGGCGTACCGGCCAATATCAGCGTCGTTCGTTCGCTGCAGAACTCGCTGGCGCGGCGCACGGCCATGACGGCCGGTAAACGGCGGGAGCTGCGCGAACTGGAAAGCAGCCTGAAGGTGGTAGAAAACACAGAACCGGCGCAACTGCTGGAAGAAGAGCGCCTGCGTAAAGAGATTGCCGAGCTGAGGGCGAAGATTGAGCGGGTACCGTTTATTGATACCTTCGACCTGCGCTATAAAAACTACGAAAAACGGCCGGAGCCTTCGAGCCAGGCTGTCATGTTCTGTCTGATGGACGTCTCCGGTTCAATGGACCAGGCCACCAAGGATATGGCGAAGCGTTTTTACATTCTGCTCTATCTGTTCCTGAGCAGAACCTATAAGAACGTGGAAGTGGTTTATATCCGCCACCACACCCAGGCCAAAGAGGTGGATGAACATGAGTTCTTCTACTCGCAGGAGACCGGCGGCACCATCGTATCGAGCGCCCTGAAGCTGATGGATGAGGTGGTGAAAGAGCGTTACGATCCGGCTCAGTGGAACATCTATGCTGCGCAGGCGTCGGATGGCGACAACTGGGCGGATGATTCGCCGCTGTGTCACGACATTCTGGCGAAGAAAATTTTGCCGGTGGTGCGTTACTACAGCTATATCGAAATCACGCGTCGTGCTCACCAGACGCTGTGGCGTGAATATGAACATCTGCAATCGATGTTCGATAACTTCGCCATGCAACACATCCGTGACCAGGATGATATCTATCCGGTGTTCCGGGAGCTGTTCCACAAGCAATCGGCCACCAGCAATGCCTGACCACACAGCCAGCGACACGCTGGCTGTTTTCTTTCCCCTTCGTCCATCCCCTTCGCAAAATGATCTGTGCTACTGTTGGAAACTGCGTATTGGCAGATAACAGGTAAACTGACTATGTCTGATGAGGTTAAGGGTACGGCTACCCACCAGCAACTCATTTCGCTGTTAACGCAGCAAGGTGCGCGCTTTCGCGTGATGGAGCACGAGGCCGTAGGAAAATGCGAAGCGGTAAGCGAAATCCGCGGAACCGATCTGGGGCAAGGCGCAAAAGCGCTGGTCTGCAAAGTGAAGGGAAATGGTGTAAAAAAACACGTTCTGGCAATCCTGGCCGCTGACCAGCAGGCCGACCTGAGCCAGCTTGCCAGCCATTTCGGCGGCTTAAAAGCCTCTCTCGCAAGCCCGGCCGAAGTCGATCATCTGACCGCCTGCGTGTTTGGCGCTATTCCACCGTTTAGCTTCCATCCGGATCTGACGCTGGTCGCCGACCCGCTCCTGTTCGAGCGTTTTGACGAAATCGCGTTCAATGCCGGTCTGCTGGAAAAATCCGTGATCATGGATACCCAGGATTATCTGTGCATTGCCCACCCTGAACTGGTGACGTTTCGTAAAGCGTGACCGTGATGGCTGACGCCTCTGTCAGCCTCTCTTTTCCAGAAACAGAACTGATGCGATCAAAATCACCGCAATAGCGAAAAACGATGAGGAGATAATCAGCGTTTCAACAAACATGTGATCGTTCATCTTAGCGACCCTTTGCGATGCCTGATGCCGTTTTATCCCCTGCAAATGACACGGATATGACAATCTCCTATTTTTTTTAAAACACTGTCGTTAGCCGTTTTTCCGCGTAAAGTAAGCAGGCTTACTATTCTGGCAAGGACTCCTCATGTTTGACCCTACTCTGCTTATTCTACTGGCACTCGCTGCACTCGGCTTTATCAGCCATAACACCACCGTCGCCATCTCGATCCTGGTGTTGATCATTGTGCGCGTCACCCCGTTAAACACTTTTTTCCCGTGGATAGAAAAACAAGGCCTGACGATCGGGATAATCATTTTGACCATTGGGGTGATGGCCCCCATTGCCAGCGGCACGCTTCCGGCCTCAACGCTGCTGCACTCGTTTGTTAACTGGAAATCACTGGTGGCTATCGCGGTGGGGATTTTCGTGTCATGGCTGGGTGGTCGCGGCGTCACGTTGATGAGCAGCCAGCCCTCGCTGGTGGCTGGCCTGCTGGTGGGAACGGTGCTTGGCGTGGCGCTCTTTCGCGGCGTTCCGGTGGGCCCGCTCATTGCCGCCGGGCTGGTTTCGCTGTTTATTGGGAAGTCGTAGTCAGGCTGGCAATATAGCGCGCGGGCGTTTGCCCCAGCCCCTTTTTAAACATCGTAATAAAGGCGGTGGTGGAGTCATAACCAAGTGACTGCGCCACCTGCTGAACTGACTTCCCGCCAATCAGCAGCTGCAACGCCACAATCAACTGCAGCTGATGACGCCAGCGGCGAAAGCTTAAGCCCGTCTCTTTGACCACCAGCCGCGCCAGGTTGCGCTCACTCATGGCAAAGTGGCTCGCCCATTGTGCCAGCGTCTGCCACGCGGCGGGCTCTTCCGCCATCTTTTCGCTCATCAACCGAATTTTTGGATGAGGGGAAACGGGCAGCTGTAAATGCTCCTGGCGCTGGAGCGGCAGTTCATCAAACAACACATCCACCAGACGCGAGGTGGTGGCAAGCGGCAGTTGCTCACGCGTTTTTCCCGCCAGCGACAGAATCAGCTCCCGCACCAGGGGCGATATTTTAAGGGTACAGCACCGGTCCGGCAGACTGACGGCACCCGGTTCAATAAACAAAAAGCAGAGCTGCGCACCTGGCGTGGCCCTGTTGCTGTGGGGCATCTGCCCGGGGATCCACACGGCATACTGGGGCGGAACCATCAGCATGGCATTTTCTACCTCACAGGTGATTGCACCACCCAGCGCCAGAATCAGCTGCCCTTTGCGGTGCTGATGGAGCGGAATATATTGCTCCTGCGCTACCACGCGGATGCGAAACGCGACCGCGGCATCGAATTGGCTATCGGGATCGTAGCCGTCGAGTCCCAGACCGTTCATCAGGTTGTCCGATATTAGCGATAAACTGTCATTTTAGCCTGATTTCAACCACGGCGAAAATCGGTATTGTGTGCGCTCGCCTGAACGTATGAGAAAACAATGACTACTGCTACTCGCAAAGGCGCGCTGCTGATCGCCGGCATTCTGATGATTGCCACGACGCTTCGCGTCACCTTTACCGGCGCAGCGCCGCTGCTCGATACCATTCGCCTTGAATATGGATTAACCACCGCGCAAACCGGCCTGCTAACCACCCTGCCGCTATTAGCGTTTGCCCTTGTCTCGCCGCTTGCCGCGGGCGTAGCACGGCGTATCGGCATGGAGCGCAGCCTGTTCCTCGCCCTGCTGCTGATCTGCGCCGGGATTGCCGTGCGCTCTCTGCCCTCTGCGGCCCTGCTGTTTACCGGCACGGCGGTGATCGGTTGCGGTATCGCGCTCGGGAATGTGCTATTACCGGGCTTAATCAAACGCGACTTTCCCGGCCAGGTTGCCCGCCTTACCGGGGCCTATTCCCTGACAATGGGCGTTTCGGCGGCGCTCGGTTCGGCGCTGATTGTTCCTCTCGCCCAGGGAGCCGCAGGCTGGCATGGCGCGCTGCTAATGCTGATGATCTTTCCCCTGCTGGCGTTACTGCTCTGGCTGCCGCAGTGGCGCCAGAAGCAGGTCGCCACGGTGACCGGTGCAGGAGCGCTGCACAACCGCGCCATATGGCGTTCTGCCCTCGCCTGGCAGGTGACGCTCTTTCTCGGCATTAACTCGCTGATTTACTACGTCATCATCGGCTGGTTGCCCGCGATATTACTCAGCCACGGCTACAGCGAAGCGCAGGCAGGCTCCATGCACGGGCTCTTACAGCTGGCCACGGCCATTCCGGGCCTTGCCGTACCGCTGATCCTGCATCGTCTGAACGATCAGCGCGGGATCGCCGGTGCCGTAGCCCTGATGTGCGCAGTGAGTGCGGCCGGTTTCTGGTTTGCACCGGATTTGGCAGTCGTGTGGACGCTGGTGTTTGGCTTTGGCACCGGAGCAACGATGATCCTCGGTCTGACGTTCATCGGCCTGCGCGCCAGCTCTGCCCATCAGGCGGCGGCACTGTCCGGTATGGCGCAGTCGATTGGTTATCTGCTGGCCGCCTGCGGGCCTCCGCTGATGGGGAAAATTCACGATACCGCCGGTGACTGGCAGATCCCCCTTCTGGCCTGCGCGCTGGCCTCGGTGGTGATGGCCATCTGCGGCATGCTTGCCGGGCGCGACCGGGAGATCACGCCCCGCTAAAAACAGTGGCAGACCTGACGGTCTGCCTGTTATTTATCCCCGTGCCGCACGCAGCATCGCCTGTACCAACACCACCGGACGCCCCGCCAGCGCAGCACGCTCGTGCTGGAATAAGGTAATCACGAAGAACGGATGGGTAACCAGCTCTGCGGCACGGATTTCCCCCTGCTCGTCCCAGCCCGTCACGCGCATATCACCGCTCTCCAGCTCCTGCGCAAATTCCGGCGATACGCCGTAGTTGCAGTGATATCCCTCTTCAATTTCCGGCTTGCCGTAGGCTTTCGCAATAAGCGTGTTGTTACGCAGTTCAATCGCATCGGTTTTTTCCACCAGCGAGCAGGTCAGCGGCGCAATCACCATTGAGCCTTCGGTGTCCGTTTCGGCGTGCGCCGCATCGCTCCAGCCGAGCACATTACGCGCATACTCAATCAATGCATGCTGAAAACCGCCGCAGGTGCCGAGAAACGGAATGCTGTTTTCGCGCGCGTAGCGTGCAGCGATAAAGGCGGCTTCGGTGTTTTTGTAGGGGCTTGCAGGAACCAGCCAGATGGCATCGTAACCCACCAGATCTTCAGGGCTGGTCAGCTCCGTCGTCGCTAGCCAGTCGTAATCAGCGGTGAGATCCAGTACTGCAGCAGCATCATCAATGGCCAGCGGGATCGCCTGGTGCGCAATCACATCGGGATTGTAATCGCCAACCAGCGCAATGCGCAGCGTCGTTTTAACCGGGAGGTGTTCCATGAAAGGTTCCTTATGCCAGAGTATTATCAGATAACATAAGGAACCTCAGACTACCGATCTTCTGCAATAATCACAATACCTTAAATTGGGAGGGGGAAATGATGATTCAGTGCAAGCGCGTCTATGAACAGGCAGCCCCGGAGGATGGTTATCGGGTGCTGGTGGACAGACTGTGGCCGCGAGGGGTGAAAAAAGCAGACCTTGTGCATGATGAATGGTGCAAAGCGCTTACGCCTTCTGACGGGTTACGTAAGGCCTTTCACAGTGAAACCATTGATTTCGCTGCCTTCAGCCAGGCGTATCGGGAAGAGCTGGCGCAGCATAAAGACGAAGGATTGCGTCTTGCAACCCTCGCCAGACAGCAAACCTTAACCCTTCTCTACGCCGCGAAAAATACCGAACAGAATCACGCAATGGTCTTAGCCGACTGGCTGCGCCATCTGTAATTAGTTGGCCGTCAGCGCATCGGAGGTTTGCGGTGCCTCATCCGGCGTGAGCGGCAGCAGATGTTCGGCGCGCACAAACGCAAAACCGTGCTGATTATCAAAGGCGTAGACATCGCCAGTTACCAGCCAGAGCGCGCGATCCGCTGTCGCGGGCAGCTGCGTCATCACGCCATTGACCGGGTTAACGAAGCGCTGGCCGGGCTGGCAAAGGCCAAACAACTCAACGGATTTACCCACATTGCGACGGCCTGAGGCCGTGCGGGCACCAATGATCAACGCCATGCTGCCCGGTTTAAGCTGAAACATACTTCTCTCACGATAACGGTGGCCAGAAACTGGCTAAGAATAATCCTAAAGAGAAGTGTATCGCAATCTTTGTCCTGCTGTCACCTGGCGGGTTGCGGATGATCGCGGCGGTAGAGCTCCCATTCGTCGATCACTTCGCCACCGGGCAATTTACACTCCGTACGCACGCCCTGCGGGCTCTGGATTGGGATCTGCTCTCCCCCTTTTTCCAGACAATAGACAGAGGCAGGGTTAGCCATCCCCACCCTATGCGGCGGCGGTGGGGCAACAGGTGGAGACGTTTTTGTGGTACAGGCCGCCAGGGGTAGCGCGAGAGCCAAAAGCAGAAATCTCATCGTGTTGATCCTTTTTACATCATCAGAAGATAAGGGTAACGGGTCGCCGTCGCTTTCTCCATCATTTCTCCATTTTAACTGCACTTTTCAACACTATAGTGAGGCGTGTTCTCCTTACGACCAGAGAACATCATTCCGTAATCAAGATGTCTTTGCCCCGGTCTCAACAACGGGGCCTTTTTCTCCCCTGCCTGCTTCTGGTGGATATATAAAATTTTCACCATTCATGTTTTACTATGGCTGAAGTCGAAATTTTCAGCATAACATGCAGATGCAGACGTCTTGTGCATGGGAGTCAACCTACGTCATGTCAGATATCATCCTGGCCCGAGTGTCAGAAACGCTCACCACGGAACAATCCCTTGAAAGTCTCGTTCGCCAGTTGCTGGAGATGCTGGAACTTGTGACCGAAATGGAGTCGACCTACCTGACGAAGGTCGATATCAATGCCCGTCTTCAGCATATTTTGTATGCCCGAAACAGTAAGCAGATGCAGATCCCGGAGGGACTAAGCGTGCCCTGGGGCGATACATTGTGCAAACGTGCGCTGGACAGTGACACCATTTTCAGTAACGAGGTTCCTGAACGCTGGGCGGATTGCGACGCCGCGAAAGCGCTCGGTATTACCACGTACATGAGCGTGCCGGTTCACCTGGCGGATGGTTCCCTGTACGGCACGCTCTGTGCGACCAGCACGGAAAAGAAGCTGCTCAGTGAACGCGGCGAACACGTGCTAAAACTCTTTGCCGGGCTGATTGCCCAGTATATTCAGAAAGAGTCGTTGCTTTCTCAACTTCGAGAAGCGAATGCAGCGCTCATCGCCTACTCCTTTACCGACGTTCTCACCGGTTTACCCAACCGCCGCGCCATCTTTGAAGATCTCAACACCCTGTTTTCTTTAGGCCGCCACCTTAAACGCAACGTGATTATCGCTTTTATCGATCTGGATGATTTTAAACGGATTAACGACCAGTACGGGCATGAAGCAGGCGATCAATTCCTCATTGAAGTCGGCAAACGTCTGTCAGATGAAAAGACCGAAGACGAGATAATCGGCCGCCTGGGGGGCGATGAGTTCCTGGTAGCCTGCCTGAGTAAAGCGGAAAATCAGGCTGACGATGGCCAGATTAACCTGCTCAGGGCGCGGCTTCGCGACCGGATTGCCGGCCAATACGGGTTGGGCAGTGTGAGTATTGTGTACCCGGGTGCAAGCCTGGGAGTTGTCGAAGTTGATCCTGCCGGGACGGATCCGGACAGCGCATTACGCGTCGCGGATGTTGCGATGTATCAGGATAAAAAGGGTAAAGGCAAAACGCGCTTTCACGTTTTGGATTAACCCCGTACACTCTACGGCATTCTGAAAACCAAAACAGGTGATGGCATGAGAATAGGGATCCTCTTCCCGGTCGTTATTTTTATAACGGCGGTGGTTTTTTTAGCATGGTTTTTTGTCGGTGGTTACGCGGCTCCGGGAGCATAAATGAGAAAAACCACCCTCATTATGCTGCTCGTCGCCATCGTCGCCGTTGCTGGCACACAATTTGGCTGGTGGTAACACCGCAACGTAAAAAGGCCGCCATCTGGCAGCCTTTTTTAACGCTTATCAAACTTAGCTTTTGATTTTTCTGTAGATAAACAGAACAACCAGCGCGCCGATCACGGCGACAGCAAAACTGCCGAAGTTGAAACCGTCAACTTTGCCAAACCCGAACAGCGTACTGATCCAGCCGCCGACGACCGCGCCGACAATACCCAGTATCACGGTAACGATAAAACCACCGCCATCTTTGCCCGGCATGATCCACTTCGCCAGAATACCCGCAATAAGCCCAAAGATAATCCAGGATAAAATTCCCATAACTTTCCTCTCTGTATGGTTTTTGTCATTAAATCAACGACACAAAAAGGATAGCACAGGATCCAGGAAAGGAAATTTGTGATTAGTATCACAGCGAGAGAGTGCGCATTTAGTATCCAAAACCGCACCACACGAAATGTGGGGTTGCAACTTAAGATGAGAAAGATTATCTTTCTCAACACTGAATAGTTGAGTTAAACGCTCAAGTATTCAGTACGACATTGCTCACATTGCTTCCAGTATTTTTGCCCACGCTTTAGTGGGCATTTTTTTGCCCACTTACACGGCGATAAAGGCATAGCGGTTGCGTCCTGCGCGTTTTGCCTGATAGAGCGCCTGGTCAGCCGCAATAATAATGTTCTGCTGGCTGCCTGCAATGTCAACGGCACGTGCGGTTGACACCCCGACGCTGACCGTTACCCGTCCAAAGGGGCTAAAGGCATGCTCAATATGCAGTGAAAATACATTGCGAATGATCGTCTGGGCCAGGCGGATGGCTTCCTGAATATCGGCGTCTGGCAGGATCAGCGCAAACTCTTCGCCGCCATAACGCGCCACAAGCTGGTTGTTGCGGGTGAGGCTCTCTCTGAGGCTATTCCCCAGTAGGGTAAGGCATCGGTCTCCTTCTGGGTGACCGTAGTTATCATTGTATTTTTTGAAATAATCGACATCGACAATGAGAATAGAAATAGGCGTGTCGTTATCCGCACATGTGGCAATTTCAGACAGAATTTTTTCATCAAACGTGCGGCGGTTGAAAAGCCCCGTCAGCGCATCTTCAGAGGCTATTATCTTGAGCTCTTTGTTATCTCTGGTTTTTCTGGACAGATCCGAATAGAGAAAATAAGACGCGACGATAAGCGCCACGGTAAAAATAAGAATGAGTACGGCGAGCTGAATGGCCTGCTTACGCCAGGCTGCAAGTGCTTCTTCTTTACTCACTGCAACGGTGGTAACCAATCCGTAACGTTTGTTTTTCTCAAAAGCGAAAATGCGTTCGACTTTATCAAACCGCGAAACCGAGCTGGCAATCCCTGAATTTTGTACCTTCAGGTATTCTCTGAACAGGGGTGAGTCTGAAACAATCGCGCCAATGTAGTTATTTTTAAACGGATAGCGAACCAGCAACACGCCGGATTGTGTCGTGAGGCCAATGACACCAGCATGGCCAATATTAATCTGCCCGTACAGTGCCAGAAAATTTTCGATTCCAAGCGTCACCACGACAACGCCGTTAAAGTCTCCGGTCTGCGTTTCAAGCCGTCGACTGATCGTAATCACCCATTTCCCGTTCGTTCTGCTCACGACCGGCTGGCCAATAAAAATCTGCTGACTTTTATTTTCCTTGTGATAGATAAAAAACGATCTGTCAGCCCCTTTTCGCGGCCCGGAAAAACGTCCGTACAATGCCGTGAAGATGTCACCATTGACATCGTAAATAACCACATTATTAATCTGGCTAAGAAGATTATCCTGGTTTTCAATTATCCGCTGAATATTGGTCGCCTGTTCCGGGGTCATACCATAAATGTCGATCATGTCTGAAATGGTGGTGATCAGCATTTCACTTTGACGCATGATCCCCTCAGTATAAACATCCAGGGTATGGCTCAGGTTAGCAACGCCGGTATTAATTTGCTGAATTGACTGCTGTCTGGACGTGGTAATTTGGACCGCAAGCGACAACGAGATGATCAACGAGACAATGATGACAGTAATGGTTGTTGTGTAAAAAGTATTTTTCACATGCACGAGCTTTTCCACCTTATCACGCCTGACATCCCTGGCTGACAACTCGTGTCACTGTAACAAAGGTCAGGATAAGAGGAAAATAAATTGCACTTAAGCGCACAATAAGAAGCGGTTATTATTTTGCTTCACTAAAATTTGCTTCAGGGTTATTACGGAGATCTCCTGGCACTGCCGCTCTCTCCCGTGAGGACCAGGCTTGTACCCTGCCCCGGCTGTGTTAAGATTCACCCCATCAGGGAGCTGACAGGATAACCGGAAAATGAAAAAAATCATTGCCGTTGCTACCGTATCAACGATTCTGGTCATTCTGTCTCTGTATGCGGTGAATGCGGTTATCGTCAGCCAGCAGAAGGATAAACAGCGTGAGATCGCCCAGACGCTTTTACACTATTCCGAAGGACTATCCGAAAGCATCGCGCTGGCCCTTAAAGAGGTAACAACCCGAGGCTGCGATCAAACCAGCCTTGATCGCTACAGAAAGCTAAAACTCGACAGCCCCTATTTTTCCGATATCGGTTTTGTTGAAAATGGGCAAGTCGTCTGTACTGCCTTTTGGGGTAAGCTCGCCAATCCAGTCCCTCTACCAACAGAACTCCATAAAACACCAAGAGGCTTTCTGTTAGCGCAGTTTTCGAGAAAAGATTTTTTCACTGGCAACGCGGCAATCTATAATAATGTGATTATTTTCACCTCGCGTTATGCCTACGATAAATTCATGCCGGTTACGGCAAACTATGCGCTGAGTACCACGACGAAAAATTTCGACCGAACTTTTTTCTCGGTTAAGCCAGATGTCATAAAACACCACTGGCCAGATTCAGCGCTATTTACCCTGATCCTGACGCAGTGCAGCACGCGATGGGACATATGCGTTACGGTGAAGCATTACGACGCGGGCCTGGCTTCGCTCCCCGTTGTGGTGTTTATTCTTCTGACGACTATTTTGTGTTTTATCTGGACCGCAATCTCGTTGTTTTTCATGCGCATTTACGAAGATCGCTTCTCACTGGAGCGAACGCTGGTTAAGGCGGTAAAAAACAATTCTATCAGCGTTAACTACCAGCCGATTATACGTATCCAGGATAAAAGCATTGTCGGGGTAGAAGTGCTGTCGAGATGGCGCGATTATCATCGCACCGATGTTTCTCCGGAACTGTTTATTCCTTTAATTAAGAAAATTGGGCTGTACCGACAGTATTATATTAATATTATTGAAAAATCGCTGTCTGAGATCGCACCGCTTGCCATTAAACATCAGCTGATGATTTCGCTGAACGTTGGGCGAACAGAGATTGAAGATGGACAGTTTATCCAGACGTTACGTCGTGAATGTGCATTTAATCACATCCCCCTGTCTTTGATAAAAGTGGAACTTTCAGAAAAAGCGGTATCCAGTGCGGATATTCTGGAAGGGTTTTGTCTGGAGCTGAAAAAACGTGGGGTGAGAATATCGATAGACGATTTCGGCGTGAAAAACTCAAACCTGGACCGACTCTCTCTGCTGGAATATGACGAAATCAAAATCGATAAGTCGCTGGTGGACGGTATCAATGAACATTATAAGCAGAATATTTTTGCTATTTTTTGCGATGCGCTTGCCAGGCTCAACAAAACGCTCGTTTTCGAAGGGGTGGAAAGTGAAACCCAGTATCGTTTTATTGCGGAGAGGTATCCTGACGCTCTGATCCAGGGGTGGTACTTCTCAAAATCACTGACACGCAGTGAACTGGCGAAGAAACTTACGATGAGAATGCCCTTGCGGGCTACTCGTTCCCCCACTGATTAAGGAAATTCGCAATATCATCGATGCGTGCCGTGCGGATCCCCGCCTCACTGGCCATTTCCTGCTGGGCTTCCTCGCTGATTTCCTCGTTGTTCGTTAACCGCGTCAGCAGCAGCTGGAAATAGTACGCCAGCGCGTCATGCTCTGACTCACTGACTGGCTCAGCGGTTTCCGTCGAATACTCATCGACGATGTCATAATATTTAAGCGGAATATCGTTGTTCATAAACAGTCTCTCGTCTGTCATTTAGCGGGTGATGCACCGAGTATAGCGGACGCATTACGTTGACCAAAGTATTAGATAAGCAGCGCAAGTAAGGCAGCGAGAGCCGGCATAGCCTGAACATAGAGGATTTTTCGACTGGCAGTCGCTGCGCCAAAAATTCCGGCAAGTAGCACGCAGCTCAGGAAAAAGACGGTCACAGGGACACCGCGCTCTCCGAGCCAGAGTCCCCAGAGCAGACCCGCCGCCAGAAAACCCTTATAAAGCCCCTGATTCGCAGCCAGTACGCGGGTTTCACGCGCAAAATCGGGCGTGAGATTGAAAGCCTTGTGCCCGGTTTTGGTGTTCCACAGGAACATCTCCAGCACCAGAATATAGAGATGGATTAACGCAACAATAACGATAAGTACAGTGGCTAACATGAGGCTGTCTCACACAGTCAGTGGCAAAATAAATGCCGTCCCATCGGACGGCATTTTGGTATTAACGAACCAGATGCAGGAAGTGCAGATGTTTTTCGTACTGGTCCAGTATGTCATTGATAAGCTGTTCCTGATTCCAGCCCATCACATCATAGTTCTGACCGCCCTCTTTCAGATACACTTCAGCGCGATAATAGCGGTGTTGCTCTGCCTGTTGCTCGTCATTATCCATAGCGGCAAGAGCAAAAGTTGGCGAATTATAGCCACGTAGCCTCACTTCATAAATAAAGTTCAGCTCATTGCCTAAATCAACTTCAAGCCGGAGACGATCGTCAGCCGCATCATTGATATGACTCAACGTCCCCTGCTTGTTCAGTTCTTCCTGAACCAACGTCATGGCAGGCTGGATAACGTCGTCCATAAACCGTTTCACCAGAGAACGTTTCGGCAGATAGGCGATATTGCGCAACCTTCTTTGCCACGGAATAGGGTTACGTGCGGCGGTCGGCGCAATCGTCGCCATGCTCAGACTTTCACGTTTGGTCAAATCCCGACGCAGGGCTTTTAACAGTCCGTATATTGAGATCAATAAGATCACGGAGAATGGTAATGCGCTCGCTATTGTCACGGTTTGCAGCGCGCTCAGCCCACCCGCAATCAGCAGTGCAATGGCCACAATCCCCATAAGCGAGGCCCAGAAAATTCGTTGCCATACAGGCGTATTAGCGACGCCACCCGATGCCAGCGTATCAACAACCATCGCCCCGGAGTCAGCCGAGGTGACAAAGAAGACAATGACCATCGCCATTGCAATAAATGACAACACTGAGGAAAACGGGAAATGTTCAAGGAAATTAAACAGGGCCAGCGCGACATCCTGCTGGACGGTATTTGCCAGGTCTGTTGCTCCCTGATTCATGATGAGATAAATGGCGCTGTTACCAAACACCGTCATCCACATGAGGGTAAAACCTGCGGGAACAAACAGCACGCCCGTAACAAACTCACGAATTGTCCTGCCACGGGATACGCGCGCGATGAACATACCGACAAACGGCGACCAGGAAAGCCACCATCCCCAGTACAACAGCGTCCAGCCACCAAGCCAGTTGCTTGATTTCGGTTCGTAGGCGTAAAGGTTAAAGGTTTTACTCACTAATTCCGAAAGATAACCGCCGGTATTTTCGACAAAAGATTTCAGTAAAAGTACGGTTGGTCCAAGACACAGCACAAGCGCCAGAAGTAAAACAGCCAGACCCAGATTGAGTTCAGAGAGGATACGTATTCCCTTGTCCAGACCGGACACCACTGAAATCGTCGCTAACCCCGTGATGACCACAATCAGAATGACCTGCACCGTTTCATTGATGGGCACCCCAAAAAGATGGTTCAGACCGGCATTAACCTGCAAAACACCGTAACCCAGCGATGTGGCAACGCCAAAGACCGTCCCTATCACCGCAAAAATATCGACTGCATGGCCGACAGGACCGTAGATGCGATCGCCGATGATGGGATAGAGTGCGGAACGCAGCGTTAAAGGCAAACCGTGACGGTAGCTGAAGAATGCCAGAATCAGCGCCACAATGGCATAGATGGCCCATGCATGCAGTCCCCAGTGGAAGAACGTCAGGCGCATGGCTTCTTTCGCTGCGGCTACGGTTTCAGGGGTGCCGACGGGTGGCGAAAGGTAATGCATTACCGGTTCGGCAACGCCAAAGAACATCAGGCCGATCCCCATCCCTGCCGAAAACAGCATCGCAAACCAGGAATGGTAGCTGAAATCAGGCTGGGCATGATCCGGCCCCAGTTTGATATCACCGTAACGCGAAAGACCGAGGAAAGTAACACTCAGTAAAATCAGGGCGACAGCAAGAATGTAGAACCAGCTGGCATTGGTGAATATCTGTTGCTGCAGGAGTTTGAATTTTTTGTCGGCCAGATCCGGGAATACTGCGGCAAAGGCGACAAGAAGGAAAATTAACAAAGCAGATGTGAAGAATACCGCTTTGTTAATCTGGCTTGTAGACTTCTTTGGGATAGTATCATTTTCACTCATAATCAATTCATTCCATTATCGTAGACCGCCCCGGTTGAGAGGCGTTACCTCTCATAGGGTAGCAAAATTCAACACCCCAGGGGGACAATAATCTGAATGAATGTCAGGGTGGTATAAACTGTCCGGTGACGATCGCCGCGTTATCAATAAAGCCTGCGGGGTGGACATCGGGATTTACCGATTTGCAACGTGCCGGCAGCATGCACCAGATCCGCTAACGTACGAACCTGCATTTTATCCATCACCCTGCGTCGATGTACCTTCACCGTAATTTCTGTTATGCCCAGTTCCGATGCGATTTGTTTATTTTGCAAGCCATTAATTGCCAGCTCAAAAATCTGTTTCTCACGTCGCGTCAACGCCTGGTAATTTTTGCATAGTTCAAATAACCGTTGCTGTTCCAGAAAATGGTTTGTCGCGTCGATCAATACCTCATTCACCACGCGCAAAAGTTGTTCAGGTTCGACCGGTTTGGTCAAAAAATCCCGGGCGCCTGCTCTCATTGCCCGAACGCAGGCAGGGATGGAGCCGCTCTTCGTCAGAATGAGTACCGGTATAGCGCATCCACGCGCTTTGAGTGCATCCATCACGTCAAAGCCATTCATACGCGGAAGGTTTAATTCAAGGATTAAGCATGAAGGATGATCAACGATCGGAGAGGATAAAAATTCTTCGGCATTACTGAAGTCAAACGTCTGATAGCCCGCGGCTGTTAAGAACTGAACAACAAACGACCGATATGCATCATCATCATCGATAACATAAATAACCTCTTCCATATCAATTTCTCCTGATTAAATCTTTCAGGGACATAATACGAACAGTTGCGTCCATTCCCAAAGTATTTATGACTGCTAACGTTATGCCGGATAACATTTCCACACCGTTCGCTTTCGAGAGCGAATAACGTTGATGCGCTCACATAGCCATTTCTGTCAGAAGCTATAGTCTCGCTTTCGCTTATTTCCCGGGAATGTTCTGAGTATGAATTTTTTTATGAAATTTCCGTGGTAGTCGTGATACCGGTTTCACACAAAATAAAAACGGGAGCCAGCAAGCTCCCGTTCTTGTTTAACCCAGAATCTGGATTACATATTCGCGATAATCGCGTCGCCAAACTCTGAACATTTCAGCAGTTTAGCGCCTTCCATCAGACGTTCGAAGTCGTAAGTTACGGTTTTCGCGTTGATCGCGCCTTCCATACCTTTGACGATCAGGTCTGCGGCTTCGAACCATTCCATATGACGCAGCATCATCTCTGCGGACAGGATGATAGAGCCTGGGTTCACTTTGTCCTGGCCTGCGTATTTTGGTGCAGTACCGTGGGTTGCTTCGAACAGGGCGCATTCGTCACCGATGTTCGCGCCTGGGGCGATACCGATACCGCCAACCTGTGCAGCCAGGGCATCGGAGATGTAGTCACCGTTCAGGTTCATACAGGCGATCACGTCGTATTCCGCTGGACGCAGCAGGATCTGCTGCAGGAACGCATCGGCGATAACATCTTTAATGATGATCTCTTTGCCGGTGTTCGGGTTCTTGATCTTCTGCCATGGGCCGCCGTCGATCAGCTCACCGCCGAACTCTTCTTGCGCCAACTGGTAACCCCAGTCTTTGAACGCGCCTTCGGTGAACTTCATGATGTTGCCTTTGTGAACCAGAGTCACAGAGTCACGGTCGTTGGTGATCGCGTATTCAATTGCCGCGCGCACCAGACGTTTGGTCCCTTCTTCGGAGCACGGCTTGATGCCGATACCGCAATGCTCAGGGAAGCGAATTTTCTTCACGCCCATCTCTTCGCGCAGGAATTTAATCACTTTTTCTGCGTCAGCAGAGTCAGCTTTCCATTCGATACCCGCGTAGATGTCTTCTGAGTTTTCGCGGAAGATAACCATATCGGTCAGCTCAGGGTGCTTAACCGGGCTTGGGGTGCCCTGATAGTAACGAACCGGACGCAGACACACGTACAGGTCCAGCTCCTGACGCAGTGCCACGTTCAGGGAACGGATACCGCCACCAACTGGCGTCGTCAGTGGGCCTTTGATAGCAACGCGGTAGTCGCGGATCAGGTCCAGCGTTTCTGCTGGCAGCCAAACGTCCTGGCCATAAACTTGAGTAGATTTTTCACCGGTGTAAATTTCCATCCAGGAAATTTTACGCTCGCCTTTGTAGGCTTTCTCAACAGCGGCATCAACCACTTTCAGCATTGCCGGGGTAACGTCTACACCGATACCATCACCTTCGATGAATGGAATGATCGGATTGTGAGGAACGTTAATCTTGCCGTTTTGCAGGGTGATCTTTTTACCTTCCGCCGGAACAACTACTTTGCTTTCCATTAACCTCTCCTTCGAGCGCTTCTGGTTGTTACTGATCTTATGTTAATAAATTGTAATGAGCCCTTCGATAGTACCTGATTGTCCTGCGCCATGAAAGGTCTTCGTTATTAGGCTATAATGCGGCAATTGATAACGCCTGAAAATACCATGAAGAAAACTTCTTTTACAAAACACCGGGTTGAGCGATTCAGCTCACGACAAGCCGCCAGAAGACCGCAAGAAAGCCAGCCAAAGCGGGTTATTTTGTTCAATAAACCCTACGATGTGTTGCCGCAGTTTACCGACGAAGCCGGGCGCAGCACGTTAAAGGATTACATTCCTGTTCAGGGCGTTTATGCCGCGGGTCGTCTGGACCGCGATAGCGAAGGTCTGTTGGTCTTAACCAACGACGGAGCCCTACAGGCAAAACTCACGCAGCCCGGAAAACGCACCGGCAAAATTTACTTTGTGCAGGTGGAAGGTGAGCCGGATGAAGAGGCGCTCGCGTCACTCCGCAACGGCGTGACGTTAAACGATGGCCCCACCCTGCCCGCAGGTATTGAACGTGTTAATGAACCGGAGTGGCTGTGGCCGCGCAACCCGCCCATTCGCGAGCGCAAATCTATTCCCACCAGCTGGCTCAAAATCACCCTTTATGAAGGCCGCAACCGTCAGGTTCGGCGCATGACCGCCCACGTGGGCTTCCCTACCCTGCGCCTGATTCGCTATGCCATGGGCAGTTACACCCTGGATTCCCTGGCTAATGGTGAATGGCGGGACGTTGCCCCTTAAGGAGTCAATATGTTTAAACCTCATGTCACGGTCGCCTGTGTGGTTCACGCACAGGGTAAATTCCTGGTTGTAGAAGAGAGCATTAACGGCAAAGCGCTGTGGAATCAGCCAGCCGGGCATCTGGAAGCCAATGAAACCTTATTACAGGCCGCAAAACGTGAACTCTGGGAAGAGACGGGCATCCACGCGGATCCTCAGCACTTCATTCGTATGCATCAGTGGATTGCGCCTGATAAAACGCCCTTCCTGCGTTTTTTATTTGCCGTCGAGCTTAGCGAAACGTGCTCCACTGAGCCGCACGACGACGATATCGATCGCTGCCTGTGGGTCAGCGCCGACGAGATCCTGAACGCGCCAAACCTGCGCTCGCCGCTGGTTGCCGAAAGCATTCGCTGCTGGCAGTCAGGCGCACGCTTGCCGCTGGAGGTCATCGGAGAATTTAACTGGCCGTTTACAGAGGGTGTCAATGGTGGGGGGGCGTGATAGAATACGCCGCCTTGAAGTTCAATGTCGTGAGTATTCCATGTCAGATAACAGCCAGAAAAAAGTGATCGTCGGCATGTCCGGCGGTGTCGATTCCTCCGTTTCCGCCTACCTGTTGCAACAACAGGGCTATAAGGTGGAGGGCCTGTTCATGAAGAACTGGGAGGAAGATGATGGCGAGGAATATTGCACTGCCGCTGCGGATCTCGCCGATGCGCAGGCCGTGTGCGACAAGCTCGGCATTGAACTGCACACCGTTAACTTTGCCGCAGAATACTGGGATAACGTGTTTGAGCTTTTCCTGGAAGAGTACAAAGCGGGCCGTACCCCGAACCCGGATATTCTGTGCAACAAAGAGATCAAATTTAAAGCCTTCCTCGAATTCGCGGCGGAAGATCTGGGCGCAGACTATATTGCGACCGGTCACTACGTGCGTCGCGCCGATGTGAACGGCAAAAGCCAGCTGCTGCGCGGTCTGGACGGTAATAAAGATCAGAGCTATTTCCTTTATACGCTAAGCCATGAACAGATTGCACAAAGCCTGTTCCCGGTTGGCGAGCTGGAAAAGCCAGAAGTCCGTAAAATTGCTGAAGAGCTGGATCTGATCACCGCGAAGAAAAAAGACTCCACCGGTATCTGCTTTATTGGCGAGCGCAAATTCCGCGATTTCCTTGGTCGCTACCTGCCTGCGCAGCCGGGCAAAATTGTCACGGTCGATGGCGACGAAATTGGCCAGCATCAGGGGCTGATGTACCACACCCTCGGCCAACGTAAAGGCCTGGGTATCGGCGGTACCAAAGACGGTAGCGAAGATCCGTGGTACGTGGTCGACAAAGATGTCGAAAACAATATTCTGATCGTCGCTCAGGGGCACGACCATCCGCGTCTGATGTCCGTTGGCCTGATCGCGCAACAGTTGCACTGGGTCGACCGTGAACCGCTCAAAGGTACCCTGCGCTGCACGGTAAAAACACGCTACCGTCAGACGGATATCCCCTGCACCATTACCGCGCTGGATGACGATCGCATTGACGTGCGTTTTGACGAGCCAGTTGCAGCCGTCACGCCGGGCCAGTCCGCCGTCTTCTACAGCGGTGATATCTGCCTGGGTGGTGGGATCATAGAACAGCGCCTGCCGCTGCCGGCCGTTTAACCCGATAGCACACATAAAGGAGAACGTGTGGCGAAGAACTATTATGACATCACCCTGGCACTGGCAGGAATTTGCCAGTCAGCCCGTCTGGTGCAACAGCTGGCGCATCAGGGTCATTGTGACGCTGACGCGCTGCACGTTTCGCTCAACAGCGTTATCGATCTCAACCCCGGTTCAACCCTGGGTGTCTTCGGTGGCAGCGAAACCAATCTTCGTCTCGGTCTTGAAACCTTGCTTGGCGTGCTTAATGCCAGCAGCCGTCAGGGATTAAACGCAGAGCTTACCCGTTATACGTTAAGCCTGATGGTGCTGGAACGTAAACTCAGCGCAGCGAAAGGCGCGCTGAATACGTTGGGTGACCGCATTGCCGGATTGCAGCGTCAGCTCGACCATTTTGATCTGCAGTCTGAAACGCTGTTGAGCGCCATGGCCGGTATTTATGTTGATGTCATCAGTCCGCTGGGCCCGCGTATCCAGGTCACCGGTTCACCTGCCGTACTGCAAAGCCCGCAGGTCCAGGCAAAAGTACGCGCCTCGCTGCTGGCCGGTATCCGTGCCGCCGTGCTGTGGCATCAGGTTGGCGGTGGCCGCCTGCAGTTAATGTTTTCTCGTAATCGCCTGACGACTCAGGCAAAACAAATTCTTGCTCATTGTTAACCTCCCGGAGTTGCGAATTATGGAATTATCCTCACTGACCGCCGTATCCCCTGTCGATGGACGCTACGGCGATAAAGTCAGCGCGCTGCGCGGGATCTTCAGCGAATATGGCCTGCTGAAGTTCCGTGTTCAGGTTGAAGTACGCTGGCTGCAAAAGCTGGCCGCCCAGGCAGCAATCAAGGAAGTTCCTGCTTTTGACGCCCAGGCAAACGATTACCTTGATAAAATCGTTGCTGACTTCAATGAAGAAGATGCTGCTCGCATCAAGACCATTGAACGTACCACCAACCACGACGTAAAAGCGGTTGAGTACTTCCTGAAAGAGAAAGTGGCAAGCGTTCCGGCGCTGCACGCGGTGTCTGAATTCATTCACTTCGCCTGTACTTCTGAAGACATCAATAACCTGTCTCACGCATTGATGCTCTCTACCGCGCGCAAAGAGGTGGTTCTGCCTTACTGGCGTAAAATCATTGACGCGGTGAAAGCGTTGTCTGTGGAATACCGCGACATTCCCCTGCTCTCCCGTACCCATGGTCAGCCCGCTACGCCATCCACGATGGGTAAAGAGATGGCTAACGTGGCATACCGTATGGAGCGTCAGTATCGTCAACTGGAACAGGTTGAGATCCTTGGTAAAATCAATGGCGCGGTAGGTAACTACAACGCCCATATTGCCGCTTACCCGGAAGTGGACTGGCATCAGTTCAGTGAAGAGTTCGTGACCTCCCTGGGAATTCAGTGGAACCCGTACACCACTCAGATTGAGCCGCACGACTATATCGCCGAGCTGTTCGACTGTATCGCCCGCTTCAACACCATTCTGATCGACTTCGACCGTGACGTGTGGGGTTATATCGCGCTGAACCACTTCAAGCAGAAGACCATCGCCGGTGAAATCGGCTCTTCAACCATGCCGCACAAAGTGAACCCGATTGACTTCGAAAACTCTGAAGGCAACCTGGGTCTGGCCAACGCCGTGTTGCAGCATATGGCGAGCAAACTGCCGGTTTCCCGCTGGCAGCGCGACCTGACCGACTCCACCGTGCTGCGTAACCTGGGCGTGGGGATTGGCTATGCGCTGATCGCCTATCAGTCCACCCTGAAAGGGGTGAGCAAGCTGGAAGTGAACCGCGATCGTCTGCTGGACGAGCTGGACCACAACTGGGAAGTGCTGGCCGAACCGATCCAGACCGTGATGCGTCGTTACGGCATCGAAAAACCGTATGAAAAACTGAAAGAGCTGACCCGCGGTAAACGTGTCGATGCGGAAGGTATGAAACAGTTTATCGATAGCCTCGCATTGCCGGAAGCGGAAAAAAACCGCCTGAAAGAGATGACACCAGCGAATTACATTGGCCGCGCCATCACCATGGTCGACGAGCTGAAGTAATCTCCTCCGCCCCCTTTTCGCCCGAAAAGGGGGCTGCTTTTTCCCCGGTTTACTCAATGTTTATCCCCACAACAACATAATCAGCGTTAAACTATTCATACTATTAATTCTGGGAGAAAGATGATGCGCGTACTGGTTGTTGAGGATAACGCATTGCTACGTCATCACCTGAAGGTTCAGCTTCAGGAGATGGGACATCAGGTGGATGATGCGGAAGATGCAAAAGAAGCCGATTATTATCTCAATGAACACCTGCCGGATATCGCCATCGTTGATCTCGGGTTACCTGACGAAGACGGACTGTCATTGATTCGCCGCTGGCGCAGCCACGATGTCTCCCTTCCTGTCCTGGTGCTGACCGCGCGTGAAGGCTGGCAGGACAAAGTGGAAGTGCTCAGTGCCGGTGCCGATGATTACGTCACCAAACCGTTTCATATTGAAGAAGTGGCGGCACGCATGCAGGCCCTGTTACGCCGCAACAGCGGGCTCGCCTCCCAGGTGATTTCCCTTCCACCTTTCCAGGTGGATCTCTCCCGTCGGGAATTCTCAATCAACAATGAAGTCATCAAACTGACGGCCTTCGAATACACCATCATGGAAACGCTAATCCGTAACAACGGTAAAGTGGTGAGCAAAGACTCCTTAATGCTCCAGCTTTACCCGGATGCCGAACTGCGTGAGAGTCACACCATTGATGTGCTGATGGGCCGTTTGCGTAAGAAGATTCAGGCGCAGTATCCGCATGATGTGATCACAACCGTGCGCGGTCAGGGCTACCTGTTCGAATTACGCTAAATGAAACGACTAATGCGGCATATTATGCCCCTTTCACTGCGGGTTCGCTTTTTGCTGGCTACAGCCGCCGTTGTGCTGGTGCTGTCGCTTTCTTACGGCATGGTGGCGCTGGTTGGTTACAGCGTCAGTTTTGATAAAACGACCTTTCGTCTGCTGCGCGGTGAGAGCAACCTGTTTTATACCCTCGCAAAGTGGGAAAACAACCAGATCAGCGTTGAAATGCCGGAGAATCTTAACCAGCAGAGTCCCACGCTGGCGCTGATTTACAATGAAAAAGGGAAACTGCTGTGGGCACAGCGTGATGTTCCCTGGCTGGTGAAAAGCATCCGCCCGGAATGGCTGAAAACCAACGGATTTCATGAAATTGAAGCCGATCTGAATACCACCAGCAGCCTGCTGCGCGAAGATCGCTCTCTGCAAAAAAAGCTGAATGAGATCCGCGCCGATGACGCCGAAACAGAAATGACCCACTCCGTCGCCATCAACCTCTATCCCGCCACGCCTGACATGCCGCAGCTGACCATCGTAGTGGTGGATACCATCCCCGTCGAGCTTAAACGCTCTTATCGGGTCTGGGGCTGGTTCGTCTACGTGCTGGCTGCCAATCTGCTGCTGGTCATACCGCTGCTGTGGATTGCCGCCTGGTGGAGTTTGCGCCCGATTGAATCGCTGGCGAAAGAGGTTCGCGAGCTGGAGGAGCATCATCGCGAGAAGCTTAATCCTGAGACGACGCGTGAGCTAACAAGTCTGGTGCGTAACCTTAACCGCCTGCTGAAAAGTGAACGCGAGCGCTACGATAAATACCGCACCACGTTGACTGACCTCACTCACAGCCTGAAGACCCCGCTGGCCGTCATGCAAAGCACCCTGCGATCCATGCGCAGCTCCAGAATGAGCGTTGATGATGCCGAGCCGGTGATGCTTGAGCAGATCAGCCGTATTTCGCAGCAAATTGGCTACTATCTTCATCGCGCCAGCATGCGTTCCGGCAGCGCCCTGCTGAGCCGGGAGCTGCACCCCGTGGCACCACTGCTGGATAACCTGACCTCTGCGCTGAATAAGGTGTATCAGCGTAAAGGGGTGAACATCAGTCTCGATATCTCTCCTGAAATCAGTTTCGTCGGCGAAAAGAATGATTTCATGGAGGTGATGGGTAACCTGCTCGATAACGCCTGTAAATATTGTCTGGAGTTCGTGGAGGTTTCCGCCCGTCAGACGGACAACGAGCTGCACATCATTGTTGAGGACGATGGCCCGGGGATCCCGCGCAACAAACGTGACGTGGTATTTGATCGCGGTCAGCGTGCGGATACATTGCGTCCCGGCCAGGGGGTGGGGTTGTCCGTCGCACGCGAGATTGTCGACCAGTACGACGGCAAAATCGAAACCGGTGAAAGTTTACTTGGCGGTGCCAGAATGGAAGTGATTTTTGGCCGTCAGCAGCCCACATCGAACGATAGTTAGCCCGTTATGTGAAAAATGCGCGGATCTCGCACCCAGGCTTCTGCGCTTCCGTTATAATCCGACTCAGTAAGAGCCTGCGGAATAAAAAAATATGGATTATCACTTAGCACTGAACTGGCCCGAGTTTATTGAACGCTACTGGCAGAAACGCCCGGTAGTTCTTAAGCGCGGGTTCAGCAATTTTGTCGACCCTATCTCGCCTGACGAACTGGCTGGCCTGGCCATGGAAAACGAAGTCGACAGCCGCCTGGTGAGCCACCAGGATGGAAAATGGCAGGTCAGCCATGGTCCTTTCGAAAGCTACGATCACCTCGGTGAAAATAACTGGTCATTACTGGTGCAGGCGGTCAACCACTGGCACGAGCCGACGGCAGCCTTAATGCGCCCGTTCCGCGCCCTGCCCGACTGGCGAATGGACGATCTGATGATCTCCTTCTCCGTGCCAGGGGGCGGCGTTGGCCCGCATCTGGATCAGTACGATGTGTTTATCATTCAGGGGACCGGCCGCCGCCGCTGGCGCGTGGGTGAAAAAGTGCCAATGAAACAGCACTGCCCGCATCCTGACCTGCTTCAGGTAGATCCGTTTGACGGGATCATCGACGAAGAGCTGGAGCCGGGTGATATTCTTTATATCCCGCCTGGATTCCCGCATGAAGGCTACTCGCTGGAAAACTCCCTCAACTACTCCGTCGGGTTCCGCGCGCCAAGCGGTCGCGAGATGATCAGCGGTTTTGCCGATTACGTTCTGCAACGCGAGCTGGGCAGCCATCGCTACAGCGATCCGGATGTGCCTTCCCGCGAGCATCCGGCAGACATTCTGCCAGCAGAGCTGGATAAGCTGCGCGGCATGATGCTGGATCTGATCAACGAGCCGGAACATTTCAGACAGTGGTTTGGTGAGTTTATCAGCCAGTCACGTCACGAGCTGGATGTGGCGCCTCCGGAGCCGCCATACCAGGCCGACGAGATTTATGATGCGCTGCAGCAGGGGGACAAGCTGGTTCGCCTCGGTGGGTTACGCGTGCTGCGCATCGGTGAAGATGTCTTCGTCAACGGCGAGAAGCTGGATTCTCCGCATCGCCCGGCGCTGGAAGCCATCGCCAGCCATCTGGTACTGACTGCCGATACCTTTGGCGACGCCCTGGAAGATCCCTCTTTCCTCGCCATGCTTGCCGCGCTGGTCAACAGCGGGTATTGGTTCTTTGAGGACTGAGTTGTAATGTATTGCCGGGTGGCGCTGCGCTTACCCGGCGTTTTTACTTCCACTCCCCCGCCGCAAAATCCACAATCTCCGCGGCCCAATCCGCCGGATACAACCCTTCCCGTACATCCCGATGAAACGTTGAAAACGGCCAGTCGACGACCTTACCAACGTACCCATGTTTTACCGGGTTGAGGTAGATGTAATCCATATGTCGGCGGTAATCATTGTCGTTGCGGATGGTATGTTCCCAGAAACGCGCCTGCCAGATGTGGCGCATTTCAATGTTTCGTGAGAACGTTTTTTTGATGTCACGCCAGCGCCCGGAAAAATCGCTGTCACCTTCCGGCAAGGTCCAGATACAGTGCATATGTTCAGGAAGGATCACCCAGCCATTAATCGTAAAGGGCTTTGATCGTTTCACCGATGAGGTGGCCTGGCGGAGGCTATCAATATGGCGGGTAAGTAAATCGCTCTGCCGGTTTTGCAGGTTGACGGTAAAAAACCAGGTGCCGCCGGGGACGTAATGGCGACGGTAGTTTGACATGGGCACTCCTTGCCTTTATGCCCAGTGGCGCTGCGCTTACCGGGCCTACGATCCGAATGTAGATACTGTTATGCCACGCAAGCATTTTTCTCGTGCAGTGTGGCATCGAACGGGCGTCCTGATTTCAGGACGCCATACGCCACCTGCGCCAGCTTACGCA